>JALYQD010000033.1 GCA_030856025.1 Actinomycetota bacterium
TCGCCTTCACGCCTCTGCTCAGGTAGAGGTTGTCCTCGAGCCCGACCCTGACGTGACCACCGAGCAACACAGACTGCGCCGCCCACGGCATCTGCTTCCGGCCGAGCGCGAACGATGCCCACACTGCCCCCTCGGGCAGCTGATTGACCATCGCCATCAACAGCGCAGGATCGGCGGGGGCGCCATATGGGATGTCCATGCACAACTGGAACATCGCCGGTGCGTCGATAAGGCCCTCCTCGACGAGTTCGCGCGCGAACCACAAATGGCCAGTGTCGAAGATCTCCATCTCGCAATGGACGCCCAGCTCCTGAATCCGCTTTGCGCCGGCCCGCATCATGTCCGGAGTGCTCACGTACACGAGGCTGCCTTCACCGAAGTTCAGGCTGCCACAGTCGAGAGTGCAGATGTCGGGAAGGAGTTCCTCGACGTGTTTGAGCCGTTCGAGGCCGCTGACCAGGTCGGTGCCCTCGACGAAGTCCGTGGGGTTCTCCGGGTCGAGGACGAGATCGCCGCCCATACCGGCTGTGGTGTTGATGACCACGTCGACGTCGCTGGCCCGGATCCGCTCGACGACCTCGCGGTAGAAGGACACCTCGCGCGAGCCCTTCCCGGTCTCGGGGTCGCGGACGTGTATGTGCACGATGGCCGCGCCGGCCCGCGCCGCTTCGATGCCAGATTCCGCGATCTGCTCCGGCGTGACCGGGACATGCTCGCTCCGACCGACTGTGTCCCCGGCACCGGTCAGTGCGCAGGTGATGATGACGTTCGGGTTCATGGGGTGGCTCCCTTCGGTGGTTCTGTGGTCTCTCGAGTGAGTGGTGCGGCTGCGCGGGCGATCTCGGGGAGTGCCAGATAGCTCAGGTCCCGGCATTGCCGGTCGGTTGGCTCGTCGTAAGGCCACTGCGATGTCTTCACCACGACCACATCCCGGTCACGGTCGACATACGTGAACTGGCCCCTGCTGCCGTCGGCGGTGACCCTCCGGCCGGTGAGGTCGAGCGGCCACCAGTGGTAGCCGAATCCGGCGTGCGTGGTGATCGTGCTCGGCAACCGACCGGGCTCGAGAAACCGCGCCGCCGGAGCCGAGCTCTCGTCGACCCAGTCGCCGCAGAGCAGCCGCACACCGTCCACGGTCCCGTCGACCTGAAGCATCCCGATCCGTGCCCAATCCCGCGAAGCCGCGGACAGCCCCCCGCCGGCCATCGCGACACCGCCGCAGTCGGGAGCGGCATCAAGGGCCACCATCGCCTCGCTGGTGCAGCCAAGCTCGCCCCACAGCCACGCCATACCGTCGGCGAAGGTCGTGCCCGTGGCCCGCTCACGCACCCAGTCGAGGACCTGGGAATCGGCGGTGCAGTACTCGTAGCGAGTACCCGGTTCAGCCCGCGGGCCCACCATGCAGAGGAGGTCCCGGGAGCTGCCCGAACCATCCTGGAAAGACTGGATCAGCCTCGACCCAAGGCTGTCTGGGTCCCGGTGATTCTCGCGCCAGTCGACCCCGCTGGTCATCGACGCCAGGTGCCGGACCGTGACCCGCTCATAGCCGCTGCCGGAAAGTTCCGGGACGAGCTTGCCGGCAACGTCGTCGAGGTTGAGCGCGCCGTCACGTATGGCGCTGCCGACGAGGACGGCGAGCGCCGACTTGGTCATCGATGCGCCCAGGAACCGGTCGGTCGGCCCAAGCCCTGGGGCATACCACTCGAGAGCAACCTTTCCTGCGGCCACGACGAGCAGAGAAGTGCCGTGGGTGAAGGCCACGAACTCCTCAGGGCCCATCAGCCGACCGGCGCCGGCAATCTGGACATCGAGGTCAGCCAGTGAGGTGGGCGCGCCGGCAAGAAGGGGCCGGGGATCCACTGCGGGGATTGTTGCCTGATGGCGCCCCAATCCGCTGGAAGTCACATCTTCGGGGATCACAAAGGACAGGTCCCCCGGACCGGAAGAAGTTGCCCCGGCCATCAGGCGATCGTCGGACTGTTCGCCAGGAGGCGTTTGGTGTACTCGTCCCGCGGCGTGTCCATGACCCGGACGACCGGACCCGACTCGACGACACGGCCATCCTTGAGGATCTCTATCCGTGCCGCGATCGACCGCACCAGCGCCAGGTTGTGGGTCACGAAGAGCATGCTGATCCCGTGGTCCAGCCGGAGGTTTTCCAACAGCTCTACGATCGAGCCCTGGACGGAAACGTCGAGTGCAGAGGTGATCTCGTCGCAGACGAGGACGTCGGGTTCCGCGGCAAGCGCGCGGGCGATCGCCACCCGCTGGCGCTCGCCACCGGACAACCGGGAGGCCTGGTACTTGAGCACGGCAGGACCAAGCGCTACTTGTTCCAGGAGCGCAACGACTCTCTCCGTGGCCTCCTTGCCCTTGGCGATGCCGAACAGTTCCATCGGCCGCTTCACGATCTGCTCGATCGTCAGCCGTGGGTTCAGCGACAGATACGGGTTCTGGAAGATGTACTGGACCCGCTTGCGATCCTCGGTGGTCCGCTTCCGCGACCCCTTGGCCAACTCGCTGCCGGAGAGAGAGATGCTTCCTGTCCAATCCTTGTGCAGGCCGCCCACACAACGCGAGATGGTCGTCTTGCCGCTGCCGGACTCACCGACGAGTGCGACCACTTCGCCCTTCGCGAGATCGAAGGACACGTCGTGGACGACATGTTTGCGGCCGTAGAAGATGTCGAGGTTTGCGACACTGAGGATGACCTCGCGGGACTTGTCGGGATCGGCGTCCGCGACATAACCGCGCGATATGTCCCAACCACCGATCTCGCCGGCCCTGATGCACCGAACCGTGTGCTGGGGGCCCGCGTCCGCGAGCGCCGGGAGGGTCGTGGTGCATGCGTCGACGGCGTGCTGGCAGCGGTCGCTGAAGCGGCACCCCTCGGGACGGCGACCGGGTGCCGGCGTGCGGCCGGGGATCCCGCTCAGCGCGCGGGCCCCGCTCAGGTGGGGAATCGCGTCGAGCAGGGCGCGGGTGTAGGGGTGCGCAGGCGCGTTGAAGATCGCGTCCCTCGGGCCGAGCTCGGCTATCTGCCCGGCATACATCACGGCGACCCGGTCGGCGATGTTGGCGATGACCGCCAGGTCGTGGGTGACATAGAGAGCAGCCACACCGTGAGCACGGCACAGCTTCCCCATGGTGTCGAGCACCATCCCTTGCGTGGTGACGTCGAGGCCTGTCGTCGGCTCGTCGAGGACGAGGACCTTGGGCCGCGGAAGGAAGGCCATCGCCAACGCGACCCGCTGAACCTGGCCTCCTGAGAGCTGGTGGGGGTAACGACGGAGGAACTCGTCGTCGTTGGGAAGGCCGACCTCGGTCAGTCCCTCGCGCGCGCCTTTGGCTCGTGACTCGGAGGTTCCGATTCCGCGAAGCTCGAGGAGCTCGACGATCTGACGACCGATCCGGATACTCGGGTTGAGCGCTGAGGCAGGGTCCTGGGGGACGTATGCGATCTCCTCGCCCCGGATCTTCCGAAGCGTCTGCCATGGCAACGACAGGATGTCCCGCTCGTCGAGCATGACCCGGCCTTGCTCGATGAATGCGCCCGCACGCGAGTATCCGAGCAGGGAGGTGCCGACAGTGGTCTTGCCCGACCCGGATTCACCCACAAGGCCGACGATCTCACCAGGCTTGAGCACAAGGTCGATGTCGTCGACGACGTCTATATCGCGACCAACCAGGGCAACCCGCAAATTCTCGACCGTGCATGCGCTCGCGTTGGGCTTGACCGGAACTTCTGGTGCCAATGTCATGAGTCGTCACCTTTCGATGCAAGCTGCGCGATGCCATCGGCCATCAGGTTGGTGCCGATTGTGAAGACACCGACGATGATCACGGGAGCCAGCACGCCCCACGGCTGGACGAGCAGGGCCAGCCTGTTCTCGTTGATCATCTGGCCCCAGTCGGCAGCACCGGGGTTGGTGGAGAAGCCAAGGAAGCCGATCGCGGCGACCATGCCGATGGAGTACGTCAGCCGCAGTCCGGCCTCAGCCAGGAGCGGGGCGTTCATGTTGGGCAGGATTTCGGCGAGCACTACCCGCGAACGTCTCTCGCCCAGCGCCTCGGCTGCAGGCACGAAGTCGCGCGATACCAAGCCGAGGGCAACACCGCGGGCAACGCGAGCTACGCGAGGCGCATGCGAGAAGCCCACCAGGAGGACGATCATCCACCACTTCGGCTGATCGACGACGGCGAGCACGATGAGCGCGAGCAGGATCTGGGGGAACGCAAGAGCGGCATCATTGATTCGCATCATGACCTCGTCGATCCAGCCACCGGCGTATGCCGCGACGACGCCGATGAGGATGCCACCGACCATGCCGAGAATGGTGGCCAGGAGCGAGATGATCAGGATCGAGCGGCCGCCGTACAACACCCTGGTGAGCACGTCCTGGCCGAGGTAGTCAGTGCCCAGGAACGAGCCGTCGTGCGTGAACGGCTTGCCCACGATCTCGTTCTCCCCGTACGGGGCGAACCACGGCCCGGCAACGGCGAGCGCCACCACCAGGAGGGTGATCAGGAATCCGGCGGTAGACCGTCGTTGCCGGGACACGCGTCGGAGGTTTGTGGGGGTGAGGATGCTCATGAACTGATCGCCGTCCTTGCCCGCGGTGTGAAGAAGATGGAGAGGAGATCCGCGACCAGGTTCACCACTACGTACACGCCGGCGATGATCATGCTGAGCGCCTGCACCATCGGGAAGTCGCTGTTGCGGACACTGTCGACGAGGCTGGCGCCGACTCCGGGGTAGGAGAAGAGGTACTCCACGATGACGACACCACCGGCGAGCCATGCCAGCTGCAGCGCGATCACCTGGATGCCGGGCACGATCGCGTTGAGCAATGCATGTTTGCGCATCACCACTTTTTCGGGGATTCCCTTGAGCCGGGCGAGCTCGACGTAATCGCTGTCGAGCACCTCGAGGAGGGTCGATCTGACGATGCGGGACACGTAGGGTGCCACCGCGACGACAAGGGTCAACACCGGTAGCACCATCGAGGCGGGATTTGCCCACGGCCCGGACTCCCCCGAACTGATCGTCACCGCCGGGAGCGCGTGCACGACCGTGGTCGAGAACAGGGCGACGAACAGGATGCCGATGACGAACTCCGGCAGGCCGGCGAGGCTGAGCATGATCACCTGGATGATCTGGTCACCCTTCTTGCCTCGGTAGTTGGCCGAGATCATCGCGATGCCGAAGGCGATCGGAATCATCAGAACCGCCGCCAACACGACCAGTACGGCGCTGTTGACCACTCGATCGCTGATGAGCTCGCTGACCGGCTGCCCGTTGGCGACCGAAGTACCGAGGTCTCCGGTGAAGAGGCCGCCGAGCCAATGGAAGTAGCGCGTCATCAGCGGGTCATCGAGGTTGAGCTGGGCACGCAGGGTCGCGACTCGTTCCGGGCTGGAAGCGAAGTCCTTGCCGAGGATTGCCCTGATCGGATCCCCCAAAGCGGCGGTCGCGAAGAAGACAAGGACCGACACAAGCCAGAGCGTCAGCGCGGCCAGCCCCAATCGTCGGGCAAGCCAAATACCCCATGCCATCGCGGCCGAGCGACCCTTCGGCGGGGCAACCTCGTGCGGAGTCATTGTCTCGGCGTCAATAGTCATCATTGCCTCACGTGGTCAGGGAGACGCGTTGGAACTTGAACGAGGAACAGGCCAGGTAGCGGTGCGGGACGAACCCCTGGACTGTGTTGGAGAAGGCGTCAACCTGGCGTTTGAATCCCCAGATGATGAAGCCCCCTTCGTCGTACTCGATCTTCTGTGCGGCATGCAACAACTCTTTGCGCTTGTCCTTGTCGACTTCGCGAGAAGCGTCGGCCACCAGCTTGGCGAACTTCGGGTTGTCGAAGTGGGTCTCGTTGTAGGGCGACTCCTTGAGCGCACAGGCAGCCACCTGGGGGATGTATTGGCGGGTGTTGTAGAAGTCCTGCGCGAACGGCCAGGAGAGGTACTGGTCGCCGTAGAAAGTGTTCGGGTCGGCCTTGTTGAGCCGGACCTTGACGCCGGCCTTGCGGGCTTGCTCCACAAACACGTTGGCCGACTCGACTCCGCCCGAACCCACGGCGCTGGAGGTCACCAGCTCCACTTCGAGGCCTTCCTGACCAGCCTGCTTCAGCAGCGACTTCGCCTTGTCGATGTCTTGCTCGCGTTGCGGCAAGTCGCTGGCATATGCCTCATCGAACGGCGAGTACATGTCGTTGCCAAGGACGCCGTAGCCGTTGAGGGCTTGGTCGATCATTTGCTGACGGTCGACGATGAGCCGCATCGCCTGGCGGACCCGGTTGTCCTTGTAGGGCGCGGCGTCGACCCGCATCGTGAACGGCACCCAACCGCCGGTGTCCGAGATCAGCGGTGAGGCGCCCTGCCTCTTGATCGCGTCGACGAGGTAGGTCGGCAAGTTGTCGACACTCTGCACCTGGCCGGCGAGCAGCGCATTGACCTTCGCGGCGTCGTCGGCGAAGTCGTAGATGTACAGCTCGTCGACGTAGGCCGGCTTTCCCCAGTAGTCGCGGAAGTTGTTGAAATGGCTCGACTGACCAGGCAGAAACGACTGATATTTGAATGCGCCGGTGCCGACAGGTTTTGCGATGTCGAAGTCGGTAGGGATGATGCCGGTGGTGTATTCGGCGAGCAACTGGTCGAGGATTGCGTACGGCGTCTTTAGCTGGAGGCGAATCGTCTGCGAGTCGACGATCTTGCTGTTCTCGAGGTCGAGAACCTTGGCCAGCTCCACGCCGCCCGGCGCGGTGTTCTTCGGGTCGATGAGCCGGGAGAGCGTGAACATCACGTCGTCGGGCGTCAACGACTTGCCGTGGTGGAACACGACGTCCTTGCGGAGCCGAACCGTCCAGGACAAAGCGTCCTTGCTGACCTCCAGCGACTCGGCGAGGGCGTGCTCGAGCTCGTACTTGTCGTTCCAGAACAGTAGGGGCTCGTAGAGGTTGTTGACCCGGGCGATGTCGGGGTTGGTCACCGGGAAGTGTGGATCGAGTGTGTCTTTGAGTCCCCCGCCGGTTGCTCCGTGCATGAAGATGCCGCCGGTCTTCTGAGGCGTGCCCGCCGCGGGCCTCACGGGAAGAGCGCCGCAGCCACCGAGCGCGAGCGCGCCGGCTGCACCAATTGCGCCGACCGCGCCTATTCTGAGCAACTGGCGGCGGGATAGCTCAGCCGCCTCGTTGAACGATTGTCTCGTCATACGAGCACCTTTCGTGTAATGCGAACGTATAGTGGTCTACGTCACACGTCAATACCTTTTTCAGCAGGAGGTCACAATGGGAGCCGCAACTCGGGCAGGCCGCCCCCCGGATGACGCAATACCGCGCAGTTCGCGGGTGCAGTCCGTCGACCGGGCGATGGCGCTCCTGCGCGCCGTCGCGAACTCGTCGGGGCCGGACACGTCAGCTGCCAGCCTCGCCGACACGTGCGGACTCAATCGCGCCACCGCATGGCGGATACTCACCACGCTCGAGGCGCACGGGATGGTGACCTGCGATCGGCTCACCGGTCGGTGGGCGATCGGGCTGGCAGTGGTGGAGCTCGCCGGAGCCACGGGTGTGGACGGACTGATCGCCGCCGCGCACGGGGTGTTGGAGAAGCTGTCGCTGCAGACCGGTGAGACCGCCGACCTGGCAGTCGTTCGCGCGGAGGGACTGACCTATGTCGACGAAGTGGCACCGATCGCCATTGTCACCGCGAAGTGGCTCGGCAGATCAGTGCCGTTGCACGCCACATCGACGGGGAAGGCTCTGCTTGCATTCCTTAGCGACAAGGAAGTCGAGCGGTTGCTGCCCCAGACACTCGAAGCGCACACCGCCACAACGATCACGGACCGGGTGGCGCTACTGGAGGAGCTCGCACTCACACGAGAGCGTGGCTACGGCACCTGCCGAGGCGAGCTGGAGTCCAGCCTGTTCGGCGTGTCCGCGCCGGCGCTCGACCACGACGGCCGCCCGCTCGCAGTGGTCAGCATCTGGGGACCCGGCGAGCGCGTCACCGAGGCACGGCTGCCCACCCTGGGCCTGCTCGCCGTCGACGCAGCGATGGAGATCACCCGGCTGAGGACCGGTTACGCCACACCCCGGCACTAAGAGCACCCATTCGCGCCGGGCGAGGTCACCGGTAGGCCGGGGCGCGGGATCCGCCCTCGACGGCGTTGCGGGCCAGCATCGGGAGGACCCGTGGAGGGACCAGCTCGGACAACACGATCACGCTCGTCGACCGCACGACCGACCCGGACTTACTGATGTGGAGCAACGTCGCCTGCAGGTCCTCATGGGACGTCGCGGCGATCTTGCAGAGGACGTCGGCCGTGCCGCTCGTGACGAAGGCCTCCAGCACATGAGGCAATGACTCAAGCTCCTCGGTCACCCGATCGAGTGCGCCCTGGGCGATCTCCAGGGTGACGAATGCCAGCACCGGATGCCCCGCCGACGTCAGGTCGATGTCTGGTCCGTAGCCGGTGATGACGCCCGCGTCCTCCATACGTTGCAGCCGCGACTGGACCGTCGCGCGCGCGACCTTGGTGATCCGGGACAGCTCGAGGGCGCCCGCCCGCGGATGCTCCTGCAGCGCGCCGATCAGTGCAACATCGAGTTGGTCTACTTGATACGCCATCTACTTAGCATAATGCCTAGTTGATTTGCTCGAAGCCTAACCTGCATACCGGATCTGACCAGCACCAACTGTGCTGCTTGCGTGATCGTTCGCATTGCGGTTTGGTGAGGTCATGTCCATTGACCTCACTGACGCCGAACGCCTTGCCGACCTCGACCTCGACCAGCTCAAGCAGCTCGTCGGCCTGGTCGAGTACGACGCCGACACCGACCCCTTCCCGGTCACCGGCTGGGATGCCGTCGTCTGGGCCGTCGGGAACGCCGCACAGGCCGCGCACTTCTACCAATCGGCCTTCGGTATGCAGCTCGTCGCCTACTCCGGCCCCGAGACCGGCAACCGCGACCACCACTCCTACGTCCTGGAGAGCGGCGCCGTGCGCTTCGTCCTCAAGGGCGGCGTCGATCGCGACAGCCCGATCCTGGACCACCAGCGTGCCCACGGCGACGGCATCATGGACATCGCCCTCGAGGTCCCCGACGTCGACAAGTGCATCGACCACGCCCGCGCCGAAGGAGCGACGATCGTCGAAGAGCCGCACGACGTGACCGACGAACACGGCACGATCCGCATGGCCGCGATCGCCGCATACGGCGACACCCGTCACTCGCTCGTCGACCGCAGCAACTACAAGGGCCACTACCTCCCCGGCTACGTGGAGCGGACATCGACGCACCAGAAGCGCGACGGCGCCCCCAAGCGCGTGTTCCAGGCGCTCGACCACATCGTCGGCAACGTCGAGATCGGCCACATGGACGAATGGGTCGACTTCTACAACCGCATCATGGGCTTCACCAACATGGCCGAGTTCATCGGCGACGACATCGCGACCGAATACTCCGCATTGATGAGCAAGGTCGTGTCAAGCGGCAACCACCGGGTGAAGTTCCCGCTCAACGAGCCGGCGATCGGCAAGCGGAAGTCGCAGATCGACGAGTACCTCGAGTTCTACCGCGGCCCCGGCGCTCAACACCTCGCACTCGCGACCAACGACATCCTGCGGACCGTCGACATCCTGCGCACCGAGGGGATCGAGTTCCTCGACACGCCCGACAGCTACTACACCGACCCGGCGCTGCGTGAGCGCATCGGCGAGGTGCGGGTCCCGATCGAGGAGCTGCAGAAGCGCGGCATCCTGGTCGACCGTGACGAGGACGGCTACCTCCTGCAGATCTTCACCAAGCCGATCGGCGACCGCCCGACCGTGTTCTTCGAGCTCATCGAGCGGCACGGTTCGCTCGGCTTCTGCAAGGGCAACTTCCAGGCGCTGTTCGAAGCCATCGAGCGCGAGCAGGCCAAACGGGGCAATTTCTAGACCGCCCGTTTCCCAGTACTGTCGAAGCAGGACTTCTGAGGAGCAGTCATGGCCTATTACCGTCGGGCGGGAAACATCCCTCCGAAGCGTCATACGCAGCACCGCGATCCCCTGGGCAAGCTCTACTACGAGGAGCTGATGGGCGAGGAGGGCTTCTCCTCCGACTCCTCACTCCTCTATCACCGCGGAGTCCCGTCGGCGATTACCGATGTCCGCGAATGGGTGTTGCCCGACCAGTCGACGACCCCCAATCAGCCGTTGTTGGCCCGGCACCTCAAGCTTCACTCGCTCTTCGGCTCGTCCGTCGACGAGGTCGATGTGGTCACCGGCCGCAGGCTCGTGCTCGGCAACGGCGATGTCCGCATCTCGTATGTCGTCGCCGGCGCCACCTCCCCGGTCTACCGCAATGCGACCGGTGACGAATGCGTGTTCATCGAAGCCGGCACGGCAACGGTCGAAACCGTCTTCGGACACATCGAAGTCGGCCCGGGCGACTACGTCATCCTGCCGCGAGCGACCAATCACCGCTGGGTTCCTCACGAGACGCTTCGTGCCTATTGCATCGAGGCCAACAGCCACATCACACCGCCCAAGCGCTACCTGTCGCGGTTCGGGCAGTTCCTCGAGCACTCGCCCTACTGTGAGCGAGACCTGCGTGGGCCAGACTTTCACGCCTTGGAGAAAGGCATGGACGAATACCAAAACGCAACCAACGTCGAAATTCTCATAAAGCACCGGGGCAACGGTCCGGGCGGACTCGCCGGCTCGATCCATACGGTGCCGGTCCACCCCTTCGACGTCGTCGGCTGGGACGGCTGCCTCTACCCATATGCCTTCAACGTCGCCGACTTCGAACCCATCACCGGTCGCGTGCATCAGCCTCCGCCGGTCCATCAGGTCTTCGAGGGCAACAACTTCGTCGTCTGCAACTTCGTGCCGCGCAAGGTCGACTATCACCCGCTCGCGGTGCCGGTGCCCTACTACCACTCCAATGTCGATAGCGACGAAGTCATGTTTTACGTCGACGGCGACTACGAAGCCCGCAAGGGTTCGGGGATCGCCAAGGGTTCGATCTCGCTGCACCCGGGCGGCCACTCGCACGGCCCGCAACCCTCGGCAATCGAGGCCAGCCTCGGCGCCGAACGCTTCGACGAGCTTGCTGTCATGGTCGACACGTTCCGGCCACTCGAGCTCGGCGAAGGCGGCACCGCCTCCGACGATGGCGAATACGCCTGGTCCTGGGTGGGCGGACGGTGAGCGGCGCCCCCATGAGCCGCATTCTTTTTGGCGCGCTCTTCGACGACGCGGCGATCTTCCCACCCGGCAACGTCCCGATGGACCAGGCCGTGCGCGCTCATCTGGAGTCGCTCGACTCACCCGCGGCGGCGTACATCGGTCCGTTCGTCTGTTCCGATGGGCGCCTCGATGAGCTGCAGGAGGCGCTCGGGGACTCCCCGATCCAGCTGGCACTGACCACCAACGCCGACCACTATCCGGGGGCCGTTCATACGGTCCTGTCCGATGCGCGGTTCACGCTGCGCTCGGTCGAGATCGCCACTCATGACGTGATGCTGCCCGTGGCCGAGCTCCCGTCCACGGCGACCGCCTACCTCGAGCTCCCGTGGGGCGCCCAGCCCGACCTTCCTCCCGGCACGGCGCTCAAGCTGCGCACCGGCGGCGAGACCTCCGACGCCTTCCCGACCGAGGACCGGTTGGCCCACGCGCTCGGCTATTGCGTCGCCCAGGACATCCGGTTCAAGCTGACGGCCGGCCTCCACAACGCGATCCGGCACACCGATCCGGTCACCGGCTTCGAGCACCACGGGTTCCTCAACGTCATACTCGCCGTCCTTGCGGCGCTCGGCGAAGCGCACGACGGCGACCTTGCCGAGATCCTGGCCAATCGCGATGCCGATGAGATCGCCGACGGCATCAGCACCATGAACGGCGCCGACATCGACCGGGTACGCCACTACTTCCGGTCGTTCGGCACCTGCAGCACGAGCGAACCGATCAACGACCTGTACGAACTCGGACTACTTCAAGAGGACGCTGTATGAGCGAAGACTTCGGACGATTCACCTTGCCGTTCTGCTCGTTCGTGGTGCCGGGCGAAGAACATCCGCGCGTCGGAGTCGGCGTCGACGCCGACATCCTCGACCTCACGATGGCCGCGGCGATCGTCGTGCCCGAGCACCGCGAGCTGTTCGCTGCCGGCACGCTCGATGAGTTCCTCGCCGCCGGCTACGAGGACTGGCAGGCGGTACGCCACGCCCTCACCGAATGGCTCGGCGACGAAGCACACGAGAAGGTCGTTGACCACCACCTGGTACCGGCCGAAAGCGTCGACCTGCGTATGCCGTTCGCCGTCGCCGACTATGTCGACTTCTATGCCTCCGAGGAGCACGCGACCAATCTCGGCAAGATCCTTCGCCCCGGCGAGGAGCCGCTCAAGCCCAACTGGAAACACATGCCGATCGGCTATCACGGCCGCGCCGGCACGGTGATCGTCTCGGGCACCCCGGTCGTACGGCCGCAAGGACAACGCCGCACGCCCGAGGGCGAAATCGTCTTCGGGCCGACCGTGCGACTCGACATCGAGACCGAGCTCGGCTTCGTCGTCGGCACCGGCTCGACGCTCGGCGAACCGGTCGGCCTCGAGGACTTCGATCGCCACGTCTTCGGCATCTGCCTGCTCAACGACTGGTCGGCCCGCGACATCCAGGGCTGGGAGTACGTGCCGCTCGGACCGTTCCTCGGCAAGTCGTTTGCGACGTCCATCTCCCCGTGGATCGTGCCGCTCGCCGCATTGTCGGAGGCTCGTGTCCACGCTCCGGAACGTACGACGCAGCTGCTGCCCTATCTCGACGATGCTGCCACCGAACCGTGGGGACTCGACCTGCAGCTCGAGGTCTCGCTAAACGGCAGCGTCGTGTCACGCCCGCCCTACGACGGCATGTATTGGACCGGCGCACAGATGCTCGCCCACATGGCTGCCAACGGCGCCTCGCTGCGCACCGGCGACCTGTACGGCTCGGGCACGATCAGTGGCCCGGAACCCGGCCAGCTCGGTTCGCTCGTCGAGATGTCGTGGAACGGCCAGGATCCGCTCAAGCTCGATGACGGATCGACCCGGACATTCCTCGAGGACGGCGACACGGTCACGATCACCGCGAAGGCAGCGGGGCCGGACGGCGAAGCGCTGTACCTCGGCTCGGTCGAAGGGACGATCACGCCGAGTCTTGTCTGACCGATTGGATGGACCGAAACAAGAAGCCGCTCTGACCGGCAATCGGCAGACCATCAAGTTCCGCTCCTAGCGAACCTTGGCGGCAGCTATTGACCTCAACTTTAGTTGAGGTTCGAAGATTGACTCGTACCCCATACGAGGAGATCCCGTGTCCGAGAACCTTGAAGTCCCCACCGCGCTGATCACCGGCGCGTCCACCGGTCTTGGCCGGGCCCTGGCTCGCGCCCTTGCAGAGCAGGACTGGCATCCGATCATCACCGCGCGGGGTCGCGTGAAGCTGAACCAAGTACGCGATGAGTTCGCCGCCGGGCAGGTCACCGCGGTCCACGGCGACGTTTCCGCCCCTGCGCATCGGGCGGCGCTCGCCGAGGTGATCCGCCAGCGGGGACGGCTGGACCTTGTCGTCAACAACGCGAGTCGGCTCGGCCCAAGCCCGATGCCGAGGCTGGCTGAGTTTCCGCTCGACGAACTGATCGAGATCTACGCAACCAACGTGGTTGCGCCGCTTGGCGTCCTCCAGGTCGCGCTGCCCTTGCTTCGGGCGGCCGGCGGCGTGGCGGTCAACATCAGCTCCGATGCGGCGGTGGCCCCGTATGAGGGTTGGGGCGGCTACGGGTCGTCAAAGGCCGCGCTTGACCACCTCACCGCGATCTTTGCCGCCGAGAACCCGGACGTGCCAATCTACTCGTTCGACCCCGGGGACATGCGCACCGAGATGCACCAGGCCGCCTTCCCCGGCGAGGACATCTCGGATCGACCGAAGCCCGAGACCGCGGTGCCCGCCCTGCTGCGACTGATCGACCTACGTCCGCCGAGCGGCCGCTACATCGGCTCCGAACTGCTGGCTGCGCAGATGAGCTCATGACGGTCGACACGCTCAACCCGCCGTTCATCCTGCCTCCGGACCGTGAAGCATCCGGCCCTCCCGAGGCGCGCGGACTCGCCCGCGACGAGGTGCGGCTCCTCGTCTCCGACAGAGGGGCGCTCACGCACTCCCGCTTTCGCGAACTGCCCGGCTTCCTCCACGCGGGGGATCTGTTGGTGGTCAACGATTCGGCGACGCTGTCGGCGGCGGTCGATGCACGGATCGACGCGAAGGCTGTCGTGTTGCACTTCTCGACGTGGCTGGACAACGGGCTGTGGGTCGTCGAAGTACGGTCCACGGATGGCCGCGTCGCGGACTGGTCGACCCTGGAATGCGGCCTCACGGTCCGGCTTCCCGATGGCGTGACCGCGAGGTTGATCGAGCCGTGGCTGCCGACCGGCAGCCGGCTCTGGACCGCCCGGATCGAGGGCGCCGATTCGGTCATCAGATGGCTTCACAGCAGGGGCCGGCCGATCACGTATGCCTATGTCCGCGAACGCTGGTCCGCCGAGCACTACGAAACCGTCTTCGGGAGGCGTCTGGGCAGCGCCGAGATGCCCAGTGCGGGAAGACCGTTCACTGACCGGATGGTCACGAACCTGGTGACTTCGGGCATCGCCGTCGCCCCGATCACCCTGCACACCGGGGTGTCGTCGCCGGAGGTCGGTGAGCCCCCGAGCCCGGAGCGGTTCGCGGTCTCGGCGACCACCGCCCGGCTCGTGGCCGCCACCCGTGCGGCCGGCGGCCGTGTCGTCGCCGTCGGCACCACGGTCACGAGGGCGCTCGAGACGGTGGCCGCCAGAGATGGGCGCATACGACCCGGATCCGGCTGGACCGAACTGGTCCTCAGCGCCGAGCGGCCGACCCGGGTCGTGGACGGCCTGGTCACGGGCTGGCACGCGCCAGGAGCGTCGCACCTCGGCCTGCTCGAGTCAGTGGTCGGAGCGCGGGCAGTGCGGGACGCATACGACTCCGCGCTCGCGACCGGCTACCTCTGGCACGAGTTCGGGGACAGCGCGCTGCTGCTGAGGTGACGGCCCCAGCCGACGAGTCTCACGCAGCTCTGAACGAACCCGGCTCAGCTAGTCCCGAGCGTGCGCATCAAAGCGGCGAGGCGGGCCGCGTGGTCAGCAGCCGAAGCGAGGCTCCCCTTGTTCGATGCCTGCCGGAGCTGCACCAGCCGCCGGTCTATGGCGGACTGCTCCTTCGGTGTCAGGGCGGCCGTGACGCGGTCGCGAATCCACTCCAGGGCGGCGACTTCGCCGGCGACGCCGGCGCCGTCCTTCGCCGCAGCGAAGATCCTCAGTTGCTGAGCGTGCAGGTGGAACCGCTCGATGTCGACATACGTCGCGGACCGGTAGCGAAGTCGCAAGTCGAGGACGTTCTGGGCGACATAGACGGACGCCTGAGCCGCACGCCCGGGTTTGCGTGCCTTGACGGCGGCCTTCAGGCCCTCGATGGATCGTCCCAAGTCTGCGGCGACACGCGATGGCAGCTTCTGCCCCTTGATCGCCTCCCAGTCCCGTTCGATTCGCCGAACCGTCGAGTTCACCGCGTCCCAGTCCCCGACCCGAGCACTCTCGACGAGTCCCCAGGTGCTCGTGAGCAGCAATGCTTGTTCAGCGGGCTCGGGACCGGAGTCTCGATCCGCTGCAACGGCCAGGGAGAGGGCTTCGATGTCCCGGCCGTCCTGCGTGTAGAACTCCCCGTACCCCGGGGCGAACACCTTGTCCGATCGCGATCCGTCCAGGTGGAGCTCCTCGCCGATCATCGCCCCGTCGACCCTTCCCATAGGGCCGTCGACGCCCTGGTCGACCTTCTTCACGGCGACCTCTTCGAACACGATCCCGGGGACGTTCTCGGTCCTGAACACGTCGCCCACCTTGGGATCGCCCGGCATGATCATCGCCGCGGGACCATCGCGTCCGGCCAGCCAGGTTCCTTCGGTGATGCCGACTGTGCCGTCCTCATAGTCGTAGACGTCTTCACCGAGGTACCACACGGAGCCGTCGTCGGCCTGGGCATAGCGGTCGATCGCGACTTCCGCGAGCCGGTGATCCAGATACGCCGTGTACTGCGATCGCAACACCTTGATCGCCTTCCCACCCAACATCACGGTGCCGGTGCCGGGCAGGAGCGTCGTCTCCGAACGGAATGGCAGGCCGTCGACCTCGCCGAGCAACACAGCCGACCGAAGCTTGCCGATGGGGAACAACGGGTTGGTGACTCTGGTGGGGTGGGAGAACTTTGGCGGCTTGAGGTCGACCCGGGCCGTGCTTGGCGCACACCCCTTGCCCGAGTAGGTGCCGCACTCTGTCGAGGTCGACAAGGTGGCCGCGCGCGGTCGGCTTGGCGCCGCCGACGGCGATCCGATCGAGCACGCACCGAGTACGGCCGTCAGGGCAACCGCGGCGATCCCGTTGTTGGTGAGCTTGCTGGACATGGCTTTCTCCTCGGGTCTGCGGATAGGGCACAAACCGTATGGAGCCACGATGAAGCCCAGATGAGAGCGGCGGAAGTTCCCGGCTAGTCGGACGCTTTGGGCAACGAGATCCGCACCGTGGTGACGGGCCCGGCCACGATCGAAGCCGTGCCGCCATGTGCTTGCGCCAACGCCTGGACGATGGACAGGCCGAGGCCGGCGCCGCGGGCCAGCCGCGACAAGGGGCCTCGCGCAAATCGTTCAAAGGCGTGCGCCGCCAGGTCCGGCTCGAATCCTGCGCCCTCATCGGACACGTCCAGCCAGACCTCGTTGCCGTGGACCCGACCGCTCAGCCCGACGGTGCCGGCCCCGTGCCTCAAGGCGTTGTCGACCAGGTTGCCGAGGGCCTGGCGCAGGCGTTCGCGGTCGGCCACGAGCACGAGATCAGGCGATGCGTCGACCGTGATGGTCCGGCTGACGAACGTCGCCCGATCCGCAAACCGATCCCGGACACCCTCAAGGAGTGGGCGGACGGGCAGCGGCTCCGTCAGCAGCGCGAGCTCACCCTCACCCAGGCGCGCCACCAGCAGCAGGTCCTCGGCGAGCTGGGTAAGACTGTCGCATTCGGCGACGGCGGCGCGTATGGATCGCTCCACCTCGGGACCGTATTCACGGGAGAGCAACGCTCCTTCGAGCTCGGTCTTTGCGACGGCGATCGGCGTCCTCAGCTGATGACTGGCATCGGACACGAATCGGCGTTCCCGTTCGATGCCGCGCTGCAACCGGTCGAGCATCGCGTTGAGGGTCTCACCGAGGCGCCGGATCTCATCGCGAGTCTCCGAGAGCGGCAACCGTTGGCCGGCCCCGGTCGACGAGATCTTGGCCGCCGACTTTCGCATCTGCTCGACCGGGCCAAGACCGAGCCGCGCAAGCGAGTACCCGAGAACGGCGGACGCCAGCACCGCCGCCGGCCCGGCCGCCGCGAACGAGAGGAGCACGTCGCGCAACGCCTCATCGCGATTGACCTGGGACTGGCCGACCACCACCAGCACCCGTCCAGCGGGCGATTCCACCGGGTTGGCCAGGACACTCACGACTCCTTCGACTCCTGGTACCCGGCTCTGGGCAAGAAGCTGGCCCGACCGCGCAGCGGAGATGTCTGCCGGCGACAACGCCGACTGCGCCGCATTGCCGATGTTGACGAGCGGTCGCCCCTGCGAATCGCGGATCTGGACGATGCTCTCCTCCGGATCCTCGATGGGCGTCGAAGCCGCCGCGTTCGGCCCGCCGCCGGCGACAACCCTGGCGACGGCCTCGGCCCGCGCCCGCAGACCGGCCTGGATGGCATCGTCGAGATCGGCCCGCAGTCGCAGGAACACGAAGGTCCCTGCCCCGGCGAGGACGCATAGCATCGCCACGGCGAAGGCCGCGGCGATCCGGAGCCGAATCGGCGGTCTTGTCAGGACCCACCATCCTTGCGTAGTCGGTAGCCGGCACCTCTGACGGTTTCCAGCGACCTCACCCCGAACGGGCGGTCGATCTTCTGCCGCAGGTACCGCACGTACACCTCGACGACATTGGACCGGTGCTCATACGCAAAGTCCCAGCCGGCGCCGAGAAGTTGCTCGTGGGTGAGAACCATGCCCGGGCGGCGCATGAACACGTCGAGGAGTGCGAACTCCTTCGCCGAGAGCTCGATGAGTGCCTCACCGCGCCACACCTGTCTGGTGGCCGGGTCGAGCCGAAGCGAGCCAACTGTCAACACGGGCGACCGCTCAACGGCTCCGCGTCGGCTCAGCGCTCGCAGCCGCGCCAACAGTTCGGCCAGGGAGAACGGCTTGGTGAGGTAGTCGTCTGCGCCGACGTCGAGTCCGGCCACCCGATCCACCACTGCGTCGCGTGCCGTGACCATGATGATCGGGGTCTGCAGCCCGGCCGAGCGCAGCTGCGAGCACGTCTCGAAACCATCTATGTCGGGCAACATCACGTCCAGCAAGATGACGTCGTCCGACGTGTTCAGCGCCATCCAGATCGCGTCGTTGCCACTGGCCGTGACGTCCGCGACGACGCCGGCAGCGTGAAGCGCGCTGCGGGTGGCCGTCGCCATCCGGACGTCATCTTCGACCACCATGATCTTCACACCTCTGAGTGTGCCCCAACCCAGATGAGACTTCGATGAGAAACGGCGCCTCGTGTGACCCGCATACTGCGCATCGCGTATGCGTGCAGTCGGCCTCTACCGGCCGACCCTTCTGAACCGG
>JALYQD010000082.1 GCA_030856025.1 Actinomycetota bacterium
GATCTACACCGACGAGGACCGCTCGGACGTGCTCGCGACGCTGCGCAACCTTCGCCAGCAGGGTGAACACCGCGAAGGCGTCCCCAACCGCTCGCTCGGCGACTTCGTGGCGCCCAAGGAGACCGGCCTGCGTGACTACGTCGGCGGTTTCGCCGTCACCGCCGGGCTCGGCAGTCACGACAAGATCATGGAGTTCAAGAAGGAGCTCGACGACTACAGCGCGATCCTTCTGGAGTCCCTCGCCGACCGTCTCGCCGAGGCGTTCGCAGAACGCCTGCACGAGCGCGTCCGCAAGGAGTTCTGGGGCTACGTGCCCAATGAACGCCTCGACAACGAGTCGCTCATCAAGGAGAAGTACGAAGGCATCCGGCCTGCACCGGGATACCCGGCCTGCCCGGAGCACACCGAGAAGCAGACGCTCTGGGAACTCCTCGACGTCACCAACAGCGCAGGCATCGAGCTCACCGAGAGCATGGCCATGTGGCCCGGCGCCGCGGTCAGCGGTTGGTACTACTCGCATCCGCAATCGCAGTACTTCGTCGTCGGCCGCCTGGGCAAGGACCAGATCCAGGACTATGCCGACCGCAAGGGCTGGACCCTCGCTGAGGCCGAACGCTGGCTGTCGCCCAACCTCGGCTACCAGCCCGAAGACTGAGTCCACTCGACGACTGACCGTCGCCGGAATCGCCACCAATGCCGTCATCCGACGGTGTTGCGCGCTCTGATCTAGGCTTGAGTGGTGACGACGAACCCCGAGGTCCCCGAACTGCGACGCCCGTGGATGATCGCTGCGTTCGAAGGATGGAACGACGCAGGCGATGCGGCCTCGGGCGTCGTCGACCACTTGCTGGACGAATGGGACGCCGAGGTCCTCACCGAGCTCGATCCCGAGGACTACTACGACTTCCAGATGAACCGTCCGCACATCGGTTCGGATGAGGACGGCAATCGGTTCATCCACTGGCCGAGCACCGTCATCTACTACGCACGGCTCAAGAACAGCGACCGCGACGTCATCCTCGTGCGCGGCCTCGAGCCGAACTTCCGCTGGCTCCAATACTGTTCGACGATCATCGGCCTGGGCGAGCTCGTCGGCGTCGGCGACGTCATCACGCTGGGCGCCCTCCTCGCCGACACGCCGCATACACGCCCGGTTCCCATCACCGGAACGACCTCGGACCCGCATCTCGGCGGCAGGCTCGAGCTGGAGCCCTCACGCTATTCGGGCCCGATCGGCATCAACTCGGTGTTGGCCGAGAACGCCGCGTCCCGCGACATTCCCACGTTGTCGCTGTGGGCGGCAGTCCCGCACTATCTCGCCGAACCCCCGTGCCCCAAGGCGACACTGGCCCTTCTCGGACGGCTCGAGGATGCCATGGGCATCCCACTCCCCCAGGGCGTGCTGGCCGAAATGACCGAGGCATGGCAGCGCGGCGCCGAAGACCTGTCCGAAAAGGACGAGGAGATCGCCGAGTACGTCCAGGCGCTCGAGAACGAACGCGACACGAGTGAACTGCCCGAGGCTTCCGGTGACGCGATCGCGCGGGAGTTCGAGCGCTACCTGCGTCGGCGGTCGACCGACCCCGAAAACTAGTTCCCGGCGGAACTGTCAGCTCAGCTTGGCGGTGGACCACACCTTGCCGCTGTCGGTGACGAGGTCGATGCGATCGATGTTGCTCGCCGAACTGTCCGCGATCCACGTCGCGTGCCCCGACTCCGGCATCACCCAGTCGCCCATCTCCCGGACCGTGCCGTCGTCAAGGCGAACCCGGCACGTGTAGTGGGCTCCAGGGCGACCACCGGTGATCTGCAGAACGACAACCTGCTTTCCACCGGCCCGGCTCGGTTCGACGGTGCCGACGGTCGAACCTTTGGCTGTCACAAGCGAGGCGCCACGGTCACTGGCCGAGGTGGTCCCCTGATCGATCAGCGACTGGGCGCCGATGGCACCCACACCCAGACCGATGATCGCGGCCGCCGCCACAAGCAGCGGGATTCGGTATGAACGCCGCCGTTCAGGTGCCCCCATCCCTGGTCGACCGAGCTCGAGACGATCGAGCACACGGGCGTCGAAGCCCGCCGTTGGCGCGAGGGACGGTGACGCGGGAAGCACTGCATCGATGGTCTGCGAGAGATCGTCGTATGCCGACCGGCAAACCTGGCAAGAGTTGAAGTGCCGCAATGCCGAAGCCCGTCCGGGACCGAGGTCGCCGAGGGCGAGCGCTATCAGTTCGTCCTCATCGACGTGAACCTCATCCATGGCTTTCCTCCTCCAGCGAGTTTCGGAGCCTTTGCAGGCCTGTACGGATGCGTGTTTTCGCGGTTCCCAACGGGATGTCTTCGCGCCGACCCACCTCTGCTGCCGTGCATCCGCCGATCACGGCGAGGGCAACAGCGCGCGCCTGTTCAACGGGAAGCGCGTGCAGGCGTTCGACCGCGCGTCTGGACTCGAGGGAGAGTAGCGCCAGCTCTTCCGCGCTGGTGGTCTGGAGTGTCGCGGCGATCAGCGAGTTCAGCTGTTCATCTCCGACCGGCGCCGGCCGCTTCGCCCGGATCGCGTCGATGGCCGCGTTGCGGGTGATCGTCAGCAACCAGGTGAGCACGGAGGCGCGGCGGGCATCGTAGTTGCCGGCCGCCCGCCAGGCACGCACGAACACTTCCTGGCTGACGTCCTCGGCAAGCCCCGGATCGCGAGTCACCGAGAAGGCAAGACCGTAGACGGCGTTCTGGAATCGACGCACGAACGCGGTTGCGGCTTGTTCGTCGCCGAGGGCAAAACCGGCGATGAGCGAGGCATCGTCGGTCCGGTCCGCGCGGGAGAAGAGATCCACACTTCAAGATACGTTCGCAAAGCCGTCAGGGATTGCGACTGCTCCGCAATCGCGTTCGGGGCAATCGTTTTCGGGCCGGCTTTCGTATAACACTCAACCACGAAGGGATACAGAAACCATGAGCAGAAGATTTCTTGCTGTGTTCATCGTCGCTGTCGTCGGACTGCTCGGACTCGCAGCATGCGGTGGAGGCGCTGGCGGCAGCTCGGACGCGAAAGACGCGTCGACGATCAAGATCGAGGGCTCCCCTCTCGGCGACATCCTCGTCGATGGCAATGGGCACACGCTGTACTTGTTCACCGTCGACGGAGATGACGCGAGCGCATCCAGATGCGTCGGCAAGTGTCAAGAGCTCTGGCCACGGGTGAAGGGCAAGCCGAAGGCCGGCGATGGTGTCGACCCGAGCCTGATCGGCAGCACGACCGGCGACAATGCGCCCCAGGCGACATACGCCGGGCACCCGCTCTATTACTACGACAAGGACGGGTCAGACGGCGAGGTGACCGGGCAGGGAGTCGGCAAGGTCTGGTACGTCCTGGACGGCAAGGGGGCGGCGATCACCAAGATGCCGGCGACGAGCAGCGGCGGGGGCGGCTACTGAGGAGATCGCTGACTTGGGGGCGGGGGGAACTCGAAACCAGGGGCTTTTGGGACGGGCCCTGGTTTCGGGCCTCGCACCCGGACTCAGCGCTGGAGCTTGACGCCCAACAGGGCGTTGACAGCGGCTCTGGCCGTGTCCGATGAGCTTTCGTCCTCGGCCGAATCCTCGGCAGCCCACTTGTCGAGGACCTCGAGGGCTTTGGGCGCGTCGAGGTCGTTGGCCATTGCCTCGCGCAGGTCGGCGACGAGCTTCTTGCCCGAAGGACCGGCCTTGCGTCCGACTGCTTCCCGCCAGGCGACCAGGCGTTCTTCGGCGCCTGACATGTCGGCGTCGAACCATTCCCAGTCGCTGCGGTAGCGATGAGCGAGCAAGGACAAGCGAATTGCCATCGGGTCATGGCCATCGGCCCGGAGCCTGGAGACCAGCACCAGGTTGCCCTTGGACTTCGACATCTTCTCGCCCTCGAAGCCGACCATGCCGGCGTGGACATATGCCTTGGCGAACCGTTCGCCGGTCGCGACCTGTGCCTCGGAGGCTGACATCTCGTGGTGCGGGAAAACCAGGTCGGAGCCGCCACCCTGGACATCGATCGCGTTGCCGAGGTAGTGCATGGCCATCGACGAGCACTCGATGTGCCAGCCCGGTCGTCCACGGCCAAGCTCAGTGTCCCAGGCGGGTTCTCCGGCGCGCTCGGCCTGCCATACGAGGCAGTCCAGGGGATGGCGCTTGCCGGGACGGTTGGGGTCCCCGCCGCGTTGAGGGAAGATCTCGGCCATCGTCTCGGCATCGAATCCGGACACCGAACCGAAGGTCGGATCGGATTGCACATCGAAGTAGAGATCGTCGTCGACCTTGTAGACCGAGCCGGTCTTCTGCAGCTTCTGCACGAGGTCCACGACAAGGCCGATTGCCTCGACCGCGCCGATGTAATGATCGGGCGGGAGGATCTGCAGGGCGGTCATGTCGTCGCGGAACAGCTGAGTCTCGCGCTGTGCGAGCTCGGCCCAGTCGATGCCGGTCGCAACGGCGCGTTCGAGCAGCGGGTCGTCGACGTCGGTGACATTCTGGGTGTACAGCACGTCGATGCCGCGATCACGCCATACGCGCTGCAACAGGTCGAATGCCAGGTAGGTCGCTGCGTGGCCCATGTGGGTGGCGTCATAAGGCGTGATGCCACAGACATACAGCCGGGCCTGGCCGCTCGGGTCGGTGACCTGGAGCTCGCGCGAAGACGTGTCGAAGACGGTTGCTTCGTAGCCTTTGCCAAAGCCCAATTCGTCGAGAGACGGGACATCGGGGGCGGGCCAACTACGCATAGGCAGAGCGTATCTGCCCGCTCCACACGGCCCGCCTACGGGCGACGGGCATGGACACGCTGTAACAATGACTACGTGATCATCGACTGCGCGGTCTACCGCAATGGCAAGCGCGAAGACACGTCTCACGACGTTGCCTCGCTCGAGAACGCCTTGGCTTCACTGACGGAAAAGAACGATTTCATCTGGATCGGCGCGTTCGAACCCTCGGCCGCCGAGCTCGCCGAGATCGCCGCCCCGCTCAAGCTCCACCCGCTGGCCGTCGAGGACGCCGTGGAGGCCCACCAGCGTCCCAAGGTCGAGCGCTATGCCGACCACCTGTTCATGTCGATCAAGACCGTCACTTACGACAACGACGACATCCAGACCGCCGAGATCAACGCCTTTCTCGGTTCGAACTACCTGCTCACCGTGCGCCACGGCAAGGGGCACGACCTGCGCGCTGTGCGCCACCGCGCCGAGACACAGGAGCACGAGCTCGAGCACGGACCCACAGCCGCGCTGTATGCGGTCGTCGACTCGGTCGTCGACGACTACGAACATGTCGCCGCGGAGCTCGAGATCGATGTGCAGGAAGTCGAGAGCTCGGTGTTCTCGCTGTCCCGCACCAGCGACTCTTCCCGCATCTACCGGCTCAAGCGCGAAGCGCTCGAGTTCCGCCGCGCCGTGATGCCGCTGCGCGAACCGGTCAACCGCTTTGCGGCGGGCGCGATGCCCGAGGACGCACGACCGTATTTCCGCGACATCGGTGACCACTTGTCCCGAGTGGCCGAAAGCATCGACGCCACCGACCACCTGCTCGACAACGCCCTGCACGCCCACATCGCCCAGCTGAGCATCCAGCAGAACGACGACATGCGGAAGCTTGCCGCCGGTGCCACGTTGTTCGCCGTCCCGACGGCGATCGCCGGGATCTACGGCATGAACTTCGACCACATGCCGGAGCTCACCTGGACCTATGGCTATCCGATGGTTCTCGGCGCCATGCTGTTTCTGTGCATCTACATCGTGTGGCGCTTCAAGAAGTCCGGCTGGCTCTAGCTGTACTGACCAGCCAGGTTGGTTAAGCGGCTGATGGGCGGGACCTTTCCGATCGCGCTGTGGGGCCGGTGGTGGTTGTATTCGTGGATCCATGCTGGCATGGCTTTGCGTCGGGCGGTCTCGGTTGAGTAGAACTTCTTGAATGCCCAGCCGGCGGCGAGGGTCCGGTGGAATCTCTCGATCTTCCCGTTGGTCTGTGGCCGGTAGGGCCGGGTTCGTTTGTGAACGATGCTCAGCTCGGCGCAGGCATCACGCCAGGCATGGGATTTGTAGGCCGACCCGTTGTCGGACAGGACCCTCTCGATTGTGACGCCGCGGGCGTTGAACCAGACGACGGCGTTGCGCAGGACGCTGATCGCGGTGACAGCTTTTTCGTCGTCGTGGATCTCGGCGTAGGCGACCCGGGAATGGTCGTCGATGACGGTGTGGACAAACGCCTTGCCGATGATCGGTTGGTGGTTGGCCGTGCGCGATTTCCCCACCGTCGCTGCACGGTTCTTCTTCCCTTGGGCTCGGCCAACGAAGCGGTGGCCACCGCCGTCGGGGACGTTGCCGAATTTAGTGACGTCGACGTGCAGCATTGAACCCGGATGGGGGTGCTCATAGCGGCGGATGGGTTCACCAGTTGCGCGGTCGATGTGTGAGAGCCGGTTCAGTTGGCAGCGGACCAGGACGGCCTGAACGGTCGAGGCCGGCATGCCGACCTTGTCCCCGATCTCGATCGACCCGAGGCGTTGCTTCCAGCGCAGGTGCACGATCTTGCGCACCAGCTTCTGCGATGTCTTGTTCGGTTGGTGATGCGGCCGCGACGACCGGTCAGACATGCCGGCCTCACCAGCGATCGCATAACGGTCTGCCCACCGTTTCGCGGTCGGCCACGACACATCGAACCGTTCAGCGGCCCGACGAACAGGCCAGTGGTCATCGACGATGAGACGCGCGATCTTCAGACGTGCTTTCGGGGTCAGTGCAGCATTAGCGTGGGACATGAAGGCCTCCAGGTCAGTGAAGCGGTTTCTAGACAGCTCCACTTCACGCCCGGAGGCCTTCACCCATCAAGAACATTCAGACCGTGTCGTCACACGATCTCGACCAACGTGCCTGGTCAGTACACCTAG
>JALYQD010000085.1 GCA_030856025.1 Actinomycetota bacterium
GGCCTGGGTCCGCTACTGGCAGGCTCGCTCGCCCAATCGGTGACCTCCCCGGTCGTGCCGATCTTCACCCTGGAGCTACTTCTGCTCGTGGTTGCGTTGGTCTTCGCATGCGTGCTACACATCCCTCGCCCCCGCCGCGGCGGCGGGTACGGAGGTGGGCACAATCCGCGGTTCCGACTGAGAATTCCCTCCGTCCCAAAACAGAACCGGCGTCACATCGCTTTCGGTGTCGCCGTCTTCGCGCCCGGGATCACAGCCACCTCGTTCGTGCTCTCCCTCGGACCCTCTTTGCTGTCGAAGCTGTTGAATGTCAACAGCCCGCTGATCGCCGGTGGCACCGCCTGCGTCATGTTCCTCGCCGCGACCGGTGTCCAGTTTGCCGTTGCCCGGTTGCAGGTGCGGTCGATTCTTGTCCTCGGCGCGACCTCGACGCTGCTGGCGATGGTTGCCCTGGCCATCGCGGTGCAGACGTCCGCCGCGGCGCTCCTGGTCGTCTCGGCTCTCCTCGCCGGCGCCGGTCAAGGTCTTGGGCAACTGGGCGGACTCACCCTGATCGGGACCCACGTGCCCGGCAATCGCCGAGCTGAAGCCAACTCGGTTCTCAACATCATCGGCTACATCCCAGCCGGGATGCTGCCCGTCGCCACGGGCTATGTCATCAACGGTGCCGGCCTGCCGATGGGAGCCACACTGTTCTCGGTTGTCCTCGCCGTTACCGCGGTCCTCGGAGCGCTTTTCGTGCGTCGAGGACTCCACGCCAGCTGATCTCCATGCAACTCTCTCGCGCCCAGCCGCGAAGCCGGCGCGGCCTTCGATGGCTTCAAGCTGATCGGTGCTGAGTTCGAAGTCGACCGCGCCGAGTCCGAAGGGGGACACAGCACGCTCGACGTGCCCTGGCCTTGATCGAGCAACTCTAAGCAGGTGCCAAGACCGTGCGACCTCCGGCTCGAGGAACTCGCCAACAGGCCGGACGTCGCATTATCAGCGAAACGTCCGGGCACTCTCCGTAAATCTTCACCAGCCGGCCCGTAAGCCGAACCCCAGCTATGGCCCCCTCAGCGCGTGAAACCAGCTCGACTGCTTTACCGCTCACATTCCTGCAAGCCGGGCCTTCACCGGGCGCTCCGTAAGGGGATCGGCTTGCGGGCGCCCGGACTTGTTGTGATGGTTGGCCCGGGGGCCACCGTGTGGTCCTGAGGGAGGACCGAAGAATCTATCGTCGTCCCGGCCAGTTCGCTGGGTGCACCAACTCACCGATAAAGCCACCGTTGCCTGCCCCACCAGGCGAAGCTTGTTCTCCTGTCTTCGGTCAAGTTCACCCCGCTTGATCGCTGGGCCAATAACCCAGAGTCACAGGTTCCAATCCTGTCCCCGCTACGAACTGAAGGCCGCTGACCAGAAGAAACGCCGGTCAGGAGCCTTTGTCATGTCAATGGCGAGGGGCGGCTTTGGTAGGTCGCTGTTTGCTATGGGTGGGTCGACGGGTCGAGTGCATCGCGGACGAGCATGCGCAACTCTGGAATCACATCGGTTATGAACCACGGATTTTTTGCCTGCCAACGGAAATTTAGTGGTGACGGATGAACGAGCGGGAAAAGTTCGGGAATGAATCGTCGGTAGTTGTGGACCGTGTTTGTCAGCGTGTCGTGTCGTGTCGAGGACAGATATTGACCTTGCGCGTACCGCCCGATCAGCAGGGTGAGTCGAATGTCGGGCATCAGCGTGAGCAGCGGTGGGTGCCACCGCTCAGCGAAGCCTTTCCGGGGCGGTAGATCGCCGCTGGGCCCGGTGCCGGGGTAGTAAAAGTCCATGGGAAGTTGGGCGAACAGGTCTACATTTCGAAACTGGTCCTCAGTGACGCCTAACCAGTCGATCAGGTTTTTGCCGCTGGCGTCATCCCACGGCACAGCACTTGTTTGCGCTCGGCGCCCGGGTGCGTGTCCGATCACCGCGATCTTGGCGGTCGCAGAGGCCGCATACACGGGCTGCCATCCTCGCTGCCGCATGAGGGAGTTGTTCGCATCGTCGACGATGGACTGCCTTACCGCGTCGAGCGTGACCGTCGAGTTCAACGGAGGCCGGTGGCCCGGACTGCGGCCATATGGACTCGGCCCGAGCGGAACGGAACGTTTTCGGCTTCGAGCAGTGCCTGGGCTACTCCTTCATGGCACGACGCCGGAGTGCCGTCGGCGTGCACGACCCGCCACCATGGGACGCCATCGTCGAGCAGAGAAACAGCTCGGCCGGCCTGTCGCGGTCCGATACCGAGGGCTCGTCCGATGTCGCTGTAGGCTGCGACGCTGCCCGGCGGAATCCCCGCCACGATGATACGAACTTCCTCGATCACGTCCATGATCATCCATCTCCTGATACGGGGTAGGTGAGTTTCTCTCCTTGTAGCAGTGCGAACTCATTCATGCTCGCGGGCTGAGTCGATGTGATCGACATGATGTCGAAGACCTGTGCGCCTGCGACGATGAGTGCGTCTGTGATCAACCGCCGGTGACAACGCCACGGCACGGCCTCGCTGCACATGGTCGCTGGCACCGACTTGTCGGCGACTCGCAGTAACTCGGCTAATCCGGAACTGAACTCTTCGGTGGCCATGTAGTCGGCGTAGTCACGAAATGCTTTGACTCTCCACCCGCCGTTCGGACTCGTGACACCAGCCGGTGTATGCCTGCGACCGCCGAGATCTCGGATCCAGCGATATCCGATATCCGCGGGCAGCGCATCTTCGATCGCGGACTGGTTCCATTGTGGGAACTTCCGTGATGACGGAAACGAGCGCACATCCACGAGTTCGGTCACTCCGTTCGCTCGCAGCATCCCAACCACGTCCTCGAAGTCGCGGGTGGAGTGACCGATCGTGAATACTCGAGGCGAGAGATGCTCAGATGGACGGCCTTTCGACATTGCACTCATTTGATCTTGGTCAGCGCGCCAGCTTTGTGCATCGCCACGTGTTCGGTCTTGTCACTCTTGATCTCGTACTGCGGTTCCTGCTCGGTGCAGTGTCGAACATGTCCTTTGTACTCGAAATCTCTCGTATGTCTCTGCGTGATTACGCCGGTCACCAGACCTGCTTCTGAGTTCCATCGAACGTGATCACCGATGACAAACCTAGGCAAGAGAACTCCCTCCTGCTCCCACCCAGCCGACTGGTTTTCAGCGGTTGTCGGGGAGCCGTTCAGACGTGACACGTCATTCTTCCACGCTGCTTTGTCATATCCCTAGGAACGTCAGACTGTCCCACAATCGGAGGCAATGACCAGACCTTCATATGACTTCATCGCTTCGATCAATGAAAATGATGGTTGCCATTGCCGATCGGTTGGCCACTGCCCGACCGGGTGCAAAGGAGCATCAAGCTGGAGTCGACAGGTTTGGTTGTCATCTTGACCTGTGGAGATTTCGGCCCTTGCAGGACCAATGCTCATCAGCACCAAGCCCGACAACCTATCCTGTCGAGTCCCGCAAGCCGGGCCGTTCACCGGGCGTTCCGTAAGAGGAACCCCAGTTATGGATACCCCATTTCGTGAAACCGCAGCGACTGCGGTAACACTCACGTGTCTGCAAGCCGATCGACGGTCGGTGATCGCTTGGAAGGGGGTGTGGGTGCTGGATTGTCGCCGGTAAAGGTTGGACCCTCGGTGAGCGGTGACCTCGCTAGGGCGATCGTTCTGATCAACCCCGGTGGTGTGCGACCCTGAAGCATGGTCGATATTACGGTTCGCCTCCCGGGTGAGGACGAATGGCAGCTCTACCGAGACGTTCGGTTGGCGGCGCTGCGCGACGCTCCGGAAGCGTTCGTCGCCCGTTTCGAGGACGAGGCGTCCTATGGCGACGACTTTTGGCGCGAACAGATGAGCCGCGCAACCCGCATCGTAGCCGAGCGCGGGAACGAGCCAGTGGGTCTGGTCTGTCTGGGACTGCACAACGAAGATCCGGAGACCGGTGCTGTGTTCGGGCTGTGGACCGCTCCGACGGTGCGTGGTCAACGCGTTGCGTGGGGTCTTGTTTCAACCGCGCGCGAGAAGGCGGCCAAGGACGGCTGCAGACTGCTCTACTACTGGGTGGTCTCCGACAACGCCTCCGCTGTCGCCTTCGCGGCCAGCTTTGGTTTCCGTCCGACTACAGAGCGTCGGGCCGTGGGGGTTACTGACGGCGAGCACGAGAAGGACGCAGACGAGGTCGCCATGGTGCTGCCCCTCTTGGCGGACCCGACCCGCACGCCGAACCCTTACCCGGAATGATCGGCCCGCCGAGGCATGGCTGTGGCTCTCAGCACTAAGACAGCCATGGGTAACCAGGCCATAGGGCAGGTCAGAGTGTCAACAAAACCGGGGGCAGACTCCTCTGCACTGAGTCGGTCGGCCTCCACAACACCCCCTCAACGAGGATGTGTTGCGATCACCGTCTGACCCCAAGAGCACTACTGGTCTACTTTTCGAAGAGCGTCGACAGCAGGATTGATCCGGGAGCCAATATTGTTCATATTCGTGCCTGATCCCGGACCAAGAGCAGGCACCAACGCCGAACGATCGAGGTCCACGTGTCGAATTTTTCAGAACCAATCGGTTTTGGCCAACAACTAACCAAACAGCTCTCTGGCAGCGCCAAGTCGTCCGTTGGCATGCGCCCTGCGACCACCGTGAATCGTTCTTTCAACCAGATCGCGGCCGGGTCGGTCAACGCTCTGGGGGATCTGTACGACCTAGTAAGGGTATCGGTCTGGAAGGCCAGCCGTCTGATCACTCATGATGACGCCGCTGCCGAACGCGCCACGATCGCCTCGTTTGTGCGAGTGGGGAAAGCGCCCAGCATGGTTCCCCGCGATGAGGCCGCCGCTCGCAGATGGATCGTCCGCGCGGTCTGCCAGATCGCCGAAAGCATCACCGCCGCCCAAACCAGGACGCCGCGCCAACCGGCACCATCCAACGCGCGCGGGCCGCAACTCTGATGGCCAGTGACACCGCCACTGGGGCGGACGCGTACACCAGCAGATTCACCGATTTGGTGCGAATGGTCAAGGACGAAGGTCTGCTTGAGCGCCGCCACCTCTACTACGCGTGGCAGATCGGAGCCCATGTCACAGCGTTCTTTGGAATCTGGGCGGGCTTCTTCCTGCTCGGGAACTCGTGGTTCCAATTGATCCTTGCCGCCGCGTTGGGTGTGATTGTCACGCAGTTTGGTTTCCTTGGCCATGATGCTGCGCACCGACAGATGTTTGCATCTTCGGCATGGAATTCCTGGACGGCACGCATCTTGGCGGGTGCCTTTGCCGGGCTGAGTTTTGCGTGGTGGCGCACCAAACACAACATGCATCACAAGGCCCCCAACTTGGAGGGTTATGACCCCGATATCGGGCCGGGTGCCATCGCCTTCACGCCCGGCATCGTCGCAGAGCGCACCACCGGGTTCGGCGGCTGGTTCGTCAAACGCCAGGGGTGGCTGTTCTTCCCGTTGTTGACGTTGGAGGGCCTCAATCTTCACGCCGAGAGCATTCGCGCCGCCAGGGACAAGACTTCCAAACAGCCGTGGCGCCGACTCGAACTCTTCCTCGTCGTTGCCCGGCTCACGAGCTACGTCGCCATCCTGCTGGCGTTCCTGCCACTGGGCAAGGCAGTCGCCTTCTTCGCCATCCAGATGGCGGTGTTCGGTTTCTGTCTGGGCGCTTCGTTCGCTCCTGCGCACAAGGGGATGCCATTGATCCCCCCGGAGATGAAACTGGATTTCCTGCGTCGCCAGGTCATGGTGTCCCGAAATGTCCGCGGCACCCCGGTCGTTGACTGGGCGATGGGTGGCCTCAACTACCAGATTGAGCACCATCTTTTCCCGCACATGCCCCGATGCAACCTCAAGAAAGCGCAACCGATCGTGCGCGCGCATTGCGAGTCCGAGGGCATCGGCTACATGGAGGTTGGGCTCTTCCAGTCCTACGCCATCGTGGTCGACTATCTCAATAATGTCGGCATCCGTGCGCGGGACCCCTTCGACTGCCCCCTTGCCGCCCAACTCCGTGGTTGATCCTCATGAGCCTGAGCAAGACTGAGGACAAAGCGCGCGAAGTCGGCGAACGTCTGCGCGAGACCGCTCAAGAGGTCAAACCCAGACTTCGAGGGTGGCTGCACGCCGCGACCTGGCCGCGGGTCTGTCTCAATTTTTGTGTAAGTGGTCATGGCTAGTTTACTTCGAGTCGCTCGCCATAGGTCATGGCGAGGACGTTCAAGATAGACTTCCAACTGACCTGTCCCGAGACGAATCGGAGAAGCCTCTACTCTTCGATCTCGCCTGTCGATTCCCGTATGAGGGGCGTTCACCGCGCGTCCCGTAAGGGGCCCCAGCTCTGGACGCCTCGGTGCGTGAAATCGCAGCGACTGCGTTACCGCTCATGTGCCCGCAAGCCGGGCGTTCACCGGGCGTTCCGTAAGGGGATCCTTGGGTTCCTCAGCGGACTGTGCTCTCCCGGATTGCGGCGTACAGGAACATGTCACAACGCGCTCCGGCGATCTCCTGATGACTGCGAAGCAGTCCCTCGCGTTCGTAGCCGGCACGTTCGGCGGTGCGGACAGACGCTGCGTTCCACGGCTCGATATACAACTCCAGACGGTGCAGATGCGGGATCGTCCAGGCAAAGGTAGTGAGGGCGCACAGGGCATCGGATGCAATGCTGTGGCCTCTCTCGTCTGGGGCAACGCCATAGCCGACCTGAGCGCGGCCTGTGTCCAACTCCCTGATCCATAGTCCGATGTTCCCCATGGAGCGATCAGTTTCAAGGTCGGCTATGGAGAAGGAAAATCCTGTCCCTTCGATGTGGCGCTGCCGCTCAATCCACGCTAGGGCTTCTTCATGAGTGGCATGCGCTGGGAGGCCTCCCACCGTGGGGACATACGGATCTTGAGAAAGGTCCATCGCCATCCCTGCGTCCAGATTCGTGAACGTGCGCAGCCGGATACGGCCATGCTCCGGGTCGGAAGATGGCCAGGGCGGAATATCACCGCACGCTGCTCCACCGACGAACAAGACCTCACCGCCCAACGCAACGCACTGACTGCTCTTGGCGTCGCTGAGAAACGCATCTATGTTGACCACGGTCTCACCGGCACGAATCGCGATCGCCCAGGTTTGCGCGAAACACTCGCAGCGTGCCGGGCGGGGGACACCTTGGTGGTTGCCAAACTCGACCGCCTGGCCAGGTCGCTTCCTGACGCCCGCAACATTGTGGACGAACTCACCGAACGTGAAGTCAAACTCAGCCGCGGCGGTTCGGTCCATGACCCCACCGATCCCGTCGGCCGGCTGTTGTTCAACGTCTTGGCGATGGTCGCTGAGTTCGAGTCCGATCTGATCCGGATGAGAACACGGGAGGGCATGAAGGTCGCCAAGGCCAAAGGGCGGCTGAAGGGCAAGCAACCCAAACTCAGCCCCAAGCAAGAAGCGCATCTGGTGACACTGCACGACGCCGGCGAACACACCGTGGCCGAACTCGGCGAACTCTTCGGTATTGCCCGCTCCTCGGTGTATCGCACGGTCAAGCGTGCCGCTCAGCAATGACCATGGCGACGCCTCATCTGTTCATCCCGTGAGGCGTGACAGATCTGGTGGAACAACATTGTGGTCGCTCCGCCCTGGCGAGCCGGTCGGGCTGAGACGATGTTGGGATGCCAGCAATGAGTGACCGCCTGCCTCAGAGGATCGTGAAGTTGGCGACCGCCATGTTCGCTCGCGACACCGGCTTTAGCGGGCCTGAGATCCACGACATATTCGCGGATTACACAGATGCCCTCGGGCCGTACGCAGGTTGGGGCGGGGGAGGAGCGTCACGGTGGCAAATATTTGAAGAGGGCCTTTCGTCGCTAAGCCTCGACGCCCAGCGGCGCTTTCTCCTACACCTTTGCTCCTACGACGGCTACTCGAAGTATGCGTCGCCGTCAGACGAAGACATCTCAAAGTTGCGCGGCATGTTGCTCTCCGAGACGTCGCCAGGGGCCATTGCCGCCTCGGATCGTCTGAGCGATCTCGATGACTGGGAAGCAGTGTCGAGAAGTTGGGACGCCGCTTTGGCGAAGGTCGTCAGCGACCCGGAGGGCGCCATTACCGCTACCCGCACAACGCTTGAGAGTGTGTGTAAGCACATCTGCGACGAGCGTTCGGAACCGTACGTTGACGACGGGGATCTTTCACGTCTTTACAAGGCAGCGGCGAGAGCCATGGACATCGCACCAGACCAGCACAGTGAACAAATCATCAAGCAGATTCTCAGCGGTGCTGTGACGGTTGTGAGCGGTCTAGCGGGAATGCGCAACAGCCTAAGCGATGCCCACGGGCGTGGTAAGTCGTCCACTCGTCCCGCGCCACGGCACGCGAAGTTGGCGGTGAACGCGGGGTTCGCGGTAGCGGGCTTTCTCATCGACAGCCACGTGGAGAAGCCGAAGCGTTGACAGTCCCGCTTCTTGCAAACGCGGGCTATGCGCCGTCATTTCGGAATGGGCCATCCCATCCGTATCTCTTTCCCCGAAATCGCAACAGGCCGTTCAGGTCTCAATTCCTCAATGCGTGATGGCCCCAACAATCATCTAGCGCTCCAAGTCGCCGCGGTCGCGGTTTGGCTGCGGCACGTCACCCTGTCGCTCGCGGGCCGGTTTGCGTGGCTTGGTATTTGCCCGTTTCTGCAGCTCGCGGAGGCGGCGCTGTAGGTCAGCAGCCGACGGTTTGTTCGTGCGCCACTCTTGGGGAGTCACTCTCCGAAGCCGTGGAGGTGGCGAGCGTTGTGGTACTCGACAATTTCGCGGGCAAGCTCGCTAAGTTTGATGTTCGAATCCTGTGATGCTTTGCGGAGAGTGTTGAATGCTTCGTCGCTGTCGGTCTTGTAACTGGCCATCATCAAACCGATTGCGTTGCCAATCAGTCGGTTGCTTTCCAGCCCCTGTTCCAGGG
>JALYQD010000123.1 GCA_030856025.1 Actinomycetota bacterium
GCCTGGGCCTGCTCGTCTGCGTGCTGCCAGTCCCGAGTCTGGTGCGCGTCATCGCATCGGTGCTCGTCCTGGCCGCACTGGCCTCCTTCGTGCCCATTCTGTTGCGCGCCATCCGACGTCGTCGTACGAGACCCGCCGACGCACGCGAGTCCACACCGCGTCCGCGGGGTCAGAGCACCGGCCTGGCCGTCGTCGGGCTCGCACTGGTCATGACCGCGGTGGCCTTCGGCGGCTCACTGGACCCGGCCAGCCTGGCCGGTCCGCCGCAGTCAGCCGCCGACGGAGTCATCGCGACCGGCCGCACCACGACCGTCACGGTAGAAGCCAACGACATGCGCTTCACGCCGTCACGCATCGAGGTACCGGTCGGCGACAGGTTGGTACTCACGGTCGAGAACACCGACCGGACCGACGTGCACGACCTGGTGCTCGAGACCGGGCACGACACCGGGCGGCTCGCGCCCGGCGAGTCGGCGGTGATCGACGTCGGGGTGATCGGGCGCAACCTCGACGGCTGGTGCTCGGTGGTCGGACACCGGCAGATGGGCATGGTCTTGGACATCGAGGCGGTCGGAGCGCCGCTCGCCGAGACCGACCCGGGCACCCCCCCAGAGACCGACGCCTCGGCGGACGACGCCCACGCCGACCACGAGATGGCGATGGGCGAGCCAGCAGGTGACACCGTCATCCCCAACCCCGCGCTGCCACCATTGGAGCCGGGTCGGGTCCACCGGCACACCTTCAACATCACCGAGCAGGACATGGAGGTCGCCCCGGGAATCAGTCAGGAGATGTGGACCTACAACGGCTCCTCCCCCGGACCGACTCTGCACGGCCAGGTCGGGGACACCTTCGTTATCCGGCTCGTAAACAAGGGCGCCCTGGGCCACTCCATCGACTTCCACGCCGGCCAGCGCGCCCCCGACAAGGTGATGGTGACCATCCCGCCCGGGGAGTCCCTGACCTACAGGTTCACTGCGAACCGAGCCGGTATCTGGATGTATCACTGCTCGTCCATGCCGATGAGCGCCCACATCGCCAACGGCCTGTTCGGCGCGGTCGTGATTGATCCCCCCGACCTGCCGGCGGTCGACCAGTCCTACGTACTGGTGCAGTCCGAGCACTACTACGGCCCCGAGGACCAGCCGGTCGACATGGACAAACTGTTGGCCGAGAAGCCCGATGCAGTGGTCTTCAACGGCTACCACAACGCCTACGACCACGCCCCACTCAAGGTGAAGGTCGGCGAGCGGGTGCGGATCTGGCTGCTCGACGCCGGACCCAACCGTCCCTTGTCGTTCCACGTCGTCGGCGGACAGTTCGACCGGACCTGGTTCGAGGGTGACTGGCTGCTCGGCTCCACCCAGGCACCCTCACGCACCGGCGGCTCGCAGGCGCTCGCGCTGGCAGCCGCCCAGGGCGGGTTCGTGGAGATGGTCTTCGACGAGCCCGGGCGCTATCCCCTGGTCAACCACTTGATGATCGACGCCGAGCGCGGCGCCCACGGCGTCATCGAGGTCACTCGCTGAGACAGTCGGCCCACACCAAACGACCGTAATCATCCCCGCGGGCGCCGGCGCTGACCCCGGCGCTCGGCGAGGCGCCCGTTATGGACCTCTAGGTAGAGAGCGATCCGAAAGCATTCTCAGTTTTGGTGGGTGTGGCTGAATCGCGTGACGAAGATCAGGGCGTGAGGCCGGGAGGGCGCGACCCGAACGCTCCATCATTTCCCAAGCTCTTCGTCGGCGGACGTCAGTGGACGCGCCGCATCGAGCCGCATCGAGCCGCAGACGAATGGAACAGCAATCACACGGCAGCGCTTGCGGACAAGCTGCGGACAAGTGTCACTCAGGAAAGCAAGAGGCGGTTCTCGGATTTGTCCGAAAACCGCCTCTCCCCTGCTGTTTCTCTTTGTAGCCGGGGGCAGTGTGCTGGTTCAGGACATCGGCGACAGATGTCTCACGACATAGGCGACACCTGTCTCGGGTCATCATCGGCGACACCCTCGCGGGACTCGATGCTCGGCCATGTCGAAAGCCCGCATGGTCATCACCGCCCTCTTCACCGACCACCAGACACCAGCTGAAGTCGCCGCCCGGTACGGCGTTCACCGAGCCTGGGTCTACAAGCTCAAGGCCCGCTACGAAGCCGAGGGCGACCTCGCGTTGGAGCCTCGCTCCCGGCGACCCAAGACCACCCCGAGTGCTCTCTCGCCTGAGGTGGTCGACCTGATCGTTCGGGTCCGCAAGGAACTGACCGACGCCGGCCTGGACGCCGGCCCCGAGCGGAAAGAAGTTAGTCCCTCAGCCATCTGTCGGCCTACGCCCTAATGCACTCAACGTCCCCACGTTCCCACCAGACAACCTGCGATAGGGAGAAGGTTTAGCGGCTAGGTGATCAACCGGAGTCAAAGAGCGCGGTAGGCACTTGAACGGATCGGTCCAGGACACTTGGAGTTCGTTGCAGACGTTGGGGAGCTTGCTCCTCTTTCTTGCCGTCAAGGTGCGCACCCGGGGCCAACTGATCCATCCGCGGCGCTATACCAGTCCGATAGGCCTTGACCTCTGCGTCCGAGCCGGTCTTTGATGGACTTCTCAACCAAGAGGAGGCCACACAATGGCTAAGTACCTAATCAAGGCGTCGTACTCGGTGGACGGACTGAAGGGGCTCATGAAGGTGGGCGGCACCCACCCGGTGAAGGCTATGGAGGGCGCCCTCGCGGGCGTCGGGGGGGGTCGCTCGAGTCGTTCTACTTCGCGTTCGGGAGTGACGACCTCTATGTCATCGTCGACATGCCCGACCACGCCGAAGCGATCGCGATGGCCGCGGCGATTTCGACCGCAGGCGCGATCAGCAGCTACGAGACCGTGGTCCTGCTGACGCCCTCCGAGGTCGATAAGGCCATGAACGTGGCGGTCGACTACACGCCGCCCGGCTCGTAAGGCTCAGGCCACGTCAGCGATCCCGGCGCCTATACCGACAGCCGGGATGGCTCACGAGATGCGCTCGATGCAGCGGACCTCTGGTCGCTGGATGCCCGCTCATGGCTCCCTTCGATAGCGTCGGCTGGTCAGGGAGTTGTGGCCGCGACAGCATCGGCAGCGATCCCCGAACACGCGTCATTCCGCCGCGTATGACTGTCAACGGGAGGGCGCCTGCCTGCGTGCACACGATGGCCACATACCGCCCTTTGTCAGTCCGGGGGCAGAACGGCGTATGGCCCCGAATGCACTCAACGTCCTAATGTTCTCGCCGGCAAACATGCGAAACGGAGAGTTCGCGCACTGCTAACAGTTGGCTGATGGTGGCAATGCCTCCTCAGCCTGGACTGCCGCTGCTCCGGCTGACGTCCCTTCACCGGGATCTTCACCGGACGGGTCTTGCGGGACGCGCGAAGAGATCCACGCCCGCGGACACCTGCTTGGTTCCGCAGGGGTTCGGCTTGCGGGACGTCCGGACATACCGGCATTCGCAGCGCTTGGGAGTCAACTTGCTCCGAACTTCGGGGTGTCGGCGTACGACCTCACGTGTCCGTTGGGGTACGAGCTCCCATGTCGATCTCGGCGATGGGATCACGGCGGGTCATCGCGCGAGGTCGGGAGTTCGGTCGAATGGTTGCGCGATGAAGATCGGCACGATATCGGTTCTCAATAACATTGTTTATCGATAAGGAGCTTGTCTGATGGTTGCTACCCGGACGAAGCGCTCAGTCATCGCCACGCTGGAGTTGTTGTTGCTGCTCGCCGTTGTTGCGGTTGCTGTCTTGGGCGTGGTCCGGCCCCTCACGGGCCCC
>JALYQD010000126.1 GCA_030856025.1 Actinomycetota bacterium
GGTCACCACCCACGCGGCCGGGTCTCGGGGCTCCGCTCCTCGCCATGGTCACCACCCACGCGGCCGGGTCTCGGGGCTCCGCTCCTCGCTATGGTCACCACCGACACGACCGGGTCTCGGGGCTCCGCCCCTCGCTATGGTCACCAGTATGGATCTGGAGACGTTTGGGCGGCTGCTCTCCCCCACAGGTCAGTCGTTGCTCGCCGAGATCAATTCGCGTGCCGGCATGGAATCCGATCTCGCGCTCGGCACGAGGTTGCGCAAAGCCCATGACGTGGAGTTTGTCGCGGCGGCGGTCACCCAGAACCACTTGCGCGGGAAGGCGCGCACCAAGTTCGGGGACTCCGCCTCGCAGATGTACTTCACCCACGATGCCCTCGAACAGTCCACGCGCGCCGTGGTCAGCTCGCACCGGACCGAGCGTCTCGTCTCGGCCGGCGCCACTGCAGTCGTCGACCTCGGCTGCGGGATCGGCGGCGACCTTGTCGCGTTTGCCCGGGCGGGCCTGTCCGTCCGCGGGGTCGAGCTCGATCCGGTGCGGGCCGCGATCGCACAGGCCAATCTCGATGCGCTCGGTCTCACCGGAACGGTGGTCTGCGGCGACGCGACGGCTGTTGCGGTCACCGCCGACGAGGTCGCCTTCGTGGACCCGGCACGGCGCGACGGCAAAGGCCGGATCTTCGACCCGACCAACTGTGTGCCGCCGTGGGACTTCGTCACGGCTTTGCTGGCCGGCAAGGGGGTGGCCAAGACCATGCCGGGCATCGACCACCGCCTCATACCGTCGGGCGCAGAGGCCGAATGGGTCAGCGACGGCGGCGATCTCGTGGAGGCCTGCCTGTGGGGCGAGGCGTTCGCCTCCGCGCATCGTCGCGCCACGATCCTGCCGTCGCGCGAGACGTTGACCGATGCCGACGACGAGTCCGCGGCGATCGGCGCACCCGGCACCTACCTGTATGAACCGGACGACGCCGCCATCCGGTCGGGACTGGTCACCGCGGTCGCGGCGAGGGTCGGTGGCTGGCTCATCGATCCGAAGATCGCCTATGTCAGCAGCGACGACCACGTGCCGACACCATTCGCCCGCGCATTCCGCGTCGTCGACGAGCTCCCATACCGCGAGAAGCCGCTCAAGGCCGCCCTCGTCGCGCGGGACGTCGGGACGTTGACCATCAAGAAGCGGGGCGTCGACGTGGTGCCGGAGGCGCTCATACGACGACTGAAGCTGAAGGGCTCGGTCACGGCCACGCTGATCATGACCCGGGTTCAGGACGAGGGCCGCGCTTTCCTCGTCGAACCCCTCTAGTCACCGAGCAGTTCCCCGAGATTTGGCCGATTCTGCACGCAAATTCGGGCCGCTCCGACGGATCATGGTGCTTGAGCGGCCAAATCTTGGAGACGGGAGGCTCTACGCTCAGGGGTATGCGCATCGACCTCAACGCCGATCTCGGCGAGTCACCAGAGCGATGGGAGTCCGGCGAGGACGTCGAGCTCCTGGCCACCGTGACCAGCGCCAACATCTGCTGCGGCGCGTATGCCGGCGGCGAGAGCCTCATGCGTGCCACGTGTGCGGCCGCGGTCGAACGCGGCGTCGCGATCGGCGCCCAGGTCGGCTATCCGGACCGGGCCAACTTCGGCCGTCTCTTCATGGATATGCCCGCCGAGGACCTGACCGATGAAATCGCCCGACAGATCCTGTTGCTCGATCGCATCGCGCAGTCTGTCGGGGGCAGGGTCAAGTACGTGAAACCGCATGGCGCGCTCTACAACAACATCGTCATCGACGACGTACAGGCCGAGGCCCTTGTCAATGCCCTGGTCGGCCTCACCTGGACGACACCACTGCTCGGGCTGCCCGGATCGGTCTCGCTGAGCATCGCCGGTGCCAGCGGCATACCCATCGTGAACGAGGGATTCGCCGACCGCGGCTACACCCCACGCGGCACCCTGATCCCCCGCACCGAGCCCGGCGCCCTCCTCGACGACCCGGCGGCGGTCAGCGCGCAGGCTGTCCGGTTGCTGCATGACGGCCTCGATTCGATCTGCGTGCACAGCGACAGCCCCGGCGCGCTGGCGCTGGCGCGCGCCGTCCGGGCAAGCCTTGAGCAAGAGGGCGCCGACGTGAAAGCGTTCGCCACATGAATGTCCGGACCTGCGGAGACACCGCGATACTCCTCGACTGTGAAGACCTCGACGAGGCACAGCGCTGGTTCGCCGCCCTCGAGGACTCGACCGATGCGGTGCTTGGAGCCAAGACCGTCCTGCTGCGCGGTGTGCCCGAGAGACTCCGCGCACTGGTCGCCCGCATCACACCGGCGGACAAAGCGGCCGACGAGGACCATCCCGTCCTGGACATCCCCACCAGGTATGACGGCGAGGACCTGGCCGAGGTCGCCGGGTTGACCGGACTGTCGACAACAGAAGTCGTCGCCGCCCACACGGGAAGCGTATGGACCGTGGCCTTCGGCGGGTTCGCCCCCGGCTTCGCATACCTCACCGACGGAGATCCCCGCCTGACCGTCCCTCGCCGCGACTCACCCCGCAAGGCGGTGCCCGCCGGAGCCGTCGGCCTCGCCGGCTCCTTCAGCGGCGTCTACCCGCGCGAGTCACCGGGCGGATGGCAGCTCATCGGGCATACGACGCTTGCGATGTGGGACCTCGACCGCGAACCCCCAGCCCTGCTGCATGCCGGCCGCCGGGTCCGCTTCGTGGAGGTGTTATGACGTTCACGGTGATCGACGCGGGACTCCAGACGTTGATCCAGGACCTCGGACGGCCCGGGCTCTCCTCGATGGGGGTGAGCCGATCGGGCGCTTTCGACCGTCGCTCCCTTCGTCAGGGCAACGCGCTCGTCGGCAACGACGCAGCAGCCGCCGGACTCGAGATCCTCACCGGCCGGGTCGATCTGCGCGCCGAAACCGATCACGTCATCGCGCTGACGGGTGCGACCGGCGGAGCCACCGTCGACGGCGATCCTGTCGCGCACGGGCGGGCGTTCGGCATCCACGCCGGTCAGCGCCTCGTCTCGACCAGCGCCGTCACCGGCATCCGCACCTATCTCTCGGTGGCCGGCGGGATCCTGGCGGAGCAGGCCCTGGGCTCGTCGTCGACCGACACACTTTCCGGCCTCGGTCCGGCTCCGATCCGATCCGGCGACGTCATCGGCGTGGGCGCGACCCGGGGACATGGCGCCGATGAGGACATACCCGCCCTGCTGCCCTACGGCGAACTCACCCTGCGGGTGTCACTCGGACCGCGCGACGACTGGTTCACTCCTGAAGTTGTCCGGCAATTCCTCAACGCAACGTGGATCGTCGACCCAGCCGCCGGACGCGTCGGCATCCGCCTCGACGGGCCCGTCATTGCGCGGCTGCGCGACGACGAGCTCGCGAGCGAACCCTGCCTCCGCGGCAGCATCCAGATCACGTCCGAGGGCCAGCCCATAGTCTTCGGGCCCGACCATCCCGTCACAGGCGGCTATCCGGTCATCGCCGTCATCCACGACGCCGACACCGACCTCCTCGGCCAGGCTCGTCCCGGTCAGGCGATCAGGTTTTTCCTTCGCCTCCACTGATCCTTGCGCGCCCCATTGCCCTGACGGTTGGCGTCGGCCACGCTGTGGCCATGAAGGGAAGTCATCCATGAAGGAACTCCGCAGCCTCGTCGTCAAGCTCGTCATCGGCTCGTTCTCCGTTGCCGCACTGATGGGAATCATCGCCCTCCTGGCGGGTGGGTCCTTCGGGGAGACCGAGGGAAGGATCCTGCTGACCACGGTCATCGTGGGCGTCACGAGCATCGCCGTCCTGTGTTATCTCGCGACGGCCGGCAAGCTCTTCCAGGTCGTCGGGCTGATCGGCGGGGTCACCGTTTTCGTGCCGTTCGCCGTCGCGTTGTGGCTGACCTGGTTCGACGAAAACGGCGACAGCGTCATCTGGCGGATCTTCGGTATCGGCGTCACCGTCTCGGCCTCCATCGCCCAGGCCTGCCTGCTGCTGGCGCTCGCGTATGACTCCCGGCCGATCGTGCGCCGGCTGTTGTTGGGGACACTGGCACTGATTGCGGTCATCGCGGTGCTGATCATCATCCCGATCGTCGACGGATCGGACCTGACCGACACCTACTGGCGATTCTTCGGCGTCGTCGCGATCCTCGACGTGCTCGGGACCATCACGGTGGCGGCGCTGCAGAAGTTCCTCCCCGAGGACAGGCAGCAAGCCGGCCGGGAACCACTGCTGAGCACCGCCCTCGACTCGCGTATCGCCGATGCCGCCCGCGCCCGCGGGGTGAGCAGGGCCGAGCTTCTCACCGAAGCGCTCGACAAGCTGCTCGGCCCCGGCAACTGACGCTCGACTGGGGTCAGGCGGCGTAGACCTGCGTGACGGGCATGCTCGAGTCGGCGGGAAGGTCGAGCGCCGACGGCATGTGACCGCGGCGCACGAGCTCAGAACCCAGGGCGGCGACCATCGCACCGTTGTCGGTGCACAAACCCGGTCGTGGGACTCGCACGGTGATACCGGCAGCGCCGGCGCCGTCCTCGATGAACGTCCGCAGCCGACTGTTGGCCGCCACTCCCCCGCCGATGATGAGGGTCTCTGCGCCATTGGCCTTGCACGCGGCGATGGTCTTCCTGGTCAGCACGTCGCATACGGCGTCCTGGAATGACGCGGCGACGTCGGCGACCGGGAGCTCGCGCTTCATCCGTTCTTCGTGCTGCACGTGGCGGGCGACGGCGCTCTTGAGGCCGGAGAACGAGAAGTCATAGCGGTGCTTCTCCATGTCGCGACCGCCGGTCAGCCCGCGCGGGAACGCGATCGCGGTGGGGTCGCCTTCGCGGGCCACGCGATCGATGTGGGGACCGCCGGGATAGGGAAGTCCGAGCAGACGGGCGACCTTGTCGAAGGCCTCGCCGGCCGCGTCGTCGATCGTCTCGCCGATGAGACGCACGTCCTCGGTGATGTCGTTGACCATGAGCAGCGACGTATGGCCGCCGCTGACCAGCAGCGCTGCGGTCGGCCCGCTGAACCGCCCGTGCTCGAGCTGGTCGACCGCGACATGGGCGACCAGGTGGTTGATGCCGTAGAGCGGCTTGTTGTGCGCAAGCGCAAGTGCCTTGGCAGCCGCGATGCCGACCAGCAGTGCTCCGGTCAGCCCGGGGCCGCACGTCACGGCGATCGCATCGACGTCTTCGACCCCGACGCCGGCCTCGGCATACGCCTGCTCCAACGTCGGGACCATGGCTTCGAGATGCGCGCGGCTGGCGACCTCGGGCACGACGCCGCCGAATCGCACGTGCTCCTCGACGCTCGAGGCCACCACATTGGCAAGGAGCTCGGTGCCGCGCACGATGCCGACACCAGTCTCGTCGCACGACGACTCGATGCCGAGGATCAGGGGTTCGCTCACCCGCCCATTGTGGCAGGCCACCCCGCCAGACGGCTTGCCCCCGCAAACGCATTGCCTCGTTCGCCGCAAACGTCGCCGACGCCGTCATTCGTTGGCGTCACGACCCGCCCGCCTGTGAAAGGCTGGCCGCATGACGCGCACGGACGATCCTTCCGCCCCGGACGAACGCAGCACTCTGTTGAGCATGTTGGAGTATGTCCAGCAGACCGCGTTGTTCAAGGTCAACGGACTGAGCGAGGAATTGGCCCGCCGTGCGCCGATCGCCACGTCTGCGCTGACCAACCCTGCATCGCTGCTCAACCATTTGCGATGGAACGAGTACCACTGGATCGAGGTCGTCGTGCTCGGCGGCGAGGACGTCGCACCGTGGAGCGAGGACAACCCCGACGGCGAGATGGAGGAAGGCCTCACACTGCCCTGGGCCGGCGTCATCGCGGCGTATGAGAAGCAGATCGGACGCAACCGCGACCTGATCGCGAGGCTGGACCTCGACGCGCTCGCGGCAAAGCCGCTGAGCTCGTTCCGCCCCAACGTGCGTTGGGTAGTGCTGCACCTCATCGAGGAAACATCCCGCCACAACGGCCACCTCGACCTGCTCAGGGAAATGGCCGACGGTTCGGTCGGCGACTAGCTCTTTTTGGCGACTTTGTGGGCCGCGCGGGCGATCTTCTCTTCTTCGTCGAGCTTGCGAGCCTGTTCGGGTGTCGGTGCGGTGCCGCCGAGTCGGGCCGGCGCCCACCACTGGCCTTCGGGCCGGATCGGGTAGTCGGCGATGGCCCGGTCGAGCAGTGCGGCCATAGCGGCGCGGAGCTTCTCGGTCTCGGCGACCGGATCGCGCCCGTCGACCTCGAGCGGTTCGCCGACATACAGGGCGATGGTCTTGCCGCGGCCCTTGAGGTCAGAGTCGTGGTCCTTGGTCTTGAGCAGCTGCGTGCCCCACGTGACCATGGGGATCAGGGGCACCCCGGCTTCGGCGGCCATACGCACGGCACCGGTCTTGAGCTCCTTGATCTCGAAGGAGCGGCTGATGGTCGCTTCGGGGAAGATGCCGACGATCTCACCGGCGCGGGCAAAGTCCACGGCCTGGTTGTAGGACGCCTCGCCGCGCTCGCGATCGACCGCGATGTGGTGCAAGGAGCGCATGATCGGGCCGCTGATCTTGTGGTCGAACGCTTCCTTCTTAGCCATGAAGCGCACGAGCCGGCCGCTGGGCTGGGCCGCGAAGCCGTCGAAGATGAAGTCGACGTAGCCGATGTGATTGGCCGCGAGAATCGCGCCGCCGGTCTTCGGGATGTTGTCCGTGCCGGAGGTCATGAACTTCATGCCCACGGCCTTGAACAGTGATTTCGCCGTCAGGATGACCGGGGGGTAGGTGATGTCACGCATGGGCCAACCTTAGTGGACACGTATGCCCGCTGCCTTTTGACGTTGGTCACGCCGGGAGCGATCAGTAGTCGTCGTCGATGACGTGGACCGCGGCCTCTTCGGCGCTCGAACCGGCTCCGTCAATGCCGACATCGGTGCCGTAGAGCTCGGACTCGACGTCTTCGCCGGAGCCGCTGTTGGACTCCACGAGCCGACCGGCGCGGCGAGTGCCGACCTCCCCGTCGTCGAGATAGTCGTCGTCCTCGTCGGAATAGGGATCCCGCTCTGGCACTTCTTGCGCGATCCGCTGATCGAGGGATTCGCCGGTACGTTGCTCTTCGGCGGTGCTGCCGAAGCTCTCGGCGGCCGACCACGCCTCGGGGGGCGAGTAGCCCTCGTCCAGCGTGTCCACGACGCCACGGTCATTGAGCGTGTCGTCTGGCTGGAGCTGGTCGAACTGCTCATTGCCTTCGGGAACCTCGTCCGACATCTGGGTCATGACTTCACTGTGCCATCCCGTGGCGTCAATGGCGAAGGTACGCGTCGATTTCAACTTCTATGAGGTGGTCCGGATGCGCGAGCCCGGCCACCTGCACCATCGTTGCCGCCGGCCGTATGTCGTCGAAGAGCTCCTTGTGCGCGCGGCCGATCTCGGCCTGGTGAGCCATGTCGGTGATGAACATCCGGGTGCGGACGACGTCCTCGGCGTCGAAGCCGGCTTTGCCGACCGCATCGAGCGCGATGCCGAAGGCGGTCATTGCCTGGAGGTAGGGGTCGCCGACGCCGACGACCTCGTCGTCGACCGTTGCGGTCGTCCCTGCGATGAAGAGTGCAGGGCCGGCGATGACGGCGCGAGAATATCCGTACAGGTTCTCCCAGGGGGCTCCGGAGCCGAACCGGTTGCCCGGCCTCATATCCACTCCCCCAACGCCCGCTCCATCACGAGGGCGTCGTCGCCGTCGGGGTAGTAGCGGCGACGCCGGTGGATCGGTTCGAACCCGAAGGATTCATACAGCCCAATCGCCGCTTCGTTGGACGCGGCGACCTCGAGCAGTATGCGGGTGGCTCCGAGCCCGGTCGCCTTGGCGAGCAGCTCCTCGAGGAGTTCGCGGCCCAGACCCTGCCGCCGCGCATCGGGTAGGACCGCGATCCGCTGCAGGTCGGCGACACCGTCGACGACGCTCACCGAGCAATAGCCGATGGCGCTGTCCTCATCGGCTGCGAGCAGGACGCTGCGGGACTCACCGAGCAGCTCGGACTCGACGAGAGCCGGGCTCCAGGCGTCCCCCGCGAAACATGCGGACTCGATCGCGGACAGCGCGCCGAGATCGGTGAGGGCCGCCTCGCGGATCATGCGCGTTTGACCTGGACCTGTGGCACGGCGTCGGGCCGGCGCAGATAGAGCGGCTCGAGCGGGAGGGCTTCGACGGTTCCGTTGACGACGGCGGCGGCGAGGGCCGCGGCGTCGGGGTCCAGAGGACCGTCGACGGCGGTGAGGTCGTCGGCATACTGGCTCGCGCCGCGCCCGTAGGTCGGCATGTTGGGGTGGATGATCGCGAGGTCGGCCGGCCTGAGCACGGCGGGACCGTCGACGCGACGGCCGTCCGCGCGGTATCGCGCCCAATAGACCTCTTTGCGCCGCGCGTCTGTCGCGACGAGGAAGTCGACGTCGCTGTCGACCTGGCTGGCGATGATGTCGAGCGAACAGACGCCGTGGGTCCGGAGTCCGAGCGTCGATCCGAGGGTGAGTGCGGTGACCACGCCAACCCGCAGACCAGTGAACGGTCCAGGTCCCACACCGACGGCGATGTCGGTGAGATCGGCCATCGTCACGCCGGCCTCGTCGATCGCCTTCGCGATGAACGGAACGAGCCATTCGCCGTGGGCCATCGCCCCTTCGCCACCTACCGAGGCGAGGACATCCTCGCCGTCATGGAGGGCGACCGTGATGGCCGGGGTGGCGGTGTCGAAAGCGATCAGAAGCACGGCAAAAGACTACGCGACCGTCGCCGCGCATCTGGGGCGTGGAGTCAGGCGAGCAGTGTGGAGCGCAACGGAACCCCGACCCAACGGGGACCGTGCGGCTTGACCGTGATGACACGGGTTTCGTCGGTGGAGCCATCGACCTCGGTGCCGAGCGGGTCGGTCGACTTCGCGACGCGGTTCTCGATGCGGACCTCGAGCCAGCTGTCGCTGAGCTGTTCGGCCATGCCTTCGCCCCATTCGACGACCGTGACGGACTCGTCCACGGTCGCGTCGAGATCGATGTCGTCGATCTCGGAGGCCGCGCCGAGGCGGTAGGCGTCGACGTGGACCAGCGGCGGACCGTGCACGAGTGAAGGGTGCTTGCGGGCGACGACGAAGGTCGGGGAGGTTACGGGTCCGCGCACGCCGAGGGCGGCGCCGAGGCCCTGCGTGAAGGTGGTCTTGCCCGCGCCGAGCCCACCGGTCAGGATCAGCACGTCGCCGGACTTGAGAAGAGGCGCCAGCCGCGCCGCGAAGTCCTGGGTCTCATCGGCCGTATGGAGCTCACGGGCGAGCCACAGCGTCTTGCCGAGCTCGATCGTCGTGCCCACGTGCGAGACCGGGTGGTAGAACCTGCGGGTCCAGAACTGGATGGTCGCGGGAAGCTCTTCGCGCACATGCAGCCAGATGCCGTCCTTGCCGCGTTCCTCGGCGGTGTCCTCGGCGACGCCGACCATGGCCGAGGCCACGCCACGGGACTGGATGTCGGGGTCGACACTCACCCGGCGCAGGCAGAGGCGACCGGGCCGGGACTCATCGAACAGCAAAGCGCCCATCGGAACGTCCCGACGCTCGACGAGGAGACCGCCGGCCGTCGCGAGGACTTCGGCGACGCTCTCCTCGGTTTCGTCGAGGGCCGTGGACGGCGGGTCGAGGGCTTCTCTTGCGCCGAACGAGCGGTGGATGACCCCGACGATCGCGGCCGCGTCCTCTGGTTTGGCGTCGATGACGTTGAGAGCGGTCATGCGATGCTCTCGTACATCTCCGCGATGACCTCGGTGACCTTGTCGTGCTCTTCGAACATGACCATGTGACCGGCGCCTTCGAGTGCCACGAGGCTGGCATCCGGGATCTTCTCGGCGAGGTGCCTGCTGTGCTTGAACGGCGTCAGCATGTCCTTCGTGCCACCGACGACCACGGTCTTGGCGCGGCCGACGGCCTCGAGCGCGTCATGGAGGTCGAGAGTCACGAAGTTGCGGTAGAAATCGACGATCACCTGGGTGGGCACCGACAGGATCATCTCGTCGGTCATGTCGATATGGCGTTCCTGCGCATTCGGGCCCACGCCCCAGCGCCTGACGATCGAATAGCTGTTGAACGCGCGTCCACGGTCGAGGATCGGCGACGTGCGGATGATCAGCGGCCGGATGTAGCGCACGACCGGGCTTCCCCTCAGCAGCTCCCCCGCACTGCTGGCGCACAAGACGACACCCTTGACCCGGTCGCCGAAGAGCTCGGGGTGGGAGTCGGCCAGGCCGAGGATCGTCATACCGCCCATCGAGTGGCCGACGAGGATGATGTCGCCGGTCGGCACGAAGGCCTCGAGCACGACCCGAAGGTCCTCGGCAAGTTGCTCGATGGAGGAGTTGTGATCGTAGGAACGCCCGGACTTGCCATGCGAACGGTGGTCCATGAACACCATGCGGGCAGTGTCGCGCAAGGCCAGTCGCTGGTAGTGCCAGCTGTCGAGAGTGCACACCCAGCCGTGGACGAAGACGATGGTCGGGCCGTCCGGGCCGTCCGGGCCCTCGTCGACCTCGACGTTGAGCGCGAGTCCGTCGGTCGCGTGGGCGACCTGCGCGCGCGAGTGCACGGTCCCGAACTCGACGTCCTCGCCGCGCCGGAGCTTGCGCTGCGTGCGGTGGCGGGTGTTGAGGGCCTTGGCGGCGAGCCCGGTCGCGACGAAGGCACTGGCCGTCGTGGCGATCTTCACGGTCCTGCTCATCGGACTCCTCGATAGGTGCGCTCGATGCGCCCCCCCAGCCTAGTGACGATCTCGTAGCCGATCGTCCCGGCCGCCTCCGCCCAATCCGCGGCCGATGGTTCGCCGTCCGTTCCGGGCCCGAAAAGCGTGACGACGTCACCGGTCTTGGCGTCGGCATCGCCGAGGTCGACGACAAGCTGGTCCATGCAGATGGTGCCGGCCACAGGCACACGCGCACCGGCGAACTGGGCTTCGGACTTGTTGGAGGCGGTCCGCGAGATCCCGTCGCCGTAGCCCATCGGCACGAGGCCGAGCGTCGTCTCACGTTCGGTGTAGTAGGTGTGGCCATAGGACACTCCGGCGCCGGCCGCGACGCGTTTGACCGCGGCAAGGCGGGCGCGCAGCGTCATCACCGGCGTGAGCTCGGTGTCGTATGACAGCGCCGGAGCGGGATTGATGCCGTAGGACGCGATGCCGACCCGGACGAGGTCGAAATGCGCACTCGGCCGGATCAGGGTGGCAGCCGAATTGGCCAAATGCCGTATGCCGGGTTCGAGCCCGGCGGCTTCCACCGCCGACAGGGCGTCGAGGAACACCTCCTCCTGCTCGTCATTGGCTTTGTGCCCGGGCTCGTCGGCGCAGGCCAGGTGCGACCAGACACCGGTCACGGCGATCCGGCCGGCTGACTGCGCGGCGGCCGCGACGTCGACCAGACGGGTCCACTCATCGCCGTAGGCGCCATTGCGCGACAAACCGGTGTCGACCTTGAGCTGGACCTTGGCGCGGGTGGCTCCGGTCGCGGCGAGGATCTCCTTGAGCTGCGAAACGCCCGAGGCCGTCACCTGGATCCCGTGCTCGATCGCGCCGGCGAAGTCCTCGCCGGGGCTCGCCAGCCAGCACAGCAGGTCGCCGGTGTCGCCGGACTCACGCAGCGCCCGCGCCTCGGCGATCGTCGCCACACCCAGCCAGTCGGCTCCGGCCTCACGCGCGGCACGCGCGCACTCGGTCACACCGTGGCCGTAGGCGTTGGCCTTGACGACCGCCATGAGCTGCGAATCGGGGGCACAGGCGGCGAGGTTGACGAGATTGTGCCGGTAGGCGTCGAGGTCGATGACGGCTTCGGCCTGGGGACCGGTCATGTCAGTCCCACCATTCACGGAGCTTTTCGAGCTGCCAGTGCTGGAAATCGGCGATCGTCCGGGGCAGCGCCGCCGCGACCATCGAGGCAGTGACCGGTCCGCTCCGATTGGCCCGCACGCTTGCCACACCGTGGAGAAACGCGGCTATCGATCCGGCTTCCCGCGGATCGGCGCCGGCGGCGAGGAAAGACCCGGCCAGACCGGCCAGGACGTCGCCCGCGCCCGCCGTGGCAAGCCAGGGCGAGCCGGTCTGGTTGACGCGGGTCGGCTTGCCCTCCTGGGCGACAAGTGTGAGCGCGCCCTTGAGCAGCACCGTCGCGTTCCAGCGCTTCGCCGCGGCCTGGGCGTGGCCCAGCGGATCGGCTTCGACCTTGTCGCGCGAAGTGTCCATCATCGTGGCGAGCTCACCGGCATGCGGTGTCAGCAGCGCCGGGATCTCGAAACGGTCGGGTATGAACCTCAGGGCGTCGGCATCGACGACGACGGGCATACCGTCCTCGAGGGCCAGTGCCAGCTGTTCGCGGGCTTCCTCTCCCCCACCGGGCCCGACGACCCAGGCCTGAACCCGGCCGCGGCCGGCGACGACCTCGGGCGCCCGGTCGACCACGCGGGCACTCAACGAGGGCGATCCGACGAACCGGACCATGCCGGCGATGCCCGACTGGGCACCGGCCACGCACAGGTGAGCGGCGCCGGCATACGCCTCGGAACCGGCTGCGACGCCGACGACGCCGCGGGTGTACTTGTGCACCGAAGCAGTGGGGTCGAGCATGGGCCGCAACAGCTCGGCGATCAGGTGGCCGTCTTCGGGTTCGATGGCTTCGAGGAGCGGCTGGCCCAGGTGGTCGGCCAGACCGATGTCGACGAGCGCGACCGACGAGGCCGCTGTCGCTGCGGGCCCGGCGAGCAGGGCCGCCTTGTGCGTGCCGAACGTGACCGTGGTGTCGGCGCGGACGTAGGCGTCGGGCAGTGTCGCCCCGTCGACGTCGACGCCGGACGGCACGTCAACCGAGACGACGATCGGCCGAGTGGTGTCGATCCAACGGGCCCATTCGGCCGCGCGTCCCTCGAGCCCGGGCCGGGCGCCGATGCCGAACATCGCGTCGACCACGTGGCGGTGAGCAGTGGGAGCCTCGACGACCTGGGCGCCGGCCCCGCGGGCGGCGGCGAGTCCTTCGGCATGGACTTTGTCAGGGTCGAGAAGGCACAGGTCGACACGCACACCGCGATCGAGCAGGTGCGTGGCAGCGAACAACGCGTCACCGCCGTTGTTGCCGGGCCCGATCAGCATCAGGACGAGTTCGCCGGGGGCGATGTCCTCGAGATGAGCCGCGAGGCCCTTGGCAGCACGCTGCATCAGCGCACCTGCGGGAAGTGTCGCCGCCAGAGCTTCCTCGGCCTCGCGTATCTGGCTGACCGAGTGTGCCTTCAGCATTCGGCAACCACGAAGGCCGTGGCCACGGCACCGTCGTGGGAGAGGGACACGTGGGTCGAGACGATCCCGAGCTCCTTGGCCCGCGCGGAGGCAGCGCCGTGGAGGACGAATTCGGGCGCGCCGTTGGAAGTAGTGACGACCTCGATGTCCTGCCACGACATACCGGCCGGTCCCCTCAGCGCCTTGACGAAGGCTTCCTTGGCGGCAAAGCGGGCCGCCATCGACTCGAGCGGGAGCTCACCCTCGGCGGCCGTGAACAACCGCTCACGGAGTGTCGGCGTGCGCTCGAGCGACTCGCGGAATCGATCGATGTCGACGACGTCGACACCTACGCCGCTGATCATCGGATGTCCCCGCGGCGTGAGCGCAGTAGGTCGCCCCGACGAGCGATGCAACGTGGGGCGGTCATTCGACCGTGACCGACTTGGCGAGATTTCGCGGCTGATCGACATCGTGGCCGAGCTGGCCGGCGAGCTCGCACGCGAAGATCTGCAACGGCACGGTGGAGACGAGGGGCTGGAGCAATGTCGGCACATGCGGCAGCCGGATCAGGTGGTCCGCATAGGGGACGACGTCGTCATCGCCGTCCTCGGCAAGCACGATCGTGCGGGCGCCACGAGCGCGGATCTCCTGGATGTTGCTGACCATTTTTTCGTGCAGCTGGTCGCGGCCCTTGGGCGGGACGACGGCAAACACAGGCAGACCTTCCTCGATGAGCGCGATCGGACCGTGTTTGAGCTCGCCGGCAGAGAACCCCTCGGCGTGGATGTAGGCGAGCTCCTTGAGCTTGAGCGCCCCTTCCAGGGCCACGGGATAGCCGACGTGGCGTCCCAGGAAGAGGATGGATTTGGAGCCGACAAGCTCGCGCGCGAGCTCGCGTACTTGTTCGCCGTCGTCGAGCATCCGCTGGATCGCGGCCGGCACTTCGTCCAGCTGGCCCATGATCCGGGCGATCTCGTCGCCATACTTCACACCCCGCACCTGGGCGAGGTAGAGGCCGAGCAGATAACAGGCGACGACCTGGCTCAGGAAGCCCTTGGTCGACGCGACCGCGATCTCGGGCCCGGCGTGCGTGTAGATCACCGCATCGGATTCGCGCGGGATCGTCGCGCCGTTGGTGTTGCAGATCGACAACACCCGGGCTCGCTGCTCGCGGGCATAACGCCCCGCCATGAGGGTGTCCATCGTCTCGCCGGACTGGCTGATCGTGACGACCAGCGTGCTCTTGTCGAGGATCGGATCTCGCTAGCGGAACTCCGAGGAGAGCTCGACCTCACAGGGAATGCGGGTCCAGTGCTCGATGGCATATTTGGCCACCATGGCCGCATAGAACGAGGTGCCGCAGGCCAGCACGATGATCTTGTCGACTTCGCGCAATTCGCCGTCGGACAGTCTCATCTCGTCGAGCTGGAGCTGACCGTCGGTCGTGTAGCGGCCAAGGAGCGTGTCGGCGACGGCCTGGGGCTGCTCGGCGATCTCCTTGAGCATGAACCAGTCGTAGCCACCCTTTTCGGCGGCCGAGACATCCCAGTCGACGTGGTACTCGGTCGTCTCGGCGGGCTTGCCGTCGAAGTCGGTCACCACGATGTCTTCGGGCGTGATCGTGACGACCTGGTCCTGGCCGAGCTCGATCGCGTTGCGGGTGTAGTCGATGAACGCCGAGACGTCTGAGCCGAGGAAGTTCTCTCCCTCACCGCGGCCGACGACCAGCGGTGAGTTGCGGCGCGCTCCGACGACGACGCCGGGATGCTGCGCGTCCGCGATCACCAGGGTGAAGGCGCCTTGCAACTGGCGGCACACGGCGCGCACGGCATCGGACAGGTCTGGAGTGTGCTGGAGCTCGTCGTGCAGCAAGTGCGCGACGGTTTCGGTGTCGGTCTCGGACAGCAACTCGTGGCCGGAAGCTTCCAGCTTGGCGCGCAGCTCGGCGAAGTTCTCGATGATCCCGTTGTGGACGACGGCAATGCGACCCGCGCTGTCGAGGTGCGGGTGCGCGTTGAGGTCGTTGGGGGCGCCATGGGTTGCCCACCGCGTATGCCCGATGCCGGTCGTCGACGCGGGCAGTGGGTTGGCCTCGAGCTCTTTGTCGAGATTGGCGAGCTTGCCCGCCTTCTTGGCCGAGGCGATCGAGCCGTTGTCGACGAGCGCGACCCCGGCAGAGTCATATCCGCGATATTCGAGACGGCGCAAGCCGCCCATCACGACGTCCAGCGCCGATCGTTCCCCTACATATCCCACGATTCCGCACATGCAGATCAGGGTACCGAGTTACACCACGCCATGGCTCTACCGGGACAATGGAGCCATGAGTCGCGACGAGTCGCCGTACATCGAGCTGGAACGGGCCGCATGGGCCGATCTCGCCGGAGACGCTCCCCAACCGCTGAGCACCGAAGAAATCGAGCGCGTGCGCGGCCTGGGCGACGAGCTTGATCTCGAAGAAGTGCGCCAGGTCTATTTGCCGCTGACCGAGCTCATCAGCATGCGCATCCAGTTCGCCGGCGACCTGCACCGGGCGACCGACCACTTCCTCGGCAGGCCTCAACCCAAGCGCACGCCCTTCGTCATCGGCATCGCCGGTTCGGTCGCGGTCGGCAAGTCGACGACCGCCCGGCTGATCCGCGAGCTGCTTGCGCAATCGCCGGCTCATCGCCGCGTCGAGCTCGTCACGACCGATGGATTCCTGCTCTCCAACGCCGAGCTCGAGCGCCGCGGACTGCTCGAGCGCAAGGGCTTTCCCGAGTCCTACGACCGCAGGGCGCTGTTGCGCTTCGTCATCGACGTGAAGTCCGGCGTCGACGTCGTCACCGCCCCGGTCTATTCACACCTCACGTATGACGTCACCGACGAAGTCGTCACCGTCGAACAGCCCGACATCATCATCATCGAAGGCCTCAACGTCCTCGCACCGGCGCGTAGTCGCGGCGACGGCCGGCCTGGGCTCGCGATCAGCGACTTCTTCGACTTCTCGATCTACGTCGACGCGTCCAGCAAGGACATACGCCGGTGGTACGTCGAGCGGTTCCTCAGCCTGCGCAAGACCGCCTTCCGCGATCCGGCGTCCTACTTCCACCGTTACGGCGAGCTGAGCACAGAAGAAGCGATCGATCGTGCCGAGCGTCTCTGGGACGAGATCAACTGGCCCAACCTCAAGGACAACATCCAGTCCACCCGCGGCCGGGCGTCGCTCGTGTTGCGCAAGAGCCCGGACCACTCGGTGAGCTGGGTCCGTCTCCGCAAACTTTGAGCGCCGGCGCACCCGATCGCTAGCCAGTCTTGACCGATATGCGCGGTGAGTATGACGATCGGGAGTTGCCGCTGTCCTCGATCGAGGCGATGTCGATCAGGTACGTCTTGCCCTTCACCAGGCCCGGGATCGTCACCGACGACACGTCGCCGACGTCGACCCGCGTGCGAGGGCCGGTGCCGATGCCGTAGTAGATCCGGTAGCTCTCCGCACCCGTGGCCTTGACCCACTTCAACGACACGGTCGTCGGTGTGTGCCCCGTCGACGCGAACTTCGTCGGCGCCAGAAGCGAGCTCGTCGCCTGGCTGATGCGCGGCGTGTACGGTGACACCAGCGTCTTGTCTGCCGACAGCGAAGCCATGTCGATCGAGTAGGTCTGGCCGCGCTTGAGCCCGATGATCGTGGCCACTGAGACGTCCCCGACCTCGAGCTTCGTCCGCGTGCCGGTGCCGATACCCGAGTAGATGCGATAGTTCTTCACCCCAGGCACCTTCGTCCACGAGATCGAGATGCTCGTCGCGGTGCGCTGCGTGGCGACCAGGTTGGTCGGCTTCTGCAAAGCGCTGGTCGAGACGAGGAGCCTCGGCCTCGTGTAGTTCGACTGGGTGCCGTCGGCCTTGAACGCGGAGATGTCGATCGAGTAGCCGGTGCTCGGCTTCAACCCGGTGATCGTCGCCGTCGAAACGTTGCCCACCTCCAGCTTCGTACGCGTGCCGGTCCCAATGCCCGAATAGATCCGGTAGTGGGTCGCGTCGGTCGACTTGGTCCACGTCAACGTGATCGTCGACGAGGTGCGAGTCGTCGAGATGAAGTTGGTCGGCGGCCCGAACGGGGGCGGCGTATTCGTGACGGCCGACGTCTCCGCGGACGTCTTGTCCAGCGATGTCAGTCCCGGCTTCGAACCGGTGACCTTCACCGAGATCTTCTTACCGGTCTGGCTCGCGGTCGGGGTGAAGGTCGAGGACGTCGCGCCATCGATCTCCGCACCATCGGCCAGCCACTGGTAGGCGAATGTCACTCCGGTTGCCGGTGCCCACGTACCCTTCAATGCCGTCAAGGTCTGGCCGACCACGGCGGCGGTCCCGATGCTCGGCGGCACAGAGTTGCTGACCGCACTCGGGTCGACTGTCTCCGTGGCAGCACTGGTGGATGTCGTGGACGTGTATCCGTCTTTCGACGCCGTCACTGCGACCGTGATCTTCTTGCCGACCTCGGCCGGCGTCAGGTCAAAGGTGTCCGTCGTGGCTCCGCCGATCGTTGTGCCGTCGGCCAGCCAGGCGTAGTCGTAGTTCGTGCCGGACGGGGTCCACGCGCCGTGAGTGGCCGTGAGCGTCTGACCCGACCTCGCCGTACCGGAGATCGTCGGGACGTCCGTGTTCGCGATGGTTCCGCTGGCGACCGCAACCGTCGGCGCGCTGTTCGCCGTCACCGGGGTGAGGTCTGTCTTGGACGCAGTCACCGCGACCTTGATCGTCTTCCCCTGCTCAGCAGCGGTCAGGTCGAGGGTCTTGGACGTCGCGCCATCGATCGGCGTGCCATCGGCGGACCACGCATAGGAGTACGTCGTGCCCGAAGGCGTCCACTCACCGTCATCGGCGGTCAGCGTCGAACCAACCTTCGGCGTTCCCGAGATCGTCGGGAGGGCCGTGTTGGCGATCGCCTCGATGGCTATTTCGCTCGTCGACGCGCTGGCCGCCGTCTCCGAGGCGTAGCCGGCCTTGGACGCAGTGACCTTCACCGAGATCGTCTTGCCCAGCTCGGCCGAGGTCAGGTCATAGGTCTTGGACGTCGCACCGTCGATCGGTGTTCCGTCGGCGGACCAGGCATAGGCGTATGTCGTGCCCGAGGGCGTCCATTCCCCATTGCCGGCGGTCAATGTCGAACCGACGCTGAGCGCTCCGGAAATCGACGGAAGGGCGGTGTTCGAGATTGTTCCTTCGGCCACCTCGGAGGTCTGGGGGCTGGGTGCGGCCGCAGGGGTGTAACCGGCCTTGGACGCACTCACCGTCACCGTGATCGACTTGCCGACCTCGTCGGCGGTCGGTGTGAAGGTCTTGGAGTTCGCGCCGCCGATCGGCGACCCGTCTGCCGACCAGGCATAGGAGTACGTCGTGCCCGAAGGCGTCCACTCGCCGTCATCGGCGGTCAGCGTCGAGCCGACCTGCGCCGTGCCGGAGATCGACGGGAGCGTCTCATTGCTGACCAATCCGTCGGTCACTTCGGCAGTCTGGGCGCTGGTCGCGCTCGTCGGGCCGTACCCGGTCTTCGACGCCGTCACCCTCACGGTGATCTTCTTGCTCGCCTCGGCCGAGGTCAGTTCGTACGTCTTGGACGTCGCGCCGCCGATCGGCGTGCCGGCCGCGGACCACGCGTACGCGTAAGTCGTGCCCGAAGGCGTCCACTCACCGTCATCGGCGGTCAAGGTGGAGCCGACCTTCAAGGTCCCGGTGATCGACGGCGGGGTCGTGTTCGCGACGGGAACTTCGCCGGGGGTCGCGTTGACCGGGCCGGAGGGGTTTCCCTCGCCCCAGACGTTCACAGCCGTCACGGTGATCGTGTAACTCTTCGTCGGGTCAAGGTCGCCGAACGTCGCAGACGTGCCCGACGTCACCGACTTGGGCGAACCGGGAGCGTTCGTGTCGCCGTCCTTGACGGTGACGTTGTAGGAGTCTGCCCCGGACACGGCGTTCCAGGAGACTCCGATGCTGCCCGGTCCAAGCGTGGTGGACACGTTGGCCGGAGTCGCCGGGACGGCGACGAAGCTGCTCGTCGTGAAGTCGTCAGCGTATGATTTTCGGAGGCCCTTGCTCTCGTCCGAGCCGACCGTGACGTCGCCGTAGTAGGTGGTGTCACCGGAGTCGGCGATCAGCGACACGGAGCCGCCGGCGGCCAGCGGGTGTGGCACGGAGACGATCGACTCCCATGAGCCGGTCGTGGTCGAGGCGGGGTCGGGCAGGTCCTTGACCTTGATCGGGTTGTTGTTCGGGTTGCCGTCCCAGGCGTAGAGCGCCCAGTTCGGGGAGCCGGTGGTCGACTGCGCCGATATGAGGTATTCGTTGTGACTGTTCTTGCGGATGTCGCGGATGGTGCGTCCGCCGAGGTCGAGGTAGATCGGTTCACCGAAGATCGCGTTCGAAGCGGTACCCAGGATCAGGTTGTCGGCATTGGTGACCGGCACGATGACGGCGCTCGGCTTGCCGGCGTGGGCCACGAGCGGCGAGCGGAATCCGAGGTAGGCCGTCGACGTGCTGTTCGGCGCGAACTCGAGCCCCTCGATGTTGAAGCCGTCGGGGTCGTTCGCCTTCTTCCCATCAGCCTGGCCGGCGGCGAAGCCGAGCCGATTGCCGTGAGACTGGTCCCAGATGCGCAGGTCGTCCCACAGGCCGGTGAACTTCCCGACGTACGTGACGGTCGTCGACGCACCGGAGCCGCTGACGGCCGCTGTGAACAGCACGCGGCGCGCTGGCTTCAGGGCACCGTCGCTGTTGTTGCCGTGCGAGCCGAGGATGTAGAGCATGTCGTTGACCCGGGCCATGCCCTCGATGTCGGCGGTGGACGAACCGATTTCAGGGTCGAAGTCATGGGTGTAAACGGGTCGGCCCGACTCACCCTGCTTGTAGAGCCGGATCGAGTTGTCTTCGGAACTGATGGCGAGCGAGTAGTCGTTACCGACGTCGACAGCGCTGGACAGGTCGCTCGACTCGTACAGGTAGTGGCCGCTCGACAACACTGGCGCGTTGGATGCACCGTAGGCCACCTGGGCCGAGCCGGTGTTGGCGTTGTCATCCGTCACGGTGAAGGTGATGGTCGAACGCCCCCGTCCGGTGGGCATGTATGACACCGTGCGGGTGAGGCCGGTGCCGTCGACGGTGACGTTGGCATCGGGTATGACGCCCTGGTTCGAAGAATGGGCTGTCACGGTGAGGCCAGCGGGGTCGGTGTCGCCGTCCGCGAGCGTCAGTGCCGTGGTCGGGTTGTGGGCATCACCGAACGTGCCGCCCACGGTCGAGTTGACCACGGAGGCGGTGGGCGCGTTACTGGAGATGGTGCCCGGGTTCCAGCTGGTGGGCGCGAAAGCCACTCCACGGAAAGCGTGGCCGGCGGCGGCCGTTGCGAGGGTGGTCTCGGAGCCGAAGCTCGCAGCGCCGGACGTATTGCTGTCGTCGAAGGACACGAGGGTGTTGCCCGCCGCGCTGCTTTTGGCGGCGTAGAGCTGCACGGCGTTACCGGCGGCATTGAGGCGGCCAGTCAGAAACGGGTAGTCCCCGGTCTTCGTGCCGTTGAGGGTCCACGTGCCGCCACTCAAGGTGTACTTGCGGATCTCGCCGGCGAAAGCGGGGATGAGTGAGCTATCGGCATCGACCACGACGTAGGCGGTGTCAATTGCGGACCCGGTAGCGCCGGTGTGGAGCATCAGCAGGGCGTCGGGCACGTAAGAGTCCGACTGTGGCTTAGGGGCGGAGCTGACTGTGGTGATCTGGGCAAGCTTGGTGATGGCGCTCGTCGTGGTCGGCAGGCCGCCACCGGCCGGGGTGAACTTGCCCAGCCCGAAGATAGAGGTCTTGTCGGACGTTGCGTAGAGCTCGCCTCCGGCGATCTGGATCTGCCTGACGTTCTTCTGCGTCGTCGGGGCGATCTTCGTGTTGTTCGTGTCACCCCCAAGATTGACCTTGATGACTCCGGACACAGGGCTGTCGGGGGCAGTGCCACCATTGCCCGAGACGAAGAACGAACTTCCGTTCACGCTCGCCGCTCCGCGTGGGGCGCTCGCATTGAACACGTTGGGGCCGAGCAGCGTCGAGGTGTCGACGGTGCCGGTCGATGAGATGCGGGCGACCATGCGACCGATCTGGGCCGAAGTGGTCTTTTTCGGGTCGGGCTCCGCGACCCCGGTCGTCCCTGGCACCTTGTTGTAGCCCGCGACCGCCAGATAGTTCTTGTCGTCGCTGCGCGACAGCGAGCCGTTGCCGTTGGAGTCGCCGCTCAGCGTGAACGCCTTGTCGCTGCCCGCGTCTGCGATCGGCAACTCGACGGGCTTGGTGAACGATTTGGTCTTGTCGATGTTGAAAGTCTTCAACGAGACGGCCGAGAGGTTCTGGCTGTCGGCGCTCGTCACGTCGGTGACCACGAGCTGGGTGTCGACGGCGCTGACGGCCGAGGCGCTCTGAGACGTCACTGCGGTCAACGCCCCTGCGGCGAGGGCCATCACGACCATCAAGGAACGACTCCGAACGAGCACACTTTTCTGACGACGAACCATGATGGATCCCCTCGAGTCATCGCCCGCCGTCGCCTGGTGCCAGTCCTCGAGGGCAGAAGGTCGTTCTACGAGCCCCCTGACAGTAAGCGCAACATCCGGTCCGTGTGCGCGGTTCCGAAAATTGAACCGGTCATGTTTGCCAACCGTTCATGCAAGGCCCCTCAGCGAGCGCGAATCCACCGGATGCGTACGGCGTCCTTGGCATAGGGGCGGCATTCCTCCAGCCGGAAGGCCGCCGAAGGTGGGCCGGCGTACTGGAACAACGCCGGACCGCTCCCCAGCGCCGTCGGAATTCGTCGAACTCGTCGCCGTCCTCCGAGCCGATCGATTCGAGGAAGCCGAGGTCGACGTCAGGGCCGGGCCGGACGTCCGTCCATCGACATGGCGGTGTAGCAAATCACCTGCATACGGACAACGTAACGCCGGGCACCGACGGGTTCAGATCTCTTTGATGTACTCGCCGCAATTGGCCACGTGCCGGAAGCCCATCAGCTCGTTGACCGCGATCATCGGTCCGTTGCTGGCAGCGTTGTAGGTGTGTATGAGCCTTCGACCCTCGAGCAGTTCCTTCGACGCGTCCATCGCATGCACCTTGAGAGACAGGCCGAGGCCGTGGCCGCGGTGCCCGGGCAACACCAGGGTGTCCCACTGATAGGCATCCTCGGGATCGGCTTCGGCTTCGGCTTCGGGGAAGACCAACTGCGTATGCCCGGCAATCACGCCCTCTGGGGACAACGCCACGCTCACCTGCATGACGCGGTGCTGCTTGATGAGAGTCGCCTCGTCCGAACGCACGCGCGCAGCGTCGAAGAATTCGTTCTCCAGCGGGTACTCCCCCGACGGCGCTTCCTGGACGATGAGCGTCAGCAGATTGGCGTACTGGTCGACCCATTCATCCGGGCATGCGCCCCGCCACCCATGCAGTGCGTAGCCATCGCGTACGGGCGCCTCCGGCAAGGTGGCCGGCAGGTCGAGGACGCGGTGCGCGTCCACCAGATCGAGCTCGAAACCCAGTGCCTCGGCAAAAGCCGTGTTGGCCGAGCCCTCTTGTCCGACATCCCAGCGCGCTCCGGCAAACAAGGTCGTCCGCCCGTGTTCGCGGGCGATCCCGACGATGGAATCGAGCAATGCGCTGCCGTGGCCCTGCCGACGATGCTGAGGGAGGACGTGCACGTTGACGTAGACGAGCTTGAGGTTGTCCTTCAGCGGGATCTCGACGATACCGACCCCGACCGGCGTTTCGGCGTCATCACGGGCGAGGAGGCCGGTCTGTTCCAAATATCCGGCGTCGTCCTGCAAGTCGACGCGAAGCTCTCGTGCCGTGTAGGGCCGGTCCCATTCGCCATCCATCGCCGAAGCGTAGGTCGCATGGAATTCGCCGAACTGTTCGTCATTCGTGGGATCGAGCCGCTCGATGGTGGTCACCCGACCACTCTACGATTTCAGGTAGACGATCTCAGGCAGCCGATCTCAGACTCAGACGATTTCAGAGGGCGAGCGTGCGGCGGACGACGCCGGCGAGATGCTCGGCGACCGCCTGGGCGTCCTCGTGGGATTCGGCCTCCACCATGACCCGCACGAGCGGTTCGGTGCCGGACTGGCGCAACAGGACACGTCCGGTGCTGCCGAGCCTGGCGGCGGCGGCGGAGACCTCGCCTTGCAGAATCGGGTCGGTGTCGGCGCGGGCCTTGTCGACGTCGGGAACATTGATGAGCACCTGCGGCAACCGCGTCATGACCGTGGCGAGCTCGGCGAGGGTCTTGCCGGTCGACGCCATACGGGCCGCGATCTGGAGAGCCGTGAGGACACCGTCACCGGTGGTCGCGTAGTCGCTCATGATCACGTGGCCGGACTGTTCGCCGCCAAGCGTGTATCGGCCGGCCCGCATCGCTTCGAGGACGTAGCGATCGCCGACGGCCGTCTGGACGACATTGATGCCGGCTCGTTCGAGGGCTTGCACGAAGCCGAGGTTGCTCATCACCGTGGCAACGACGGTGTTGTCGTGCAACCGGCTCTCGTCACGAGCCGCGAGAGCGAGCATCGCAAGAATGTGGTCACCGTCGACGACATTGCCCCCGGCGTCGACGGCAAGGCAGCGGTCGGCGTCGCCGTCGAATGCGAAACCCGCCACCGCGTTGTGCTCCACGACGGCTTTTTGCAGGTCGTCGAGGTGGGTCGAGCCGCAGTTGTCGTTGATGTTGAGGCCATCGGGTTCGGCATGGATCGCGATGACCTGCGCGCCGAGGGCGGCGAAGACTTCGGGTCCGACCTGGAAGGCTGCACCGTTGGCGCAGTCGAGCACGACGGTTTGACCGTCGAGACGGACCGGGGCCGTGCCGACGAGGTGCTTGATGTAGCTCGCGACGCCGGAGAAGCTGTCGCCGATGCGTCCCACGCCCGCGCCGATCGGACGCTCCCACGGCTCTTCGAGGCGGTTCTCGATGGCTCGCTCGATGTCGTCGTCGAGCTTGAGCCCGCCGCGGGCGAGGAACTTGATGCCGTTGTCGGGCATCGCGTTGTGGCTGGCCGAGATCATGACACCCATGTCGGCGGCCAGGAAGGACGTGAGGAAAGCGGCGCCCGGGGTCGGAATGACACCGAGCCGGTGCACGTCCACACCGGCAGATGCAAGACCCGCGACCACCGCTGCCTCCAGGAATTCTCCTGAAGCGCGGGGATCGCGGGCAACTACTGCTGTGGGTCGCCGATCGGCGAAAGCTCCTGCTTCGCCGAGTATGTGGGCCGCCGCTACTGCCAGGTCGACAGCGAGTTCGGCAGTGAGATCGCGATTCGCGAGTCCGCGAACCCCGTCGGTGCCAAAGATTCGGCCCACGAGAGGATCAGCGCTTGCTGTACTGCGGAGCCTTACGGGCCTTCTTGAGACCAGCCTTCTTGCGCTCCTTGATACGCGAGTCGCGCGTCAGGAGACCGGCCTTCTTGAGTGCGGGACGGTTGGCTTCTTCGTCGATCTCGTTGAGCGAGCGGGCAACGCCGAGACGCAGTGCGCCGGCCTGACCGGTCATACCGCCGCCGGTGACGCGCGCGATGACATCGAAGCGATCGGCGAGGCCGGCCGTAACGAAGGCTTCCTTGGCGATCTGCTGGTGCAGCTTGTTGGGGAGGTACTCCTCAAGCGGCTTGCCGTTGACGGTCCACACGCCGGTGCCGGGAACGATGCGCACGCGGGCGATGGCTTCCTTGCGGCGGCCGGTGGCAGCAGCAGGGATGATCGTCGCGGGCTTCAGGGGAGCATCAGCCGACGGCGAGCTCTCCGAGCTGTAGGCGACGCCTTCTGCGTTTGTCTCGAATTCAACATTGTCGGTGGTGGGTTCAGCCACGGGAATCCTGCTTCTCTTCTTACTGGGAGATCTGCGTGATCTCGAACGGCTGGGGCTGCTGTGCTGCGTGCGGGTGCTCGGGGCCGGTGTAGACCTTGAGCTTCTTGATCATCTGACGACCGAGACGGTTCTTGGGGATCATGCCCCATACGGCCTTTTCGATGGCCTTGCGCGCATCCTTCTCGAGCAGGTCGCCGATGGCGATCGACTTGAGGCCGCCCGGGTAACCGCTGTGGCGGAAGGCGAGCTTGTCAGTGCGCTTGTTGCCCGAGAGGGCAACCTTCTCGGCATTGACGACGACAACGAAGTCGCCGCCGTCCATGTGAGGCGCAAAAGTCGGCTTGTGCTTGCCGCGCAACAGAGTCGCAACCTGGACGGCAAGGCGTCCAAGAACGACGTCTTCCGCGTCGATGATGTGCCACTGATGGTTGATATCAGCAGGCTTCGGGCTGTACGTGCGCACGGCGTAACCTTCTCGCTTTGTCTGTGGGCTCTTGCTTCGTCATCGGCATGCAGTTTTTCGCAATGCACAACGACTACCAAGAGTAACCGTCAAGGTCATTCGCGGTCAAAACGGGTGCTCTTCATCGACCCCCTTGTGCGTGTTTTCACCGCTAGACATAGGTTGGAAGGCGCTCGCGTAACCCGCGGGACCCCATAACTCGTCACAGGAGAACCAGCGTGACTGATACTCAGCAATCTTTGACTGTTCGTGACAACCGCACCGGCGAAGAGTACGAACTCCCCATAACCGATGGCACGATCAGTGCAAAAGACCTCGGCAAGGTCGGCACCGGCGAAGACAATCCCGGCGTTGCGATCTATGACCCGGGATTCACCAACACCGCGTCCTGCCGCAGCTCGGTCACCTTCATCGATGGCGACAAGGGCATCCTGGAATACCGCGGCTACCCGATCGAACAGCTTGCCGAGAGTTCCACCTTCCTCGAGGTCGCCTACCTCTTGATCTACGGCGAGCTTCCCACCAAGGAGCAGCACGACAAGTGGGTGCACGAGGTCACGTTCCATACGTTCGTGCACGAAAACCTCCGCTCCCTGATGCAGGGCTTCCGCTACGACGCGCACCCCATGGGCATGCTCATGTCGTCGGTCGGCGCTCTGTCGACGTTTTATCCCGAGGCGCGCAACATCACCGACGAGGACATACGCCACGAGCAGATGGTGCGCATGATCGCCAAGATGCCGACGCTCGGCGCCTGGTCGTTCCGTCACGCGCAGGGCAAGCCGTATGTCTACCCCGACAACAAGCTGTCCTACACCGAGAACTTCCTCTCCATGCTGTTCAAGATGAGCGAGCAGGAGTACAACGCCGATCCCCGACTCGTGAAGGCCCTCGAGGTGCTGTTCATCCTCCACGCCGACCACGAGCAGAACTGCTCGACCAACGCGGTGCGTTCGGTCGGTTCGAGCCAGGTCGACCCGTACTCCTCGGTCAGCGCCGGCATCGCCGCCCTGTATGGCCCGCTGCACGGTGGAGCCAATGAGGCCGTGCTCAAGATGCTTCGCCGCATCGGCACCAAGGACAAGATCCCGGCGTTCATCGAGCGCGTCAAAGCCGGCGACGAGAAGCTCATGGGCTTCGGCCACCGCGTCTACAAGAACTTCGACCCGCGCGCCACGATCATCAAGAAGGCCTGCGACGACGTCTTTGAGGTCACCGGAGTCAATCCGCTGCTCGAGATCGCCCTCGAGCTGGAAAAGATCGCCCTCGAGGACGAGTACTTCATCTCGCGCAAGCTCTATCCCAACGTCGACTTCTACTCGGGCCTGATCTACGAGGCACTGAAGTTCCCGCCGGAGATGTTCACCGTGTTGTTCGCGATCCCGCGCACAGCCGGTTGGCTCGCCCAGTGGCGCGAACTCGTCGACGACAAGGAACAGAAGATCGCCCGCCCGAAGCAGATCTACACCGGCGACCGGCAACTCACTTTCGTCCCGTCCGCCGAGCGCTGGGCCTGAAACGCCGGTTAGACCCCTGATATAGCGTTGTCCCGTGCGCTTTCGACTCGACATCTCCTATGACGGCACCAACTTCAGCGGTTGGGGCGTGCAACCGCGACTGCGCACAGTCCAGGGCGAGATCGAGAATGCGCTCTGCACGATCCTGCGGCTCAAGACGCCTTCGCGCCTGATTGTTGCCGGCCGCACCGACACCGGTGTGCACGCCCGCGGTCAGGTTGCCCACGTCGACCTCGCCGACGACATCCAAGCCGAGCACCTCTGCCGACGATTGCGCAACCTCCTGCCCAAGGACATCCAGATCCGCGACGTCCAGCCGGCGCCTTTCGGCTTCGACGCCCGCTTCTCAGCTCTCGAACGCCAGTACGTCTATCGGATCTGCGACGAACCAGTCGGCCCCGATCCGCTGTCGAGGGACTTCGTCGCCCACCACTTCCGCCGGATCGACGTCACCGCTATGAACTACGCGAGCCAGCACCTCCTGGGCGAGCACGATTTCGCCTCGTTCTGCAGGCCGCGCGAAGGCGCCACGACCATACGGGCGCTGCGCAACCTCCACAGCATTCGCCGCGACGACGGGATCATCGAGACCACCGTGATAGCGGACGCGTTCTGCCACTCCATGGTGCGTTCGCTGATGGGCGCCATCACTGCCGTCGGCGCGACGAGGTATGAACCGAGCTGGGCCGCATCTGTCCTCGCCGCCCAGGTCCGGCAGTCACATGTGGAGGTCATGCCCGCCCACGGGCTGACCCTCGAACACGTCGTCTACCCACCCGATGACGCGCTGGCCGCCCGGGCACTCGAGTCGCGAAGGCGACGGGACAGCCTCAAGCTGGTCCCGTAGCCGGTCAGGGCACATCGGCAGGTGACGCCGGCGAGACGATTGTCGTGTCGCCTCTAGGTCGATTCGTGAAAGACTGTGCCCATGTTGACGTGGGAAGCCGTGGTGGAGTTCGGGAAGACTTTGCCCGACGTCGAGGAGTCGACGTGGGACGGCACACCGGAGCTCGTGGTGCATGGCAAAGGGTTCGTGCGGCTGCTTCCCGAGTGCGACGCGCTCGCAATCAGGTGCACGCTCTGCTATAAGGACGTGCTGCTGCATTCGGGCGTTCCGTCGATATTCACGTCTCACGACTACGACGGCTTTGGCGCGATCCTCGTTCGCCTCGATCAGTACGACGAGGTCACCGACCTCGAGGAGCTCATCACCGAGGCGTGGCGCATCATTGCCGCCCTTCCCGTTCAGGCTGGCGAGGAAGGCTGACCAGATGGCGACCTGGCAGTCTCTGGTGGAGTTCGCGAAGACCTTGCCCGAGGTCGAGGAATCGACCTGGTTCAACACCCCCTCCCTCAAGGTCCAAGGCAAGGGATTCATCCGGTTGCGCAGCGAAGCCGAAGGCGGGGTCGTGGTGATGTGCAGCCTTGCCGAGAAGGAAGCCCTGCTGCAGTCGGGTGATGCCGCGTTCTACACCACGCCGCACTATGACGGTTATGGGGCGATCCTCGTCGATCTCGAGGGGTCCGACGCAGGACACCTCAACGAGCTCGTGACCGAGGCCTGGCGCATCAAGGCGCCGACCAAGCTGCGGAAGGCCTGGGAAGCCGGGCTGTGACGGCTTTGTTCCTCGCCTTGGTCGCCCTGATTTTCACGGCCCTCCCCGCGCCGCCGGTCGAGTCCCTCCCCACCGACGCAACCGCCGACTACCAGCTGGGCGGAACGTATGAACCCGCCTCCGGCGTCGGCGTGCTCACGCGCGACCGCACAGAGAGGCCCGCGGCCGGTCTCTACAACATTTGTTACGTCAACGCGTTCCAGACCCAGCCCGGCAAGCTCCGGTGGTGGGAGGCTCACCACCCCGGTCTGCTGCTCAGATCGGCCGAAGGTGACCTCGTACGCGATCCGGACTGGCCCGATGAGGTCCTGCTCGACATCCGGACCGAGGCAAAACGCCGGCAACTTTCGCGCATCGAGGACGCCTGGTTCAAGGGTTGCGCCGCGTCTGGTTATCAGGCCGTCGAACCCGACAACCTCGACTCCTGGACCCGCTCAGACGGCCTGCTGACCCGCGACATGGCGGTCGCCTTCGCCCGCAGCCTGATTTCGGGCGCCCACGGTTTCGGACTGGCGATCGGGCAGAAGAACAGCGCCGAGCTGGCCGGTCGCCGCCTTGGATTCGATTTCGCCGTGGCCGAAGAGTGCGAGGTCTACCGTGAGTGCGAAACATATCTCCGAAACTTCGACCGCAATGTGATCGAGATCGAGTACACCGACAACGGTCGCGCCGCCTTCCGGCGGGCCTGCTCCAGCCGAGGCCAGCGGATCGCCGTGCTCCTGCGCGACCGCGACCTCGTCGCCGCCAACCACCATGACTACGTCTACGAGGCCTGCTGACCATGAACGACCACTACTTCAGCGGCGACCCCACGGTGGCGGACAAGCGCCACGACATCACTGTGCGCATCTGGGGCACCGACTACGAAATGGCTACCGCGAGCGGGGTATTCGCCCGTGAAGGGCTGGACAAGGCGACCGACGTGTTGCTGCGTAACAGCGTTCCCCCGTCCGGCGGCAAGACGCTGCTCGACCTAGGCTGCGGTTGGGGTGCCATCGCCTGCGCTTTGGCCTCCGAGGACCCGATGGCGACCGTCTGGGCCACCGACACCAACGAACGCGCCCTCGACCTCACGCGGGCAAATGCCCATCGACTGAACGCCTCGGTCAACGTCGCCCTGCCCGACGCCGTACCGGCCGATCTGGCGTTCGACGAGATCTGGTCCAACCCGCCCATACGCATCGGCAAACAAGCCCTCCACGAGCTCTTGTTGCGGTGGCTCCCGCGACTCAGGCCCGGCGGTTTCGCCCGTCTCGTCGTCGGCAAGAACCTCGGTTCCGACTCGTTACAGGCCTGGCTGATCGATCAGGGGTTCCCGACCGAGCGCCAGATCAGCGAAAAGGGCTTCCGCGTGCTGGTCGTCACTTCGACTTGATGGTTTTCACAATAGAGGTCGAAGCTCCGATGTTCGAGTTGCCGGCGTAGACCACCTTGATCTTGTGGCTGCCCGCCTTGAGCTTTGGCAGCGTCAAGGACTTGGCGCCGTTGTCGCCGGCAGCAAGGGAACCGGTCAGGATCTTCTTGCTCCCGTCGTACACCGTGAGCGTGCCTGTCGGACTGGGGTCCCCGTCGACCGCGATCGTGGCGGTCAGCTTGGCCTTCTGCGACTTGCTGATCGAGGTGGGCAGAACGAGCGTGTTGGTCGATGTGGCCTTGGCGACTGTGACCGTCTGGGGTGTCGTCGACGTGGCCGCATGGGACTCAGTGCCCAGGAAAGCGGCGCGCACGTGGTTGGCGCCGGCGATCCAGGCTTTTCCTGGCACCTCCAAGGCGACCGAGCCACCCGTCGACACTCCGCTCGCGAGCACCGTGTTGCCACGACGCAACTCGACCGGGCCGTCGACAGAATCGACGCCCGCGGCGACCGTGACGTTCACCGTCGCGGGCACGCCGTATGTCGTCGTCAACGGCACGTCGCTCAATGTCACCGCGGGGCCTTGTGCAACGACCGAGGTCTCGGGTGACTCGGAGATGACCGGGGCGAAGATCCCGGTCGCCGGCGATACGCGCACGCTCAGTGCGGCGCCCACATCGTCGGGGCCGACCGTGTAGGTGGTGCTCGTGGCACCGGCAATCGTCTCTCCGTCGCGAAGCCACGCGTAGGTGAATGTCGTCACCTTCTGGTTCCAGGTTCCCGGCGCTGCGGTCAGCGACTCACCGACGACGACGGCACCGGTGATCGTCGACTTGCTGAGCGGAGCCAGAACCTTGCCGAGGTCGAGGATGCCCTTGCCACAGATCGAGGTGGTGCACTTCTTGAACTGGCTGTGAGTTCCCGACGGGAATGGCGCAACAGCGGCCTTGAGCGCGGCTTCGGTCTGGCTCGGTGTGAATTCCCCGAGCGAGCCGATCAGGGCCGCGCCGGCGGAGACCACAGGCGCGGCCATGCTCGTGCCGTCGTACTGCCCGTATGTCGCCCCCGCTGGGCTCGTGGAGCCCGTGTTGAGGGTTGAGAGGATTCCCCGGCCGTCCCAGTAGGTGTCGCCGCCGGGGGCCGAGATGTCCAGGGTCGAACCCCCGTTGGAGTAGATGGCCTTCTTGGAGCCCTTCTTGTAGCCGGCCCGGTCGCCGTACTCGCTCGTCGAGCCCACGGAGATGACACCGGGGCAGGTCGCGGGTGAGGTCGGTTGCTTGACGATGTCGACACCGTCGTTGCCCGCGGCTGCCACAACGACGGAGCCTTCGGCCCGTGCGTCCGCGATCGCGCTGACGTATTCCGGCGCGTCGGTCGCCGTGCAGGGGAAGTAGCTTCCGAGCGAGAGGTTGATGACGTCGGCCGGATTCGTGTTGGTTGGAGTGCCAGTGACGGGGAGGCCTGCAGCCCAGCGGATTCCGTCGGCGATGTCTTCGGCCGTTCCGCCACAGAGTCCGAGCACCCGGACGGGCAGGATCTTGACGCCGGGCGCAGTGCCGGCGATGCCTTCGCTGTTGTCGCGTTGCGCAGCGACGATGCCGGCTACGTGCGTGCCATGCCAGGCGCTGTCGACCTGCGGGCTGTTCTCGTAGCAGTACTCGGCTTCTTCCCAGTCACCCATGTCGTGGGCGTCGCCGTCACGGCCGTCGCCGTCGCGACCGGAGTCTTCATAGGCGACGACGTTGCCGTTTTCGTCTGTCAGCGGGAACCTGCTCACGAAGTCATAGCCCTGAAGGACCTGGCTGTCGAGATCGGGGTGATCGGTGATTCCGGAGTCGACCACGGCAACCACCTGGTCGTCGCCGGCCGTGCTACGCCACAGGCTCGGAACCTTCGAGCTGTAACCCCCGGAGGGGAAGCGGTTGGAGGAGCCCATGACCCCCTTGACGCGGGAGTCGGTCTTCGCCCGTACGTCCCAGATGTGCTTGAGGTTGGCGAAGAGGGGGTCATTGGGGGTCACCGGGGACGCACCGAAGGCGTGGCTGATGTAGTTCGGCGCGGCCGACACGACATCGGATCGCTTCCGCAGGTCGGCGGCGAGGGCCTCGGCTTCGGCGGCGGGGATGCGCTGGTCCGTGACCAGAACTGCTTTGCGGTTGCCCCGGGTGCGCACCTTCGCGACGTTCACGTCGTCCGGAAGCGCGGTCTCGGCGTCGCGCAGCAACGCGGCGCTCGGCTTCGCGTTGGTAGTGGTCACGATGATGCCAGCGGCCATCGTCGGTCGCTCGATTGGCGACGAGACCGGAGCAACTTGCTCGTCAGCCGAGGCGGTCAGGCTCAGGCCCGAGAGGGCAAGGGCGGCGACGGCTGAAACGGTCAGCGAACGACGAAAAATGTGCACAGGAAGGCTCCCCCGACAGTAAAGCGGCGACCCACCGAGGGTCGCGCCGAACGGAAAACTATCAGTCCCCGGGTTCGCATGTGCCGGAACCCCGAAGTTAGGGGTGCGGGCATGAAAACGGTGCCCGTCCCCCTGAGGGGAGCGGGCACCGTTGAGCCGAATTATTCGGTCTTTTCAGCTTCCTCAGCGGTTGCTTCTGCGACAGGTGCTTCGGTCTCGAGAGTTGCCTCGGGAGCCTCGGTCACGACGTCTTCAACAGCCTCGTCTTCGGCAGGAACCTCGACCGGAGCAAGCTTCGCAGCCTTGTCCTTCTTGGCTTTCTGGTTCTGCGCGGCGAATTCCTTGGCTTCCACGATCTCGATGACGGCCATGGGGGCGTTGTCGCCCTTGCGTGGCGCGATCTTCGTGATGCGCGTGTAGCCACCGGGACGGCTTGCCATGGCAGGACCGATCTCGGTGAACAGCGTGTGCAGGATGCCCTTGTCACGGATGACCTTGACGACGAGGCGGCGGTTGGCCACCGTGTCCGTCTTGGCCTTCGTGATGAGGGATTCGGCGTATGGACGCAAACGGCGAGCCTTGGCTTCCGTCGTGGTGATGCGACCGTGCTCGAACAGGTTCTGTGCGAGGTTGGCCAGGATCAGCCGCTGGTGCGCGGGGCTGCCGCCGAGGCGAGGGCCCTTAGTGGGGGTTGGCATTTCTTATCTCCAGATTCATACAAAGAGAGCGGGCAGGCTTAGTACTGCTCGTCCTCAGCGAAGCTCGCGTCGTCGTCATAGGCGTCAATGACTGCCGACGGGTCGAAACCGGCCGGGCTGTCCTTGAGCGCAAGACCCATCTCGGCCAGTTTGGCCTTGACTTCGTCGATCGACTTAGAGCCGAAGTTACGGATATCGAGCAGATCCTGCTCGCTGCGCGTGATGAGTTCACCCACGGTGTGGATGCCCTCGCGCTTGAGGCAGTTGTAGGAACGCACTGTGAACGCCAGGTCCTCGACCGGAAGAGCGAGATCAGCGGCAAGCTGCTCGTCGACGGGCGACGGGCCGATGTCGATGCCTTCGGCTTCGATGTTGAGCTCGCGTGCAAGTCCGAACAGTTCGACCAGCGTGCTGCCGGCAGAAGCGATCGCGTCGCGGGGCAGGATCGACTTCTTGGTCTCGACGTCAATGACGAGCTTGTCGAAGTCGGTGCGCTGCTCGACACGGGTGGCCTCGACCTTGTAGGTCACCTTGAGCACGGGCGAGTAGATCGAGTCGACCGGCATACGGCCGATCTCTTCGTCGCCGGACTTGTTCTGGACTGCCGAGACGTAGCCGCGGCCACGCTCGACAACGAGTTCGAGTTCGAACTTGCCCTTGCTGTTGAGGGTTGCGATGTGCAGGTCCGGGTTGTGGACCTCGACACCAGCCGGGGGCTGGATGTCTGCTGCGGTGACCGTGCCTTCGCCGTCTTTGCGGAGGTACATGACTACAGGCTCATCGTTTTCCGAGGAGACAACGAGGTACTTCAGGTTCAGGATGATCTCGGTGACGTCTTCGGTCACTCCTGGGATCGTCGAGAATTCGTGAAGCACGCCGTCGATCTTGATCGACGTGACGGCTGCACCGGGGATCGACGACAGCAGCGTACGACGCAGCGAGTTGCCGAGGGTGTAGCCGAAGCCGGGCTCCAGGGGCTCGATGACGAACCGCGAACGGTAGTCGTCGATGACCTCTTCGGACAAGGTGGGGCGTTGAGCGATTAACACAGGTGTTTCCTTTCAGGCCAACCTCTATATGAAGGCCTCTAAGAGATCCGGCACCAGTCCCAAAAGGGACCGGGCCAGATCCTGATCAGATCTTGGAGTAGTACTCCACGATGAGCTGTTCCTGGATGGGAACGACGATCTGCTCGCGTACGGGGGGCTGGTGGACCAGGATGCGTCCACGCGTCGGTGAAGTGTCGAGCCAACCGGGAACGAGGTCCTTGTCGTGGACTTCGCGAGCCACGATGAAGGGAGTCGTTTCGAGCGACTTCGGGCGGACGTCGATGATGTCGTGCTTCGACACCTGGAACGACGGGATGTCGGTCTTGACGCCGTTGACGACGAAGTGACCGTGTGTGACCAGCTGACGTGCCTGACGACGCGTGCGGGCAAAACCTGCACGGTAGACGACGTTGTCGAGCCGGCACTCGAGGATCTGGAGCAGGTTCGTACCGGTCTTGCCCGGACGACGCGAAGCGAGTTCGTAGTACTTGCGGAACTGCTTCTCGAGCACGCCGTATGTGTAGCGGGCCTTCTGCTTTTCGATCAGCTGGTTGCGGTATTCGCTCTCTTTGACGCGACCGCGACCGTGCATGCCTGGAGGGTAGGGACGCTTTTCAAATGCAGCGTCACCACCAACGAGGTCGACGCCCAGGCGACGCGACTTCTTGGTAAGAGGTCCGGTGTAACGGGCCATGAGTCTTGCTCCTTAAAGCACTCTGCGATTAGGCAGAGAGGGGACGATCAGACGCGGCGGCGCTTGGGCGGCCGGCATCCGTTGTGGGGGCTGGGGGTCACGTCGGAGATGGTGCCGACCTCGAGGCCGACTCCTCCGAGCGAGCGGATCGCGGTTTCGCGGCCCGAACCCGGGCCCTTCACGAAAACATCGACCTTTTTCATCCCATGCTCCATCGCCTGGCGGCCAGCGGACTCGGCCGCCATACCTGCTGCGAAGGGGGTGGACTTGCGCGAGCCCTTGAAGCCGACGGTTCCGCCGGAGGCCCACGCGATGACGGCGCCCGAGGGATCCGTGATCGTCACATGAGTGTTGTTGAACGTGCTCTTGATGTGGGCTTCGCCCTGAGCAACGTTCTTCTTCTCTTTACGACGCACCTTCTTGGTGCCGGAGGTCTTAGGAGGCATCCGCTATCACTTCTTCTTTCCGGCAACGGTGCGCTTCGGACCCTTGCGGGTACGGGCGTTGGTTTTGGTGCGCTGACCGCGGACAGGAAGACCTGCGCGGTGGCGACGACCCTGGTAGCTGCCGATTTCCATCTTGCGGCGGATGTCGGCGGTCACATTACGGCGAAGGTCACCCTCGACCTGGTAGTTCGCTTCGATGAAGTCGCGGAGCTGAACGAGCTCTTCGTCGACCAGATCGAAAACGCGCTTGTCCGGGCTGATGCCGGTAGCGGCGAGGGTGGCTTGGGCTCGGGTGCGACCGATTCCAAATACATATGTCAGTGCGACCTCAATGCGCTTATCGCGCGGGAGATCCACACCTACGAGGCGTGCCATCTGAGGCAATTCCTTCCGTTGGACAAAGGTGTCGAAACCTGATGCGTCCTGGCTGCCTCGAGAAACACTGGGGATTCTCTGCCGGGCCCCGGCCTTTGCTCCGGGGGAAACACCGTTCTTGCGAATGGTGAGCGATCAGATGTTATTCACTTCTTGTTAAGAGGCTCTGCTTAGCCCTGACGCTGTTTGTGGCGCGGGTTTTCGCAGATCACCATGACGCGGCCGTGGCGACGAATCACCTTGCACTTGTCACAGATCTTCTTCACGCTCGGGTTGACCTTCATCGAGAGTCTCTCTTTGGGGATCGATGCGTGTGTGTGTTTGTTGTGTCTACTTGTAGCGGTAGACGATGCGACCGCGGGAGAGATCGTACGGCGAGAGCTCCACCACAACGCGGTCCTCGGGAAGGATGCGGATGTAGTGCTGACGCATCTTGCAGCTGATGTGCGCGAGGACCTTGTGGCCGTTGGCCAGCTCCACACGGAACATCGCGTTGGGCAGTGC
>JALYQD010000127.1 GCA_030856025.1 Actinomycetota bacterium
CCGGGCGTCACGTCCCAGGGCACACCGCGCTCGTCGAGGCGACGGGTCTGCTCGGCAAGCGCCGAGTAGATCGAGGGGTCGCCGGAGCACAGGCGTACGACGTCGAGGCCTTCGGTATGCGCATCGACGATGTGCCCGATGATCTGGTCGAGGTTGAGGTCCTGGGTGTCGATGAGCTGCGCGCGCTCGGGACAATGCGAGAGCACGGCCTCGTCGATGTAGGTGCCGGCATAGACACAGACGTCGGTGTCATTGAGCAGCGCCACCGCGCGCAATGTGAGGAGGTCGGCCGCTCCCGGTCCGGCGCCGACGAAGTGAACGGTCACTTGCCAACCATTCCCTTTGTGGCCGACCACTGGGTGATGGCGCGGGCGGGCTTCCAGCCGGTGAAGCTGCCGATCGGGGCGGCGTGCTCGACGTGCAGGCGGGTCAACTCGCCACCGAGCTCGCCATACCACCCGGCGAGGACGGACTCGGTTTCGAGCGTGACGCCGTGGACCACGAGGCGGCCACCTGTTTGCAAGGCAAACCAGCAGGCCTCGAGAACGCCTGGTTCGGTCGCGCCACCGCCGATGAAGATCGCGTGGGGCGCGTCGAGGCCCTCCAGGGCTTCCGGGGCGTGGCCGTTGACGACGCGCAATGCCGGGACGCCGAGGCGGGCCGCGTTGTCGGCGCCGCGCTTGGCCCGGTCTTCGCGGGACTCGATGGCGATGGCGTGGCAGCTGGGATGGGCGCGCATCCATTCGATGGCGACCGAGGCCGCGCCGGCCCCCACGTCCCAAAGGAGCTGACCGGGTTGCGGCGCGAGACGCGCGAGAGCCGAAGCGCGGATGTCCCGCTTGGTGAGCTGGCCGTCGTGTTCAAACGCTTCATCGGGGAGGCCGCCGGTCCAACCCAGCGGTGCGGCATCGCCGGCACACTCGATCGCGACGATGTTGAGGGCAGGGGCGTTGAGGGCGGGAGCGTCATCCGTCCAGGCCGCCGCGATCGATTCGTGCCGCTGCTCCTCGGGGCTGCCGAGGTCGGAAAGCACCGTCATGGCGCTGGCTCCATACCCTGCGTCCACAAGAAGCTGGGCGACCTTGCCGGGCGTCGAACCGTCCCCGGACAGGACCAGGATCCGACGACGGGGGGCGAGCCCACGGAGGACATTGTGCGGGTCGCGGCCGACGAGGCTGACGACCTCGACGGACTCCGCTGCCCACTTCATCCGAGCGCTTGCGAGGGCGACCGAAGAGATCGCGGGGATGATCTCGACGTTGTCCGCGCCGATGGTGTTGATGAGGGTCGTGCCGACTCCGGAGACGAGCGGGTCGCCGGAGGCGAGGGCGACGATCGTGCCGTCGAGAGAGTCGAGGAAACCGGCCAGTTGCTTGCGCAGCGGGGACGGCCACGGCTTGCGGATCTGACCGTCCTTCGGCGGGAGCATCGTGAGGTGGCGTTCGCCGCCGACGACGACGTCAGCGTCGAGGACGATCGACTGGGTCGCGGCGTCGAAACCTGTCCATCCATCTGCGCCGATGCCGACAACCGTCACGATTCCCATAATTGTCGAGGTTATAGTCTGGCGAGACACATTGAGTACTGAGGTGCCCCGCGAGGGGAGAATCGGGAAGCCGGTGAAAATCCGGCACAGGGCCCGCTGCGGTAACTCCGGCAACGGTCGATGAAGATCGCATCGACTGACCGGGGAAGTCCGAAGACCGGCCTCAGCTCACCGAATGGCACAACCGGCGGGAGCCCCAATGCCTAACCACTTCCCCTTCAGCGCCATCGTCGGATCCGACGACATGGCGCTCGCCCTTGCGCTGACCACGATCTCGCCCGCAGTCGGCGGCGTACTCGTGCGCGGCGAAAAGGGCACAGCCAAATCCACGATGGTGCGCGCACTCGCCCACGTGCTGCCGCCGATCGACGTCATCGCAGGCGATCGCTTTTCCAGCGACCCGCGCGAACACAACCCGCTCTCCCCCGACGGACCGTTCCCTGCCGAAGCCCCGATCGCGACACGACCGGTCAGGCTCGTCGAGCTCCCCGTCGGCGCCACGGAGGATCGCGTCCTCGGTTCGCTCCACCTCGAGAAGGCCCTCGCCGAAGGCATCACCGAGTACGAACCCGGACTTCTCGCCCGCGCCAACCGCGGCATCCTGTATGTCGACGAGGTCAACCTGCTGCATGACCACCTGGTCGACCTGCTGCTCGACGCGGCCGCCATGGGCAGCTCGACGGTCGAACGCGACGGCGTCTCGGTCGCCCACGCCGCCAAGTTCGTGCTCGTCGGCACCATGAACCCCGAAGAGGGCGAGCTCCGCCCACAGCTCCTCGACCGTTTCGGACTCACCGTCGAGGTCGCCGCTCCACGCGACCCCCAGCTCCGGGTCGAGGTGGTCAAGCGCCGCATCGCCTACGAAAACGACCCCGAAGGGTTCTCCGCCCGTTATGCCGAGGCCGAGTCCGAGCTCACCGACCGCATACGCACCGCCCAGGACCTGCTCGACAAGGTCGAGCTGTCCGACGAAGCGCTCTACAAGATCGCCGAAGTCTGCGCCGCTTTCGAGGTCGACGGTATGCGCGCCGACATCGTGACCGCTCGCGCGGCGGTTGCCCACGCCGCCTGGAATGCCCGGCTGCGGGTGACCCGCGAAGACATCCGCGCGGCCGCCCGACTCGCGATCCCGCACCGCCGCCGCCGCAACCCGTTCGACGCCCCCGGCATCGACGAAGACCTGCTCGACCAGATCCTCGGCGACACCGAGCCTCCAGACGATCTGCCTCCAGAAGATGTGCCACCCGACGACGACTTCCCGCCGCACGACCAGCCCGAGTCGAACGATGGAGGCGCGGAAGAGCAGCCGCCGGCCCCCAGCGCCGAAGGACCCGGACAGAGCGACGCAGAGTCGAATCCCGACAACAGTCCCCCGGCCGACTCAACCAGCGAGTCAGATCAGGAGACAGAACCGACCGACGTCGAAGCCCCGCCCATGAAGGGCGAAGCCCCGGCATCGGTCGTCGCACCGCAACAGGCATACCGGCCGAAGTTGTTCAGCGTCAGCGGCATGGGCGCCGGCGAGTCCGGCCGACGTTCGAGGGCCATCACCACGACCGGCCGCCGCATCGGCGCCGAGCGGGCGAGGGGTCAGGGCGGCTCGATCCACCTGACCGAGACGATTCGCGCCGCGGCCCCGCACCAGCACGCTCGCGGGCGAAAGACTGGCGCGGTCCAGTTCAAGGCCGAAGACCTGCGCGTCGCCGTCAAGGAAGGCCACGAGTCCAACCTGATCCTGTTCTGCGTCGACGCTTCCGGCTCGATGGCGGCCAGGGCCCGTATGGAGCAGGTCAAGACGGCGATCATCTCGTTGCTGCTCGACGCCTACCAACGCCGCGACAAGGTCGGGCTCATCACCTTCCGCCAGGACAAGGCCGAGCTCGCGCTCCCCCCGACGTCTTCGGTGGACATCGCGGCGGCCCGTATGCGCGACCTGCCCGCCGGTGGACGCACACCTCTCGCCGAAGGCCTGCTGATGGCCTCCCAGACTCTCAGCCTCGAACGCATCCGTGACCCGCGCCGCCGCCCGCTGCTCGTGGTGATCACCGACGGCCGTGCCACCTATGGCCAGGACGCACTCGGGCGTTCCAAGCAAGTTGCCCGCCATCTCGGCCAGTCCGGCGTCGCCAGCCTCGTCATCGATTGCGAGTCCGGCAAGTTCACGATGGGCCTCGCGCGCGAGCTGAGCAGCCAGCTCCTCGGCGAGTATGTGCCGCTCGGCGAAGTAGCCGCCGCCGCACTCACCACCGCAGTCCGGCACAGTGTCGTCGCCGCCGACCCCCGCAACCCCCATCAGAAAGGCGAGGTCGCCTGATGCCCGAAGGACAGCCGCTCACCATCCCCGACGACGGCCTCACCACCAGGCAGCGCCGCAACCGACCGCTCGTCATGGTCCACACCGGCGACGGCAAGGGGAAGTCCACCGCCGCATTCGGCCTCGCCCTTCGCGGCTGGAACCAGGGCTGGAACATCGGCGTCTTCCAGTTCGTCAAGTCGGCCAAATGGAAGATCGGCGAGGAAGCCGTGTTCAGCCGCCTCAACGAGCTCCATACCGAGACCGGCGAAGGCGGACCCGTCGAGTGGCACAAGATGGGTTCCGGCTGGTCGTGGTCGCGCAAGGCCGGGTCCGAGGAAGACCATGCCGCCGACGCGCAAGAAGGCTGGCTCGAGATCAAGCGCCGCATCAACGCCGAACAGCACGACCTCTATCTCCTCGACGAATTCACCTACCCGATCAACTGGGGCTGGATCGACATCGACGACGTCGTCGAGACGTTCGCCAACCGCCCGGGCCAGCAGCACATCATCGCGACCGGCCGCCGGGCCGACCCCAAACTGATGGAAGTCGCCGACCTGGTCACCGAGATGGGGAAGATCAAGCACCCCATGGACGCCGGCCAGAAGGGCCAGCGAGGCATCGAGTGGTAGCTCGCCGTGCCTACTGAACTGGCAAGACTCGTCATCGCCGCCCCCGCTTCGGGGCACGGCAAGACGACGGTTGCCACCGGCCTCATGGCCGCTTTGTCGGCAGCGGGTCATGCGGTTTCGGGCCACAAGGTGGGCCCCGACTACATCGACCCGGGCTATCACGCGCTCGCCACAGGCAAGCCGGGTCGCAATCTCGACCCGCACCTGGTCGGCGAAGACCGGCTCGTGCCGTTGCTCCTCGCCGGCGCCAGGTCCGCCGACATCGCCATCATCGAGGGCGTCATGGGCCTGTATGACGGGCAGATCGGCGGCGACGGTTTCGCATCCACCGCGCACGTCGCAACCGTGACAAAGACCCCGGTCGTGCTGGTCGTCGACATCTCCCACGCGTCGCGGTCGATCGCCGCGGTCGTCCAGGGCATGGTCGCCTTCGACCCGACCATCCGCATCGTCGGCGTCATCCTCAACAAGGCGGGCTCGCAGCGCCATGCCGACGAGGTATGCCGCGCGCTCGAGTCGACGGGTGTGCCGGTGCTCGGAGTGTTGCAGCGCGACGACGGCATCGTCGCGCCGTCGAGGCATCTGGGACTCGTCCCGGCCGATGAACGCGACGACGCCGCCCATGCGCTCGACCGGCTGTCGGCTCAGATCGCCGCCAAGATCGATCTCGCCAACATCGTCTCCCTCGCCCGGCAGGCGCCTACGCTCGATGCGGTGCCCTGGGACGCTTCGGAGGTCCTTCGTTCGCCGGCGTTCGGTCCTGAGAATTGGCCCGCCAGGAGGCGGCCACTCGTCGCCATTGCCGGTGGAAGGGCGTTCACGTTCCGCTATGCGGAGACCGAAGAACTCCTGCGCGCCGCCGGCTGCGACGTGGTCACGTTCGACCCGCTCGGCGACGCCTCGCTGCCCGAAGGCACGGCCGGCATCTACCTGGGCGGCGGATTCCCCGAGGTCCACGCGAGCGCGCTCACCGCCAACGAGCCGCTGCGGCAATCACTTCGCGCCGCGATCGCGGCCGGTGTGCCAACAGTGGCCGAATGCGCCGGGCTCCTCTACCTCTGCCGCACCGTCGACGGCGTGCCGATGATCGGCGCCATCGATGCCGATGCGGCCATGACCCCGAAGCTCACGCTGTCCTACCGACAGGCGGTCGCCCCTCAGGAGACGCTGCTCTCACCGGCAGGCGGGCGCATCACCGGCCACGAGTTCCACCGGACGACGGTGACTCCGGCGGCCGGTTCTGACGCTGCGTGGCTCATCGGCGGTGTGCCGGTCGGTTTCAGCACGCCGACCCTCCACGCTTCCTATCTGCACACCCATTGGGCCGGTCATCCGGCGGCGGCGCAGAAGTTCGCGAATGCGGTGCATGCTTTCCACCCCTTGGCCCCCGCCGCCGCCCACGCCCCCGCTGCCGCCCACGCCCCCGCTG
>JALYQD010000145.1 GCA_030856025.1 Actinomycetota bacterium
CGACAATCCCGACCACACGGTCACCGTCGTCGGCAGCAAATGGCAGTGGGCGTTCAACTACCTCGACGAATCGTCGACAGGCGGAGACCCGGTGTTCGATGCCGGTACCCCCGAGGATCCTGCCGACCTATACCTCACGGTCGGCGAGTCGGTCCGGTTCGATCTCAAGTCGCCCGACGTCATCCATTCGTTCTGGATCCCCGAGTTCTACTTCAAGCTGGACGTCGTGCCCGGCAAGGTCAACTCGTTCGACATGACGCCGACGCGCGAAGGCACGTTCACCGGCCGTTGTGCGGAGCTGTGCGGGCTCTACCACTCGCGGATGATCTTCAAGGTCCACGTGGTGTCCAGGGCCGAATTCGACCAGCACCTCAGCGAACTCAAGTCCGAAGGCAATGTCGGCGCGCCTGAGGGCTCCGAGGATGCGGACACGATCGCCGGGCTCAATGAAGCCGAGAATGGAGCTGGAAACTGATGGCGGACGCAACGGCCAACTTCGAAGGGCGAGCGGTTCCCGCCGAGCAAACCATGGGTCGCCGCATAGTCAAGGTTCTGACGACGACCGACCACAAGGTCATCGGCAACATGTACCTCATCACGTCCTTCGTGTTTTTCATCATCGGCGGCATCCTCGCGCTGATGATCCGCGCCGAGCTCGCGGCGCCCGGCACCCAGATCGTCGACGACGACGTCTACAACCAGTTGTTCACGATGCACGGCACGATCATGTTGCTGATGTTCGCGACACCCCTCTTCTTCGGTTTCGGCAACGCGATCATGCCTCTGCAGATCGGCGCTCCCGACGTCGCGTTCCCGCGACTCAACATGTTCAGCTACTGGCTGTACCTCTTCGGCAGCACGATCGTCGTCTCTGGTTTCTTCGTGCCTGGGGGAGCGGCGAGCTTCGGCTGGTTCGCCTACGCGCCACTGAATGATGCTGTCAACTCTCCGGGCATCGGCGGTGACCTCTGGGTCATGGGCTTGTGGATGTCGGGTCTCGGCACAATCCTTGGTGCCGTCAACTTCATCACCACGATCTTCACGATGCGCGCGCCCGGCATGACGATGTTCCGGATGCCGATCTTCACCTGGAACACGCTCGTCACGGGCCTGCTGGTGCTGATCGCCTTCCCGATCTTCGCCGCCGCACTGCTTGCACTCGAAGCCGATCGACGGCTCGGCGCCCACGTCTTCGACCCGGCAAACGGGGGGCCGATTCTCTGGCAACACTTGTTCTGGTTCTTCGGCCATCCAGAGGTCTACATCATTGCTCTGCCGTTTTTCGGCATCATCACCGAGATCCTGCCGGTCTTCGCCCGCAAGCCGGTCTTCGGCTACGTCGGACTCGTCGGCGCGACGCTGATGATCGCGGCGCTCTCGGTTGCGGTGTGGGCGCACCACATGTTTGTGACCGGTTCGGTCGACCTGGCGTTCTTCTCCTTCATGAGCTTCCTGATCGCGGTGCCGACCGGGGTCAAGTTCTTCAACTGGATCGGTACGTTGTGGGGGGGTTCTCTGTCCTTTGACACCCCGCTGATCTTCGCGCTGGGCTTTCTCACCACCTTCCTCTTCGGTGGTCTCACCGGCGTTATCCTCGCCTCGCCGACGTTGGACTTCCAGCTCTCTGACAGCTACTTCGTCGTTGCGCATTTCCACTACGTGGTGTTCGGCACCGTCGTGTTCGCGATGTTCGCCGGCTTCTACTTCTGGTGGCCCAAGCTGACCGGTCGTATGCTCGACGAGCGCCTGGGCAAGATTCACTTCTGGTTGCTGTTCATCGGCTTCCACATGACGTTCCTCGTGCAGCACTGGCTTGGCGTCGAAGGGTTCCCGCGCCGTTACGCCGACTACTCACCGACAGACGGTTTGACCACGCTCAACGAGATTTCCTCGATCGGGGCATTCCTGCTTGGTGCTTCGACGTTGCCGTTCTTCTACAATGTGTGGAAGTCGCGCAAGGGCCCCCTCGTCGGTCTGGATGACCCGTGGGGTTGGGGACGTTCGCTCGAATGGGCCACGTCGTGCCCACCGCCCCGTCACAACTTCGTGTCGCTGCCGCGGATCAGGTCCGAGAGCCCGGCCTTCGACCTGCATCACCCCGAGATAGCCGAGTTGCAGCTGATCGACAACCAGACGCACGACGAAATCAGACAGCTCGCCAAAGACGTGACTCCCGACGAGGACGGTAAGCAATCATGAAGGCCGAATACTGGGTCATTGTTTCGTGCGCGATCTTCTTCGCGCTGATCGCTCCGGTCTACTGGCTGGTGAGCGGCGATCCGACCGGGACGACCGCGATCACGATGACTTTCCTGCTGTGCGCGTTGCTCGGGTTCTACCTCGGTGTTGTCGCCAATCAGATCCCCGACCGCCCCGAAGACCGCAACGACGGCGAGATCGCCGAAGGCGCGGGCGAGCAGGGATTCTTCCCTCCCTACAGCTGGTGGCCGTTGTTCTGCGCAATGGCGTTGGCGACCATCGTCCTCGGCGTCGTCATCGGCTGGTGGCTCTTCATCATCGGTACCGGCCTCGGCGCTCTTACCGTGGCCGGCTGGATCTTCGAGTATTACCGCGGAGTTCACGCGCACTGATCGCGTGATTTAGCGGCATTGGTTCCATTCCCCTAAACTGTCCGCGTGAAGATCCGACTGACATTGGCCCTGTGCCTGAGCGCAACTCTCGGCGTTTCTGCGTGCTCCTCGGTCAAAGACACGGTGACGCCTCCCAAGGCCGCTGCGCCGGTGAAACTCGTCGCCAATGTCGACGACAAGGCATCGGATGTTCACGTGGACACCGTCGTGACGGCCGAGGCCAGTCACGGTGAGGTCACCGAGGCAAAGCTGTACGCCGGCTCTGATCCGGCCAAGAACGTCGTCAAGGGCACAGTCACCGGCAAAGGATGGGTTGCGACGCAACTTCTCGAGCCCGGCCAGACTTATCATTTCCAGATCAAGGGCCTCAACGAAGAGGGCAAGGCCGCCACGGTCGAGCGCACCTTCACAACCCAGAAGCTCGCCCTCAATCAGCAGACCTATCCCTCCATCGCACCCCTCCAGGGCGAGACGGTCGGTGTTGGTATGCCCGTCATCGTCACGTTCGACATCCCGGTCAAGAACCGGGCCCTGTACGAACGCAAGATGCGGGTCGAGTCGACGCCTGCGGTCGAGGGGACCTGGAGCTGGTTGAGCGACAGTGAAGTGCATTTCCGGCCCAAGAACTTCTGGCCGGCCGGTGCCAAGGTCAAGATCATCGCTGCCGTCAACGGACTTCCAGCCGGCAATGGTGTCTATGGTCAGCAAGACCAGAACGTGAGTTTCAAGGTCGGCCGGTCGGTGATCAGCACCGTCGACGTCGCCGCCCACAAGCTGACCGTCGAGATCGACGGCAAGGTCGCCCGCACCATCCCGGTTTCGACCGGCGATTCGACTCACCGTACCCGTCAGGGCACCAAGATCATCATGGAGAAGTTCTCCTCGGTCGATATGGATGCCGCGACCACAGGCGTCGACTCCGAGGACCCGGACTACTACGACATCAGCGATGTGCGCTGGGCGATGCGGGTCACCAACTCCGGCGAGTTCCTGCACGCGGCGCCATGGTCGGTCGGGTCACAAGGGCGAGCCAACGTGAGCCATGGCTGCACCGGCATGAGCACCGCCAACGCCGGTTGGCTCTACAGCCAGTCCAAGCGTGGCGATGTCGTCCGCTTCATCCACAGTCCTCGCCCACTCGAGGAGCGCAACGGCTGGACCGATTGGGACATGTCCTACGACGACTTCGCCACGGGATCCGCGCTCTAGGGTTGGGTTTCCCTTTGCACACGTTTCTCTACGCATGTTCGCGAGAGAGTTCGTTCCCACGCGCAGGCCTGTCGTCAGTTCTCAAAGCCCCGTAAGTCCCGCTCGCGGGCGGGACAAACTCGCTCGCGGGCGGGACAAACTCGCTCGCGAACTCAGTGGGACTTGGGTATGCCAGTTTCGGAGACACCCTGGAACTCATCGCCAAGCACCACTGGGTGACCGTTGTGGTCCAGGTGGTGGTGATGTGCCTCGTCCACCTCGTCGGTCGTGGGCTTGTCGACAGCGCCGTTGTAATAGAACGCACGCGCTTTGGCCCGCAACTTGGCCTTGCGACCGTTCGGGGCGCGTACGCCATTCTTGTCCGTCTCGGCGGGCGCTTCGAGCACAGGCAGTCGCTTGTGGGTGGTGAGGAAGTACTCGCTCTCGGAACTGACGGGAGCATGGCGCTCGGAGTAGGAGCCATCGGGCGTTCGCTCGAGGACACCGGTCTCGTAGCCGTGGAGGATGCGTTCCTTGTCGGCATGCTGGAGCCCGATGCAGATGCGCTTCGTGACGATGAACGCGACGATCGGTGCCACGATCACGAGCACTTGGCAGGCCCGCGTGATCAGGAAGATGTCCGAATGGAACTTGACCGCGATGATGTCGTTGCCGCCGGCGATCCAGAAGACGCCGTACATCGTCATGCCTGCCACGCCGAAAGCGGTGCGGACGGGTGCGTTGCGTGGACGGTCGAGCAGGTGGTGCTCGCGGTCGTCGCCGGTGATCCAGCGCTCGACGAACGGCCAGGCACCGAGGGCAGTGAACATGACGCCCATGAGCAGCACGCCGGGAACGAAGATGTTCCAGCTCCAGGTGTAGCCGAAGAAGGTGCTCTCGAAGCTGGGCATGATGCGGACGGCGCCTTCGACGAAGCCCATGTACCAGTCAGGTTGTGAACCGGCAGTGACTTCCGAAGGGTTGTATGGCCCGTACGACCAGATCGGGTTGATCTGGATCATGGCGCCCATAAGGGTCGTGAAGCCGAAGACGATGAAGAAGAACCCGCCCGCCTTGGCCGCATAGACCGGGAGCATCGGGTAGCCGACGACGTTGCCTTCGGTGCGTCCGGGACCAGCCCACTGGGTGTGCTTGTGGTAGACGAGCAGCAGCATGTGGGCGCCGATGAGGCCGAGCAGGAGCGCCGGAATGAGCAGGATGTGCGCCATGTAGAGGCGCGGAATGATGATGTCGCCGGGGAACTCCCCGCCGAAGATGAAGAACTCGAGGTAGGAGCCGACCAGCGGGATCGAGCGGATCAGTCCGTCGACGAAGCGAAGACCGGTGCCGGACAGCAGGTCATCGGGAAGCGAGTAGCCCGCGAAGCCTTCGACGAGGCCGAGGGTGAAGAGTCCGAGGCCCAGGAGCCAGTTGAGCTCACGCGGCTTGCGGTAGGCGCCGGTGAAGAACACGCGGAGCATGTGCACGATCATTGCGGCGATGAAGAGCGCGGCGGCCCAGTGGTGGATCTGACGCATCAGCAGTCCGCCGCGGATGTCGAAGGAGATGTCCAGCGTGGAGGCGTAGGCCTGCGACATCTCGAGTCCGCGCAGAGGCGCATACGAACCGTTGTAGGTGATTTCCTGCATGCTCGGCTGGAACCAGAATGTGAGGAACGTGCCGGTCAGCAACAGAACGACAAAGCTCCACAAGGCGATTTCGCCGAGCATGAAGGACCAGTGGTCGGGGAAGACCTTGCGCAGGTTCTTCTTGGTGAGCCCGGCGATGCCGGTGCGCTGGTCGATCCACTCAACCGGTCCCGCAGCCTTCTTGCCGAGTCCGGTCTTCTCGATCGGTGTGTAGGAAGCGCTCATGATTTATTGTCCAGCTTCTTTTGATCGCGTGCCAGCTCTGGGTAGCTCGGTGCGACGATTTCCTGGAAGTCGCTCACCGCCACGAGGTAACCCTCGGCGTCGACCGCGAGCGGCAGCTGCGGCAACGGCCGGTGTGCGGGCCCGAAGATCACCTTGCCGCCGTCGGCCAGGTCGAACGTCGACTGGTGGCAAGGACACAGCAGGTGGTGCGTCTGCTGCTCCCACAGGCTGATCGGGCAACCGACGTGCGTGCAGATCTTGGAGAAGCACAGGATGCCGTCGATGCCCCAGTTTTCGCGGCCCTTCGGGGGCGTGATGTCCTGCGGGCGCATACGGACGACGATGACAGCGGCCTTGGACTTGGCCTGCAGGGCTTCGGTGCCGTGGAGGATCTTTTCGCCGTCCTTGTCGGTCTCGAACATGATGGCCGGCTCGGCATTGACGAGCTGGCCGACTTCGAGGTCGGACGGCTTGATCGGGGTGCCGGACACGTCGTTGACGACCCGCATTCCCTTTTTCCACACGGTGACGCGCTGGTCATGGGGGAGCGGACCGAGGTCGCGCAGCAACACGATGGCCGGGAGACCCAGGGCGCCGACGGCGCCGAGCAGACTGTTGCGGATGAGCGGGCGACGGCCGAAACCGGACTCGTCGATGCCGGCGTTGAGCTCCTCGAGCACTTGCGCGCGGTCGGCGTCTGAAGACTGCGCCGGGTGACGCATTTCGATGATCTCGTGATCGCCCATGAGCTTCTTTGCCCACTGGATCGCACCCATGCCGATGAGCAGGAGCGACATGCCGAGTGTGGCGCCGAGCGAGAAGTTGAGAGCCGACCAGCCCAGGAAGGTCTGGTCCTTGTCGATGACGAAGTAGAAGACGCAGAACGCGAGGGCGAGCAGCGCGGCCAACCCGAACATTCCGGCAACCTGGCGTTCGGCCCGGCGCTCCTGGGCCGGGTAGACGTCGGTGGGCCGGTACTCGTGCTTGGAGAGTCCCGGATCACCGATCGGTTCCCGAGGAACCAACTCGTCGCTCATTTGTTCTTCACCCTCGCTCCTTTTGCGCCGATCCATACGGCAAAGCCAACAAGACCACCGATGCCGACGAACCACGTCAGCAGGCCGTCCACGAC
>JALYQD010000153.1 GCA_030856025.1 Actinomycetota bacterium
GTGCCGTAGTGGATCGAGTTCTCGATCTCCTCGAGCGACACCACGTCGGCGGTCAGCTCGTTCATCGCCGTGACGATCTTGGCTTGCTGGCGTTCGAAGCTCGCCGTGTTGGCAGCGCCGCGCGGACCAGTCGCACCGCAATTGTTGTTGGTGACGTTAGCGCCGGCACGGTCCTTGAAATAGGTGCACGAGTTGCCTGGGATCGCGGCATAGTCCTCACCGAGAGTGGTGAAGTAGTTGAGGACGTTGAACGACGCGATATGGATGTCGCCGCCCACGTCTTTCGGAGCGGCTTGGCGGGTCGAGGAGAAGTCCGCGACGACCTGGCGTTCGGCAGCATTGTCGGCCGTCTGCCGGCCCTGGGGCTGAAGCTTCCAGCCGAAGCGGAAGTCGAGGATTCCCGGACCGGTGAAGTGTGTCGTGGCACCGGCGCGGACTTCGTTGGCGGGCGTGAGCCACGGGAGCGGAGTGCCCTGGTTGGCGGCGCCGAAGAAGTTGAGCGAAGAACCGTCGTCCAGTGTCACGAGCTTGGCGGCGTTGTCGGTCACGAGCTGGTCGTATTCGGGCGTGCCGGGACGGACCTCATTGGTCGGCTGGCGCAGCGGCGAGTCACCCGCGGCGAGGCCGATTTCGGCATACTGGTTGGTCGCGTAGTTGTTGGTGATCGTGAAAGTGCCCTCGGGCTGGACGAGCATGCCCTCGAGCGATTCGCGCTTGGCCTCGGTCAATGGGAACGCGGTCGGAGTCGGCTTGACCACCTCCTGGGGTTCGGCGATCGGCGCATACGAGTCGGCGGTGATCTCGGTGAGCCCGTTGAACTCGCTCACCGTGCCGGTCACGGTGAAGGCATCGCCGACCTGGGCGGCCGCGGCGATCGCGCTGTCGAAGACGAAGATGCCCGATGAGTTGGTCCCGGCACTGCCACCGGAACCGGCGGTCTGCAGGTAGACGCCGTTGAACCCCCCGGTCGGGTATGCGGCCGTGACGACGCCCTTGGTGGTGACGAGCTTGTCGGCGAGGGGGCTGGCGCTGCCGCTGCCCTGGATCTCCTCGATCGTTGCGGCGACCGGATCGCCGGGTGGCTCTTCGCCGCCCACACACTCGGTGGTGTTGCAGGGCGTCGGGGCGGCGGCCTTGAAGTCGGCGGGGTTGCTGTTGGTGTCTTTGGCATCATCGCGGTTGAGTGACAGCGCGGCGCTCTGGCCGGTCGCGGCGGCGCCCTCGAACGTGTTGGACGTGCCGTAGCCGACCAGATCGATGACTTGCGGATTGTTGACAACCGAGCCGGTCGGCAACGTGACCGCGCTGGTGCCGTTGACGAGCGCCACGGTTCCGGAGGCCCCGGCGCTGTTGAAGGCACCGCTCACGTCGGGGGTCGGCAGCGGGTCGCCGGCAGGACCGGAGTTGGGGCTGCCCTCGATGAGGTAGTTGCCGCCGGCCGCGATGCTGCCGGTCAGGGCGATCGTGTTGTTGGAGGCGCCGGTGCCGGCTGCCGAGCGATATTGCACCGACAAGCCGGACAGTGACACCGCCTCGCTGGTCGGGTTGTGCAGCTCGATGAAGCGGTTGGTGAACGCGGCGTTGGCCGCACTGCCGTTGACGTAGGCCTCGCTGATGACGACGGCCGAGCCGTCAGGTGCTGCCTGGGCCGGCGCGGTGGTGATGAGGCCTGCAACGAGTGCTGTGGCCGAAGCGGCGGCGGCGCGCCTCAATGACGTGAATTCCACGGTTCCCCCGATATGCGCTGTTTGGACAGGTGCTGTGTGCGGACAAATGCAGTGTTTGGACGGTGAAAGGCGGGGCCGCAGAGGACCCCGCCCGGTGGTGCCTAGTTGGGCAGCTGGACGGTGGTCGTCGATGACGAGAACTCGTCATTGCCGAGGTATTTCACCGTCACCTGGCCCCCGCGCTTGAAGACGGGGAGGACGGCTTTGCCCTTCTGGAGGACACCCAGTCCGACGACCTTGTTGCCGTCATAGGCGCCGACGACTCCCTTCGGGGTTCCGTCGGGCGAGGTCACCGTCGCCGTGACCGCATACAGGCCGAAGAACAGCCTTTGGGCGGTTGCCTTGATCGTCGTCTCGCTCTTGGACGACGTCACGGTGAGCGGGACGTTGACCGACGTGCCGCTCGGGCCGGCCTTGAGCGTCAGCGTCTGCGCACCCGATGTGCGTTTGGGTATGGGGAACGCGATGGTGGCTCCGCCGTCGGTGACCGGGAATGTCTTGGTCGTGCCCTTCAGGGTTGCCGTGACCGTGGTGTTCTTCGGGCTTCCGAGCGACGTGAGGTCGAGCTTGGTCAGCGCGAGGTTGACCGTCTCGCCCGCCTCGTACGAGTCGGCGAGTCCGCTCAGGCCGACCGCCCGGCGGGCGAAGCTCGGTGCCAGCGGCTTGTGGTCGCCGAGGTACTTGATCCACGCATCGCGGTCGATCAGACCGGTGTCGACCGTGGTGCCCTCCTTGAAGGCGCGGAAGTTGTCTCCGCCGGTCGCCAGGAACGAGAACGTCGCGACTTTGTAGGTCTTGGTCGCATCGATCGGTGTGCCGTTGACGAACACACCGTTGATCCGGTCGCCCTGGGCACGGCCGGCGTCATACGTGTAGGTGACGTTGTCGGACAGGCCGAGCTGCAGGTATGGGCGCGACGGGACGCTGCCATCCGGGTTGGTCTGCCACTGCTGCTCGAGGACCTTCGTGAACTGAGCGCCGGTCAGGCTGACCGAATGCAGGTTGTTGACGAAAGGCAAGACCGCGTTGGCCTCTGCATAGGTGATGACGCCATCGCTGTTGACGTCGGCGTCGCTGCCGGTCGAGCCCTTGTAGAGCAGGTCGGAGCGCAGTCCGCCGGGGTTGACGACGCCGAAGTCGGCGCCGAGCGGGGTGTTGCCGACTGATTCGCGCAAGGAGTTGGCCACGAGGTTGCCGAGTGTCGATTCGTTGGCGCGGTCGTCCCGGACGTCGCCGGTTCCGTCGCCGTTGCTGTCGACGAATGCCGTCGTGATGTCGGCTGACACCTTGCCGACCGGTTGTCCGCCGATGACGGCGGCCTGGGCGAGCGCGGCGTCGACGATGTCGTTGACTTCCTTGACCCGCGGGAACGTGTTGATGAGGGTGGCGTCGGCGGTTGTCGTGCGTGCGACGTTGCCGGCTGTGTAGGCGTCGACCTCGTCGGTAGCCGTGTCATAGGTCAGCTTGACCTGGCCGACGCGTTCGCCATAGCTGCCGGTCTGGACGATCGGGCGGTTGTGGTCGGTGCCGGGGACAGGGGCGTCCCACACATACTCCTTGTGGGTATGACCGGTGAAGATCGCATCGACCTCGGGATCGGTCTGCTGGACGATCTTGGCGAAGGCTCCGCCGGTCGCGATCTCCTGTTCGAGGGTCGCGCCGTCGGGAGTGCCGGCGCCGGCCCCTTCGTGGAATGACGCCACGATGATGTCCGGCGGTGTGGCGGAGGCCTTGAGCTCGCCGGTGACGCGGTTGACCGCGTCGACCGGGTCGCCGAAGTCCACGTTGGCGATGCCGGCGGGGGAGACGAGGGAAGGCGCCTCCTCTGTGATGGTTCCGATGACGGCGACCGAGACGCCGGCGACGTCATACGTCTTGAATTGGTCGAAAACGGGGGTCTGCGTGCCCTTGTCGTAAATATTGGCCGCGAGGTGGTCGTAGTCGGCGGCGTCCTGCACCCGGCCGCTGAGGTCGGCGACGCCCTGGTCGAGCTCGTGGTTGCCGATCGCCGACGCCTTGAGGTCGAGGGCGTTGAGCACGTCGAGAGTCGGTTTGTCCTGCTGAGAGGCTGAAGCGAACAACGAGGCGCCGATGTTGTCGCCGGCCGACAGGAAGAGCGTGCTGGAGTCTCCGCTCGCGCTGCGCAGCTGCTCCACGGTGCCGGCGAACTTGACCGTGTTGGCGTCGATGCGGCCGTGGAAGTCGTTGATGTCGAGCAGGTTGATGACGACCTGGTCTTCGGGCGCGGCCTGCGCGGGCGCCATGCCCGAGGAGATCATGGTGGCGCTGGTGGCCAGTGTGGCGAGTGCGACGGCCGCCTTGCGGATGGCTGGGCGGCGCTGATTCAGGAAATTCATTTTCCCCCCGGAAAACTTCTCAAGAATGACGCGCGGATCGCGCACGTCCAGACTGACCATAAGTAACGGTGACCCAGATCACAAGAGGCGAACCCAAAGTTCACCAAGTCGTGACCAAAGGTTGGGAGAAGGGTGGACGCAGAAATGACTTTGCCCCGGAACACCCTGCAATTTCGCAGGAATTCCGGGGCAAACGTGGGGTGGACGACGGGACTTGAACCCGCGACCACCGGCACCACAAGCCGGGGCTCTACCAACTGAGCTACGCCCACCACGCGTGCAAGGCATACGCCTCACACGGCGAGGAAGAGTCTAACGCCTAAGCTTCGGCGCCGGTGATCGACCCGGAAACTTCGGCGGCCAGTGATCGGGCGGTGTCGCTGTCGGGTCCGGGCTGAGGCACGAAGACGGCGGCACGGTAGTAGCGCAGCTCCTCGATGCTCTCCTGGATGTCGGCCAGGGCGCGGTGGTTCCCGGCCTTGGCCGGCGAGGCGAAATAGGCCCGCGGGTACCACTGGCGCGCGAGCTCCTTGATCGACGACACGTCGACGACGCGGTAGTGCAGGTAGTCCTCCAGCTCGACCATGTCGCGGGCCAGGAAGGCCCGGTCGGTGCCGATGCTGTTGCCCGCGAGCGGGGCCTTGCCGGGTTCGGGCACGAATTCACGCACGAAGGTCAGCACAGCCTCCTCGGCTTCGCGCAACGTCAAGCCCTTGTCGAGCTCATCGATCAGGCCCGACGACTTGTGCATGTTGGTGACCAGCTCGTTCATCTGCTCGAGCGCGGCCTGCGGCGGTTTGATGACGAGATCGATCCCGTCGCCGATCACGTTGAGCTCGAAGTCCGTCACCAGGGCGGCGACCTCGATCAGGGCATCGGTCTGCAGCGACAGCCCGGTCATTTCGCAATCGATCCATACCAACTTGTCATTCACGAGAACTCACCTTAGTGCCTGCCTCGATCGGCTGGCTTTGTCGTGCCCGATATGGTCACAAGGAACCAATCGGCGTGCCGTGTCGTTGGGAGCAGTGACCGTTTCGAGCAGGAGAAGACGTTGAGCAACGAACGCCAGGACCGAGCTGCCCGCGCCGAACAGATGCGCCGCGAACGCGAAAAAGCCGACAAGCGCCAGCGCAACTTCATCACGATCGGCATCGTCGCCGTCGTACTCGTCCTGATCGCCGGTGCGGCTTTCGCCATCACCAGCACGAGCAACGAGAACAAGCGTGCCACCAAGTACGTCGAGCCGAAAAACACGACCAAGGACTTTGGCATCGTGTATGACACCGAGATCGCCACCGGCAAGGCCGCAAAGGACCCGGTCACGGTCACCATGTACGAGGACTTCCAGTGCCCCGCGTGCAAGGCCTTCGAGGCCGCCAACGGTCCGTTCCTCAAGCAGGCTGTTGCCGCCGGCGACATCAGCATCGACTACCGGCCGATCTCTTTCCTTGACAGCCCGGTCACCGACCAATACTCCAGCCGCGCACTCAACACGGCTCTCTGCGTGCTCGACACGACCGACGTCAAGACCTATTCGGCCATGCATGACCTTCTCTATGTCCAGCAGTCGCCGGAGAGCGGCCCCGGCCTCGACGACGCCGAGCTCGCGGCGATTGCCAAGGAAGCCGGCGCGGGAGACCTGACGACCTGCATCAAGTCGCGGAAATTCGATCCCTGGCTCCGCAAGTCCACGAAGGAATTCGACAAGGCCGGTTACAGCGGCACGCCGACCATCCTCATCGATGGCAAGAAGGTCGATGGACCTGAGCAGAACGGGCAGGTCTCGTTGCCTCGCGTCGAAGACCTGCAGAAGGCCATCAGCGCCGCCAAGGCGAGCTGACCCTACTGTCCCCGCTCACCAGCGGGAACCCAGCCAGAAGCCGAGCGAAGCGGCGCCGACCGCCACGACCAACATGCCGAGACCGTTGGCGAGCGCGGCGCGGTAGCGGCCGTCGTGGGCGAGGCGAGCGGTTTCGAAACTTGCCGTGCTGAAAGTCGTGTAGCCGCCGAGAAGTCCAGTGCCTATGACGGTGTGTTGAACCGACCCGATGCCCAGACCGGTCACGAACCCCAGTGCCAGCGCTCCGGTCACATTGACGATGCCGGTGGCCCACGGGAATCGTCCCGACGAGTGTTCCCGGATCGTTCCGTCGACGATGAACCGCAACGCGGCGCCTATGCCTCCCGCGAGCGCGACTGAGAGTGCCGTCATCGGTGGAACTCCTTGCGGGCAAGCGCGATGCCGGCAATCGAGGCGCACAAACCCAGCACGACCGTGCCGAGCGGATAGGCCAGAGCCAGCCACGGCTGCCCGCTCCGGATCAGCGTGTCGGTCTCGACGGCAAGAGCGCTGTAGGTGGTGTAGCCGCCGAGGAAGCCGGTGCCGAGCAGGAGGCGGAACCTGCGACGGTGGTCCACATCGGATCCGCGCAGCGCGAATGCCTCGAGGAGAATGCCCAGGATCAGCGCGCCGGTGAGGTTGATGACGAATGTGGCCAGAGGGAAACCACCGTCGGTGCCGATCAGGCCGTCAAGCAAATAGCGTGTCGCCGTGCCGCCGGTGCCACCAAACGTGACCAGCACGATGAATTGCCAGGTCAAATGGACGGGCAGCGGCTCGCCCGCAGGGCCCTCATCGGTCTCGATGTCCGGATCGAGGGGGAGTGGGCGTTCATGATCGCCGGGTTCGCGGGTGGGCATACGTCTCCTATCTCTCGACAGGAACCATCAGCAGCTGCGGTTCGGGCATTCGTGCCCCGGCGGGATCCATCGCCGCGCCAAGACTAGCCCGGCGGCCTCCAGAGTGCGCCCGGCAGGACTCGAACCTGCGACCTAGAGATTAGAAGGCTCTTGCTCTATCCACCTGAGCTACGGGCGCCTGCGCCTAGCCTATCGGCGCACCCGGTGTGAACAGGCAACATGGCCTAGGCTTTCGTTGTGGAAGACATGACCATGGTCGCCCCGGCGATCCCCCGGAAACTGCCCAAGTACGAGGATCCCGAGCGCCAACGAGGTCGAGGACTCCTCAAAATCCTTGTCGGCCTGACCGCGATCGCCGGCATTGCGGGCGGAGTCACCATTTCGTTGAGTGCCGGCGACCCGGCCGGCGCTGGGCTCTCTGTTTTCTACGCGGTCATGCCGCTGCCTTTCCTGTGGGCGGCTTACTGGTGGCTCGACCGCTATGAGCCCGAGCCGCGCCGCTACAAGATTGCGGCCTTCGTCTGGGGCGGAGTCGTCGCCGTCGCGATCGCGTTGTCACTCCAGATCTTCATCCAAAACACGTGGGACGTCAGCGACGAGACCATGGCCTCGTTCGTGGCGCCATTGACCGAGGAGCCGGCCAAATGCTTGTTCCTGTTGCTGATATTCCTGCGCGCCCGTCGGGTGATCGACGGCTTCATCGACGGCGTCATCTACGCCGGCATCGTGGGTCTCGGTTTCGCCTTCGTCGAGAACATCGGCTACTACGCTGCGGCCTACCTCGGTTCGGCGGACATCAAGATTGCCGGCGCCGAGGGTGTGACCACGACATTCATCGTGCGCGGAGTGTTCAGCCCGTTCGCTCACCCGCTTTTCACCTCGGCGTTCGGCATAGCGATCGGTTTGGCGATCACCCGCAAGACCAAGGCCGCGAAGTGGGTCATCGGCATCATCGGGCTGGCGGTGAGCATTGGCCTGCACGGACTGTGGAACGGCTCGCTCAGCTATGGCGGCGGCCTCGGTTTCCTCCTCAGCTACCTGTTCCTCGGCGTCGTCCTGCTGGTGCTGGCGGCAGTGGTCATCGTCGCGCGGGTGCGTCAGGTCAGGGTCCTGGAGCGGTCCCTGCTGTATGTGTCCGAACGCGGCTGGATCCACCCCGACGAGATTCCGTATCTGTCCCGTTTCAGTTATCGGAAGGCCGCCCGGCGCTATGCCTCGCAACAATTCGGGAGGCCGGCCGGCCAAGCCGTGAAGCGCTACCAGCGGTTGGCAACTGACATGGCTTTCCTCCACGACGCGGTCATGACAGGACGCACCAAACCCCACGGAATCGCGAGGACATACGCGATGCTCGACTCGATGAGTGAACTCCGCCCTCACCTGCGCTTCCCGCCGGCGCTCAGGAACACGCCTCACCAGCACTGACGAGGGGCGAAACCTCCTAGGCAACGCGACGTTGTCACGACGTTTCCACTAGTCTGGCCACAGACCATAGGCGCATATCAACACAGGGAGAGGGGTGGCCGTGCCAGGCGAACACGCATCGGCCGCACTTCTTGGTGCCCTGAGCAAGTTGCACGGTGAAGTGGAGCAAGCGTCGCTGCTGTTGGAGTCGCCGTCGGCCGCCGAAGCGCGTCAAATCAAGGCCGACGTCCTCGACCAATTGTCGGACTATGTCCTCCCACGGCTCGTGCAGCTGGACGCTCCGCTGCTGGCCGTGGTCGGTGGTTCGACGGGCGCAGGGAAGTCGACCCTGGTCAATTCGATCGTGGGGGAGCGCATCACCGAATCCGGTGTCCTGCGTCCGACCACACGATCACCGGTCTTGGTCCACAACCCCGAAGACGCGCACTGGTTCCAGCCCGATCGCATCCTCCCCGAGATGCCACGTACCCTTACGCCGACCAACGACACGTATGCCTTGCGCCTCGCACCGTCGAAGCGTGTTCCGCGGGGGCTGGCGATCCTCGATGCTCCCGATGTCGACTCGATAGACAAGGGCAACCGCGAGATCGCCGCACAACTGCTGGCCGCGGCTGATCTGTGGCTGTTCGTCACCTCTGCGGCCCGCTACGCCGATCAGGTGCCCTGGGACTACCTTCGCGCCGCGGCCGAACGCAGCACTTCGGTCGCCGTCGTTCTCGACCGTACGCACGCCGATGCGGTGTTCGAGGTCCGTGGCCACCTTGCCCGGATGATGACGTCGCGTGGACTCAGCGATTCGCCGCTGTTCACGGTGCCCGAATCCGGCGTCGACACCGAAGGCCTGCTGCCCCGTGCCGCCGTCGCCGACATCGTCGGCTGGCTGCATGAGCTCGCCGCCGATCCCGCCGCCCGCACCCAGGTCATCACGCAGACTCTCGACGGCGCCATCCGTCAAAACGTGTTCAGTGCCCATGACATCGCCGACGCCATGGACGAGCAGATCGAGGTGGCCGAGCTCCTCAACCGCGACCTCCAGAACTGCTACGACAAGGCCGCCGAAGACATCGCCGCGGCAACCGGAGACGGGTCCTTGTTGCGGGGCGAAGTCCTGGCCCGCTGGCAGGACTTCGTCGGCACCGGCGAGCTCCTGCGCTCGGTCGAGGAAAAGGTCGGCCGCATCCGTGACCGCCTGATGGACGGCGTCGCCGGCAAGCGCACCCGCTCCAACGAGGTCAGTGAGGCCGTCGAGCAAGGCGTCCACATGCTGTTGCTCGAGCACGCCGAATCCGCGGCCGAGGCCGTCGCCCGCAGCTGGGGGTCCAACGAAGCCGGTCGCGCCCTTCTCGATTCGACGCGGGGGCTCGAACGGGCATCGCGCGACTTCCGCACGAAGGCCGAACGCACCGTGCGCGACTGGCAGCAAGGCGTCCTCGAGCTCGTGCGGACCGAAGGCGCCGACAAGCGGATGACCGCGAAGTTCCTGGCCTACGGCGTCAATGGCATTGGCGTAGCCCTGATGATCGTCATGTTTTCGCACACGGCCGGCATCACCGGCGGTGAAGCAGGAATCGCCGGCGGAACGGCCATCATCGGACAGAAGCTGTTGGAAGCGATCTTCGGCGATCAGGCCGTACGCCGCCTTGCCGAGCAAGCCCACGCCGACCTCGGAGCCCGTGTCGCCGTCCTTCTCGAGAGCGAAAAGCAACGCTACGAGCATTTGCTGGACTTGCCCGAGACCATCAAGGCGAGCCAGGCCTCGCTGCGGGAAGCGGCCCGGAACGCGGACTATGCGCGCCACGCCGATTTCCTCGAGGGAGAGATCAATCTGTGAATTCATTGTCGGACACGGCCAAGAAGATCTTCCGTGGCGGTCAGAATGATGTGTCGACGCGCCTCGACGGGCTGATCCAAGCCGTCGAGTCCGGTCGCGGGCGCCTTGACGAAGAGCTCCTCGAGCCGGCGGGGGTCATCGCGGGCCGCGCTTCGGAGCGCCTCCGCCTCTCCGGCGAACACACCATCGTTGCCTTGGCCGGGGCGACGGGTTCGGGCAAGTCCTCCCTCTTCAACTCTCTGACCGACCTCGATCTCGCCGGAGTGGGCGTGCGCCGTCCGACGACGTCGTGGGCGCTCGCCTGCGCCTGGGGTCCCGACGGTGCCGAGGAACTGCTCGAATGGATGGGCATCCCGGTGCGCCACCAGGTATCCCGCATGAGCATGCTCGACCGCTCGAGCGAAGACACCAAGCTCGACGGTCTCGTGCTCCTCGACCTGCCCGACCACGACTCCACCGAGGTCTCCCATCACCTCGAGATGGATCGGTTGGTGCGCTACGCCGACTTGCTCATCTGGGTCCTCGATCCGCAGAAGTATGCCGACGCCGCGATCCACGACCGTTACATCAAGCCGATGGCGTCGCACGTCGACGTGACGATCGTGGTGCTCAACCAGATCGACCGCATCCCCTATGAGCAACGCAAGACCGCGCTCAAGGATGTCGAACGCATCCTCGCCTCCGAAGGTCTCGGCGATGTCATGGTCATCGGAGTGTCGGCCACGCGCGGTGACGGCGTCGATGATCTCAAACGCGAGCTCGCCAAGCGCATCCGAGCCAAGGCCGCCGCCAAGAGCAGGCTCAGCGCCGACATCGGCGCCGTCGCTTCGGCGATCGCCGAGAAGAGTGGGACGGCGTCCGTCCCCGGCATCGGCCAGGCCGACCGCGAACACCTCGACCAGGCGCTCGTCCAGTGCGCCGGCGTGCCCCTCGTCGTCAATGCCATCGCCTCCTCGACGCGTCGACGCGCCTCGATCGCCACCGGCTGGCCGGTCACACGCTGGCTCGGTCGCTTGCGCCGCGATCCTCTCAAGGACCTCCATGTCGGTGCTGACATGTCCAACTCGGCTTTGGCCCGCTCGTCCATACCTTCGCCGACCCACGTGCAGCGTGCGAGTGCCGAGGTGGCGATCCGCGACCTTGCCGAAAAGGCCTCCGTGGGCCTCGGCAAACCCTGGGAACGGGCCATCCGCGAAGCGTCGACCTCCAAGAGCGCCGACATCACCGACGCACTCGACCAGGCGGTCATGTCCACTGATCTCGGCGTCTCGCGGCCATCCCTGTGGTGGCGGCTCGTCAACATCCTCCAATGGCTCTTCTTCGTCGCCGCGCTTGCCGGTCTCGGCTGGCTGCTGGCCCTGTTCGTCGCCGACGTCACGCAGTTCAACCTGTCCGACCCGCAGGACGTCGCGGGCTTCCCTGCACCGACCCTCCTCGCCGTCGCCGGCGTGGCATTCGGCATCGGCCTGGCCATCCTGTCTCGCTTCGCCGGTCGTCTGTCCGGTCGGTTAAAGGCCAGGCGCGCCGACCGGTTGCTGCGCCAGGCCATCGGCGACGTCGCCCAGTCGCAGGTCGTCGAGCCCATCGAGGCCGAGCTCGCCGCGTATGCGCGTCACCGCGAAGGCCTGCTCAAAGCCATCGGCTGATCCACAACCCCTTCGGGCGACCGCGTTGTCCACAAACGGGCTATGCCTGCTTGTGGGCGAGGCCTCACGCCTCGAGGCTGGAACTCCCAGACCGAGGAGTTATCCATGAACAACAACGAAAACGCCGTGACGCTGTACGGCCATGTCGGCACGGCCATCGAGCTGCGCGAGGGCGCGAGCGTGCCGTGGGCAATGTTCCGTGTCGGTTCGACGCCCCGTTGGTATGACACCAACACGCGCACCTGGAAGGACCACGAAACGACCTGGATGACGATCAAGGTCTTCCGCTCGCTCGCCCAGAACGTCGCCGAGTCGCTCAAGGTAGGCGACCCGGTCGTCGTGATCGGCCGTCTTCGCACCCAGTCCTGGACCACCAAGGACGGCGAAGCGCGTCAAAGCGAAGTCGTCGAAGCCCACGTCGTGTCCCACGACCTCAACCGGGGCATCACCCGCTATGCCCGGGTCGAACGGCAAGCGCCGGGTGCCGCCGACAGCGGCGAAGACGTCGCCGTCCTCGAAACCCTCGACGAGCAGACCCGACCCGCTACTGCTGCCTGATTCGCATTGGACCGTGCCCGATACGCTTGGCCATCATGGCCGAATACGTTTTCACCCTCCGCAATGTCCGCAAAGCCCACGGCGACAAGGTCGTTCTCGACAACGTCACGCTTTCCTTCCTCCACGGAGCGAAAATCGGTGTCGTCGGCCCCAACGGCACTGGCAAGTCGTCGATGTTCAAGATCATGGCGGGGCTCGATCACCCCAGCAATGGCGACGCGATCATCGATCCCGACGCGACAGTCGGCATCCTCCTGCAGGAGCCGCCGCTCACCGAAGGCAAGACCGTCCTCGAAAACGTCGAGGAAGCCGTCGCCACGATCAAGGGCAAGCTCAACCGGTTCAACGAGATCAGCGAGGAGCTCGCCAGTCCCGACGCCGACTACGACACGTTGCTCGGAGAAATGGGCGACCTGCAGACCGATCTCGACCACGCCAACGCGTGGGACCTCGACTCGCGCCTCGAGCAAGCCATGGACGCCTTGCGGTGCCCGGCGCCCGATGAACTGGTCGACCACCTCAGTGGTGGCGAGCGCCGCCGCGTCGCCTTGTGCAAGCTCCTGCTCGAGCAGCCCGACCTGCTGCTGCTCGACGAGCCCACCAACCACCTGGACGCCGAAAGCGTGTTGTGGCTCGAGCAGCACCTCGCCAAATACCCCGGCGCCGTCCTCGCCATCACCCACGACCGTTACTTCCTCGACAACGTCGCCGAATGGATCCTCGAGCTCGACCGTGGCAAGGCACACCCGTACGAAGGCAACTACTCGACCTACCTCGAGACCAAGCAGCAGCGGCTCATCGTGGAAGGCAAGAAGGACGCCAAGCGCGCCAAGATCCTGGCCAAGGAGCTTGAGTGGGTGCGCTCCAACGCCAAGGCCCGCCAGGTCAAGAACCAGGCCCGTCTCGGCCGCTACGAAGAGCTGGCCTCCGAAGCCGAACGCAACCGCAAGCTCGACTTCGAGGAGATCAACATCCCGGCCGGCCCGCGCCTCGGCGACGTCGTGCTCACGGCGAAGGACCTGCACAAGAGCTTCGGCGACCGCGAACTGTTCGACGGCCTGACCTTCGACCTGCCGCGCGCCGGCATCGTCGGCGTCGTCGGCCCCAACGGTGTCGGCAAGTCGACGCTTTTCCGCATGATCGTGGGGGAGGAGCAACCTGATGAGGGTGCGCTCGAGGTCGGCAAGACCGTCAAGATCTCGTATGTCGACCAGGGCCGTGGCGGCGTCGACGAAAAGCTCAACGTCTGGCAACTCGTCTCGGGCGAGCTCGACTTCATCAAGGTCGCCAACTACGAAGTCCCGAGCCGCGCATACGTGGCGTCCTTCGGTTTCAAGGGCCCCGATCAGCAAAAACCGGTCAAGGTGCTCTCCGGTGGCGAGCGCAACCGCCTCAACCTCGCGCTGACGCTCAAGATGGGCGGCAACCTGTTGCTGCTCGACGAACCGACCAACGACCTTGACGTCGAAACCCTGCAGTCACTTGAAGACGCGTTGCTGGACTTCCCCGGTTGTGCCGTGGTCGTCTCGCACGACCGGTGGTTTCTCGACCGCGTTGCCACGCACATCCTGGCGTGGGAGGGCAATCGCGATGACCCCGCGCGCTGGTTCTGGTTCGAGGGCAACTTCGCCGACTACGAGATCAACAAGGTCGAGCGCCTCGGCGAGGACGCGGCCCGACCGCACAGCATGACCTACCGCAAGCTCACCCGCGACTGACCCCGCCGCCAAGATTTGGCCGCCAATGCACCTGGATTGACCGAGAATCGGCGAATCCGGGTGCATCATCGGCCAAATCTTGGGGACGAGTCAGCAGTGCGCCGTCAGAGTCGAACGGCCATCTTGCCGGTGTTGGCGCCCCTCATGAGGTCGATCAAGGCCTGCGGAGCCTCGTCAAGACCTTCGCGTAGGGTCTGATCGGCGATGATGTCGCCATTGGCGAGCCAAGCCGTCATCTTCTGGTGGAACTCCGGGACCAGGTCCTGATGTTTGCCGACGAGGAAGCCCTGCAGCGTGAGCTGTTTGCCGATGACCTGGACCAGGTTACGGGGAGCAGCAGGAGCCTCCGTCTCGTTGTATTGGGCGATGGCCCCGCACAGGCATGCGCGCCCGCCAGGCCTGAATGCCGAGATCGCGGCCTCGAGGTGTTCGCCGCCGACGTTGTCGAAGTAGACGTCGATGCCGTCGGGAGCCGCTTGTTCCAGCTGCGCGAGGACCGGTCCGTCGTTGTAGTTGAACGCGGCGTCGAAGCCCAGTTCACGCAGCCGGCTGACCTTGTCCGCAGACCCGGCGCTGCCGATCACGCGTGAGGCGCCGCTGAGTCGGGCGATCTGACCCACCAGGGAGCCCACGGCCCCTGCCGCGCCCGAGATGAAGACAACGTCTCCGGGCTGGAATTTCGCCGCGGCCATCAGGCCCGCGTAGGCGGTGAGACCCGGCATCCCCAGGACGCCGAGGTAGGCCGGCGCCGGCGCCACTTGCGCGTCGACGACCGTGACGGCGGAGGCCTGCAGGGTGGCGTGTTCGCGCCAACCGGCACCGTGCAGCACGACCTGCCCGACTTTCACGTCGGGGCTCGACGAGGCGATGACCTCGCCGACGGCCCCGCCGTCCAGCGGCTGATCGATCTGGAACGGCGGCACGTAGGACTTGACGTCATTCATACGACCGCGCATGTAGGGGTCGACCGACATGTATCGATTGGCCACGACGACCTCACCTTCGGCCGGCGCGGGCAGCTCGGTCTCCACGAGACGGAAGTTGTCCTTGGTGGGCCAGCCATGCGGGCGGGAGGCGAGGTGGATCTGCCGGGTGCGTGTCGGAGCTGTCATCAGTCGTTTGTCACTTTCAGTTCGGTGTTGACGTTGCCGCGCGTGGCGTTGGAGTAGGGGCACACCTGGTGTGCCTTCTGCGCCAGCACGAGGGCCTGATCGTGCGGCAGGTCGGGTATGACGACCTCGAGGGTGACGGCAAGCCCGAAACCACCGAGGTCGTTGGGACCGATGTGGACCTGCGCGCCGACACTGGATTCGCCAAGGTCGGCCTTGGCTTCGCGGGCGACCAGGTGCAGTGCGGAGTGGAAGCACGCGGCGTAGCCGGCGGCAAAAAGCTGCTCCGGGTTGGTCCCGTTGCCGGAGCCGCCCATCGCGCGGGGGACGGCCAGCTCGACGTCGACGAGACGATCGCTGGTCTGGGCGCGGCCATTGCGACCGTCGCCGGTGGCGAGTGCTTCTGCGGTGTAGAGGACTTTCATTTTGCTCCTTGTTGATCGGGGTGGGAATTGGGGTCGGCGACCGCGCGTGGCGATCGGGTCTGAAGGGTTTGCTCGGCCGCGACGGAGTCGCAGAGTCGCTTGGCGAGCGTTCGAAGTGTGTCGATCTCGGTCGAGGTGAGGTCGACCGAGGACAGAGCCCGACGCTGCACCTGGTCGGCGTGCTCGCGCAGGTCCGACCCGCTGGGCGTCAGGTGAACCGTCACTCGCCGCTCGTCCTCGCTGCTGCGTCGACGCTCGACGAGACCGGCACCGTCCAGGCGCTTCAGCAGCGGTGACAGCGTGCCGCTGTCGAGCTGGAGTCGCGCCCCGAGGGCAGAGATGGTGACGCCGTCTTCCTCCCACAGCGCGAGCAAGGTCAGATATTGCGGGTACGTCAGATCCAGCTCGGAGAGGACGTCACGGTAGGCGCTGGTCACGGCCCGGGAGGCGGCGTACAACGCAAAGCACAGTTGACTGTCCAGTTGCAGATTCTGTTTCACACCAAAAGTGTTGCACGCGATTGACTTGTGCACAACTCAATTGTGCGCGACTAACGTATGACGATCGTCACGGTGTGGCTAGAAAGCAGGTCGGTCAAAAACGTTTGCCTTCGAGGACTTCGACGACGTTTTGCATGACCCGTCCAAGGGCTTCGAAGTCGTCGGGATCGGCATTGGCGATCAGACAGTCGTGGACGCCGGTCACGTGCGTATGCGCGGCCGACTCGAGAGTGGCGAAGCCCTGATCGGTCAACATCGCCGACACTCCGCGGCCGTCATCGGAACACTGCCCACGCGCGACCAGGCCGACACGTTCGAGCCGGGCGATCGTATGGGTGATGCGGCTGCGCGAGTGCGCAACGGCGGCGGCCAGCTCGGCCATACGGACCGAACGATTGGGCGCTTCGGACAGACGGACGAGGATTTCGTATTCAGGCATGGACAGACCGTGCTTGGCCCGGAGGTCGCGATCGAGCTGGTCCATGAGCACCGTTGTGCCGCCGAGGAAGGAGCGCCAAATGCGCTGTTGTGACGCGTTCAGCCAGGGGGTTCCGGTCTTCGTGTCCATGTGACCCATCTTACTCGACCGGGGGGATGATTGAATGTTGCACTACTGTTATGGTGGGTATGAAGTTGAACACTCAACTAAATGACCTAAGGGATTGACATGACCAACACAGCAACCGTTATCAGGATCGGAACCTGGGTACTCGACCCGACCCACACCGAAATCGGCTTCACCGTCCGCCACCTCATGAGCAAGGTTCGCGGCAAGTTCGAGGCATTCGAAGGCAGCATCGTGACTGCGGAGAACATCACCGATTCCAAGGCGACCGCGACGATCAAGCTCGACTCGATCAACACCGGCACCCCCGACCGCGACGCGCACCTTCGTTCGACCGATTTCTTCGGCGTCGATGAGAACCCCGCAATGACCTTCGAGTCCACCGGAGTCTCGGTCGACGGCGACGACTACAAGGTCGCCGGCAACCTGACCATCAAGGGCGTGACCAAGCCGGTCGAGCTGGCGGTCGAGTTCCTCGGCGAGGGCCAGGACCCGTGGGGCGGAACGCGCGTCGGCATCGAAGCCACCACGCAGATCAGCCGCAAGGCGTTCGGCATCGACTTCAACATCCCGCTCGAGGGCGACAAGCTCATGATCGGCGACAAGATCTCGATCCACATCACTGCCGAAGCAGTCTTGCAGGCCTGATTTCAGTCCAGCGACAGAAAAAGCCCCGACCTCACGGTCGGGGCTTTTTGCTTGGGTCAGGACTTGTCACCATACGGACGGCCAGACCGGCATAGAGCTCGGCGAGGTCACCGGCATTGCGGGACCCGCCCGGCTCGAACCACCGCACGACATCGATTCCCAGGGACAGCAGTGCAAGCGCCGTGCCCGGGATGTCGTCCACCTGGAGGGCTTTTGCCTCGATGCCTTCTTCGAGGGCCTGACGCATACGTTCCTCGATCGCCTTGCGCATCGCCGCGATCTCCTTGCGATGCTCCGGCACGAGGACGTGGAACTCGTATTGGACGATGCGGCCGACCCGACTGTGGTCGGCGTGCCATTTGGTGAAGTCGTAGACCATGTTGTGGATCCGCTCGACCGGGTCGGTGGTGCGCGCGTAGGCGCTGTCGATGACCTCGATCGCGTCCTTGTGACCGGAGAGGCTCACGGCGAAGAGCAAGTCCTCCTTGGAGGCGTGGTGCACATAGACGGCGGCAGGACTCATGCCGGCCCGCGCGGCGATGTCACGGGTCGTCGTGCCGGTGAACCCCTTGTCCGCAAAGGCTTCGACCGCGGCGTCGAGCAAGCGTTGCCGTGCTGTGACTGCAGTCATGGTCTCCCCAATAGGTCTGTGGTTGACAGCATCCACGATGAACACCATGCTAAGCAAGCGCTTAGAATACATGGCGAGACTCAATTTTTTGAAGGACAGTGTTTTGAGAGGGACCTCATGAAGCGGACGATTTACAACGAAGACCATGAAGCCTTCAGGGCGTCGTGCAGGGCGTTCCTCGAAAAGAATGCGATCCCGCATCTCGACGAGCACCTCGAGAACAAGGGAATCCCGCGCGAGTTCTGGCTCGAAGCCGGCAAGCAGGGCTTCCTGGGCCTGGAGATCCCGGAAGAGTATGGGGGATCGGCCGCCGGCGACTACCGCTTCAACGCCGTGTGGGCCGAAGAGCTCAGCAAGGTCAACGCCGCACTGTCCTCATGTGTGGGGATCCACGCCGACATCGTCGCGCCCTACCTCGTCGACCTGACGACCGAAGAGCAGAAGAAGCGCTGGTTGCCCGGCTTCTGCTCCGGCGAGATCATCACCGCGATCGGTATGAC
>JALYQD010000168.1 GCA_030856025.1 Actinomycetota bacterium
AGCAAGGGCTGCCAGCGCGCCTTGCGCGGGGAGTCGCTCAGCCCGAGCCAGGCACTGGCGATCATCGTGTCGACGACGACAGCCGATGTCAAGGTCAGACGTCCTCGAGGATGCCGAAGAACTCGTCCTCGTCCTCGGGTGTGAGGTCACCGATCGCGAACTGGCGGAGGTCCCCCATCGGTTCGATGGCCAGAAGGATCTCAGCGATCGTCGTCGGTGGGTTCGGGCCGCTCTCTCGAGTCGCTGTGTTGTCCGACATGGCCTTCCCCTTTCTCTACGAGTCGGTTGCAGCGTACCGCCGCCTGCGGACGACAGCCGATCGATCGCCGCTCGACCATGGGTGCAGCATCCGACACTCCTCAGCGCCGAAGATGGCGCCGTGGACGAAGATGCCGCTGACCGCGACGACCTCATGGCCGAGGTGGATCAGCTCAGGGCGGAGAACGCCCGATTGCGCGAGCTGCTCGGCTTTGACCATCGGGAGGCCGACGGCCACGCCAGCACGTGGTCGCCGATGCTGCTGCCCGACGTTCAGACGTCGCCGTCAATCAACAGCACGGCGCCGAACGCCGCCAAGCTGGAGTTGTACGCGTCGCTGTTCGGGGCGCGGTCGGACGTCTACGCAACCCGGTGGGAGAACACCACCACGGGGAAGTCGGGCTGGTCCCCGGCAACAATGGGCGATGGTCCCGGCAAAGGACCTCACGGGACTACCTGCCACTGAACGCGGAAGTCTTCGCCGCGCACCTTCGGGGCGGTGCAAGCGTCGGCATCTACCCGCTCCTGCGCGGCGACACCTGCACGTCGCTCGCCTCCGACTTCGACAAGGGCACCTGGGCCCTCGACGCTCTTGCCTACCTTGACGCCTGCCATGCCAACGGCGTGCCCGCTGCGCTCGAGCGTTCCCGGTCCGGCAACGGCGGCCACGTCTGGGTGTTCTTCGACGGCGCAGTCCCTGCCACGCAGGCGCGTGCGATGGGCGCGGCACCGCTGCGTCAGGCGATGGCGGCTCGGGCCGAGCTCGACCTGTCCAGCTACGACCGGTTCTTCCCGTCGCAGGACTTCCTCCCCAAGGCCGGGTTCGGCAACCTGATCGCCCTGCCGCTCCAGGGCGAGTGCGTGGCCCGGGGCACCACGGTGTTCCTCGATCCCACCTCGATGGAGCCGTGGCCGGACCAGTGGGCGTTCCTGTCCTCGATCGCCCGGATGTCGCCGGCCGCGGTGACCGAGCTCGCCACGAGGCTTCGACCGCTCGACGCCGGCCCGACCTTGAGCCTGGCCGAGCTCGCTCGACAGGGAGGTCCGCCGCCTCCCGAGGTGATCCAGGCGCGGCTCGGGGCGATGCTCTCCATCGAGCGCGCCGGGCTTCCGCCCGCCGTGGTGGCAGCGTTCAAGCACCTCGCGTCGATCGCCAACCCCGAGTTCTACGAGAAGCAGCGGATGCGCTTCTCGACGTGGGATACGCCCCGATTCATCTCCTGCTACGGCGAAGACCTCGAGTGGCTTCACCTTCCCCGCGGCCTCACCGAACGAGTGACCGAGCTCGTCGCCAGCCTGGACAGCCGGCTCGAGCTCACGGACGATCGCGCTGACCCACCGTCGATCGCTCTGACCTTCGCCGGCACGCTGCGATCGCAACAGGCCGCGGCCGTCGATGAGCTGGTCGGTCACGACCGAGGCGTACTCGTCGCCCCACCCGGGGCAGGCAAGACGGTGATGGCCTGCGCTGTCATCGCCCATCACCACACCCCGACGCTCGTGGTCGTGGACCGCAAAGAGCTCGTCGACCAATGGCGGACCCGTCTGGCCGAGCACCTCGGTCTCGGGCCCAAGCAGATTGGCCAGATCGGCGGCGGCAAGGACAAGCCAACCGGTGTGGTCGATGTGGCCATGCTCCAGAGCTTGGCCCGACGTGACGACCCGACCGTCTTCGAGCGTTACGGGCTCGTCGTGGTCGACGAGTGCCACCACCTTCCGGCGGTGTCGTTCGCGGCGTGTGTGCAGCGGGCCCGGTCTCGCCGGTGGCTCGGCCTGACCGCGACGCCGTACCGCCGGGACAAGCTCGAGGCGATCATCGGGTTCCACTGCGGACCGACCCGCCACGAGATCAAGCCCGGCACGGTCCCTGGCGCTGAGCTGGTCCGTCGGGAGCTCGTCGTGCACCAGACCGGCACCGAGGTCAGTGAGGACGACGCCGCCCACATCCAGTCCGTGTTCGCCGCGCTCGTCGCCGACGAGCGGCGCACTGCGCAGATCTGCGCGGATGTACACGCCGCCACGTCGAGCGGGCGGACCTGCTTTGTACTCACGCAACGAACCGACCACATCGAAGCGATCATCGACGGACTCGCCGCTCTCGGCGACACGGCACTCGTCCTCAAGGGCGGTCTCGGCAAGAAGGCCAGGGCCGCGGTCGCCGACGCCATCACCAGCCGGCCCGCCGATGCAGGGATCGTGCTCGTCGCCACCGGGTCGTACCTCGGGGAGGGTTTCGACTGGCCCGAGCTCGACACCCTTTACCTCGCCTTTCCCCTCGCCTTCAAGGGACGGGTCGTCCAGTACGTCGGCCGACTGCTGCGAACCCACGAGGGCAAACACCACGTCGAGCTCCACGACTATGTCGACTCCCGCGTGCCCGTCCTCGACCGGATGCATACCAAGCACCTCCCCGCCTACGCCACCCTCGGCTTCGACATCCCCAAAACGCGACGCAGGCGCACTGCGCCAGAGCCCACGACCGGTGATCAAACCGACACGTTCTGAACCGCACGAC
>JALYQD010000077.1 GCA_030856025.1 Actinomycetota bacterium
TCTCCGGAGTGGCCCTCCTGGCGCGGCACTATGTATCGGCACAAAGGCTGCTGGAACCGTTGCGGACCAGGGCCGTCGATGCGGCAAAACTCGGCGTCGCGACCTGGCCGCGGATCACGATGAGCGCACTCGGTGGCCTGTGGCTCTTTTCCCTCGGCATCCTGTGGTGGGTGAGCCCGACGATCCCCGAGTTCGACGTTATGGGACAGCACTTCGGCCCGCGGCTGCCGGTCCCGGGGTGGGGCACGAGCCTGGGCCTGCTGGCATCGGCCTTCGTCGGCTGGGGCCTGCTCGCCTACAGCGTCAAGCGCTGGCGCTGACCACGGTGCCGCCATACCTGCACCAGCGCTTCCCCGAACTCGCCGAATCGCTCGGGCATGCGCGGCTGGGGACGGTCCCACCCCCGTACGCCGCCTCGACAACCTCGGCCTCGCCGGCGAAGTCTGGCTCAAGGACGAGAGCGGATTCGGCGACGGGGGTTGGGGCGGAAACAAGGTCCGCAAGCTCGAATGGATCCTCCCCGAAGCACACAGGCGCAACCGGTCGACTCTGTTCACGGTCGGCGGCATCGGCACACATTGGGGACTGGCCGCGGCGCTGTATGGCCGTGACCACGGCATCCATACCGTCCTCGGCCTCGTCGACCAACCGGTCGATGACCATGTCCGCGACCAGTTGAGCCGGCTCCGGGCGTCGGGCGCCACGATCCACCGCTTCAGGGACAAGCGCCGGCTCGTCGCCGCGGCGCCGTGGATCCTGGCCCGCCATTCCTCGTGGGGACGGCTGCCCTACTACCAACCCGCCGGCGGTTCTTCGCCGGTCGGCTCGCTGGGATACGTCGACACGGCCTTCGAGATTGCCGCCCAGGTCGAGGCAGGTGACCTTCCCGAGCCGGCCACGGTCGTCACGGCCGTGGGTTCAGGCGGAACGGCGGCCGGACTCGCACTCGGCCTGAGACTCGCCGGCCTGAAGACACGTGTCTTCGGTGCGGTCGTCAACGACGCGCTCACCCTCGACGCGCCGGCAATCGCCGGACTCGCCAACAAGACCGAAGGACTCTTGCGCGAACGCGGTGCCGTCTTCGACCCGGTGGGGATCAAACCCGGCGACGTGACGATGCGCGACGACTGGCTCGGTGAAACTTATGGCGCCACGACCCCGGCCAGTCTCGAAGCCGAAAAGCTGGCCGCCGATGCCGAAGGCCTCACGCTGGAACCCGTCTACACGGCGAAGGCGTTGGCCGCGGTCCGCAAGCTCGGCGACGGCCTGCCCGGACCTGTCCTGTATCTCAACACGCACGGTCCCAGGGCTATGGGCTGACCCGGGACCGAAGCAAGGCCCGCGGAAGGCGCCAGATGAGGAAGCCCAGGGCTCCGAGGGCAAGGGCCCACTTGAGCCAGCTCACGCTGCCGGTCAGCACGATGGCAAGAGGCGTGATCGCGTCACGGTGGTCGATCAGGTAGAGGTGCGAAAGGTTCTCGACGAAGTCGAGGGACGCCGCGACGACAGGTGCGGCCGACCACAGTCGATACGTTCCCGGGTTGAGCGGAGTGAGGCCGTTGACCGTCCGGACGCCCCACCAAAGGACGAAGCCATAGAGCAACGCATACACGAAGTCGAGCCGGAGGGATTGCTGCAGCCTGGTGATCTCGGCGTCGCTCAGACCGCTCAGGATGCCGGTGAACCTGTCGTCGGAGAACGTCGTTTCCAGCTCGAGCAGCTTCGGCATGAGGTCGCCGAGTATGACGCTCAGGAACACCTGTGTGATCACGAACGCCACCACTGCGCCGACGAGGATGAGCAGTGACCTGCGTGGATTCATGGCACGAGCATAGGGCCGGATCAACGGTGGCGCGGTCCGTGTGAATGGCGCAGAATGGGCCAATGAGTGATCAGCAATGTGATGTTGTCCTTGTCGGAGCCGGTCCGGGCGGCGAAGCTGTCGCCAACAAGCTGGCGACAGCTGGGCTCGCCGTGGTGGCGATCGAAGCCGAGCTCGTCGGAGGCGAATGCCCCTACTGGGGCTGTGTTCCATCGAAGATGCTGATCCGCGCCGCCAACCTGCTTGCCGAGTCACGCCGGGTCGAGGGTATTGCCGGGAGCGCCAGCGCCCAGCCCGATTTTTCCGTCGTTGCCAAGCGCATCCGCGAGGAAGCCACCGACAACTGGGACGATGCCGTGGCGGTGAAGAGGCTGACCGACGCCGGCGTGACGTTCGTCCGGGGGCACGGAGCGCTGGCGGGTGACCGCACGGTCCAGGTCGGTGACACGAAGTTCGTGGCCGCCAAAGGCGTCGTGCTCAACACCGGCACCCGGGCCGCCATCCCGCCGATCGAGGGCCTGTCCGGTGCGCCCTATTGGACCAATCGTGATGCCCTCAAGGCCGAAGAGGCCCCGGCCTCGTTGATCGTGATCGGCGGTGGCGCCATCGGGCTCGAGCTCGCTCAGGCATTCTCACGATTTGGCACGGCCGTCACAGTGCTCGAGGTCGCACCGCGCATCCTCGGCCCAGAAGAGCCCGAGGCCAGCCAGCTCCTCGAACGGGTTCTCACCGAGGAAGGACTCGACATCCGTGCGGGGGTGACGATCGACAACGTCGCCCATGACGGCTCGCGGTTCACCGTGAAGTGCGCCGATGCCGTCCACACAGCCGAACAGCTTCTTGTCGCTGCCGGCCGGCAGTCGCGGCTCGACGACATCGGCCTCGACACCGTCGGCGTGGATGCGTCGGGCAAATTCCTCGAGGTCGACGACTCGATGCAGGTCAAGGACGGCCTGTGGGCAATCGGCGACATTGTCGGCCGTGGCGCATTCACCCACGTCTCCATGTATCAGTCGGCTCGGGTGGTCAAAGCGATCCTCGGCGAGGAGCTCGGCGGCTACGACAAGGGCATGCCGCGCGTGACGTTCACCGATCCCGAGGTGGGCGCCGTCGGCATGACCGAGAAGCAGGCCCGCGATGCAGGCATCAACGTCCAGATCGGCAGCGCCCCTATCCCGGAGAGTGCCCGCGGCTGGATACACAAGGCGGGCAACGACGGCTTCATCAAGCTCATCATCGACGCCGATCGGGATGTCCTCGTCGGTGCGACGAGCGCCGGGCCGATGGGCGGCGAGACCCTGTCGGCGCTGGCCGTCGCCCTCCGGGCCGAGGTGCCGTTGGAGACATTGCGCAACTCCATCTGGGCATACCCGACGTTCCACCGGGCCATCGAAACCGCTTTGTGATCCGAAGTCCCACGTCGCGCGGGGGCTGGACGCTACCGTGTCCTGCGTGAACGGGTGCGTGCGGTGAAGAAGGCGGCAAATCGGCTGGCGGTGGCTACCGTCGCGGTGGCCTTGCTGGCGGCTTTCGCGCTGTACATCCGCGACTCACGGCCGGATCCTCAGCGCCAACCCTTTGCGGCCGCATCGAGCAATGAATGCGATCTGTCGATCGTCCCCAGGTATGGCACCGGTTTCCGGTACTGCACGTTCTCCGACGAATTCGGCGGTCGCCGCCTCGACACCTCGAAGTGGTTGGCTCAGAAGACGTCGGACAGCGGCTATCACTCTGGTGCGGAGTGCTTCGTCGACACCGCCAACAACGTCTCGGTGTCCGGGGGCATGCTCAACCTCACCGTGCAACAGGAGGCCGCGCCGTTCGCCTGCGCGGGCCCCGGGGGAGGCTATTACACGCAGTACACGAGCGGCTCGGTGAGCACGTGGCGACGGTTCGCCCAGACGTATGGCAGGTTCGAGATCCGGGCCAGGTTCCCGGAGTCCCAGACAGCCGGACTCCAGAGCGCGCTGTGGCTATACCCCCAAGAGCTGACGTACGGTCCGTGGCCGCATTCGGGGGAGATCGACATCGCCGAGGCCTACAGCAGGCACCCCGACCGAGTCATCCCTTATCTGCACTACACCCAGCCCGGGCCCGACCCGAGTGCCACCAACACCAGCTGCCTGATCGACGACGTGTCCGAGTTCCATACCTATGCGGCGGATTGGACGCCGACGTCGATCACCATCACGTATGACGGGGCGACGTGCCTCGTGCACTCGTGGAATCCTGCCGCCCCGCTGAAAAAGCCCGCCCCGTTCGACCAGCCGTTCATCGTCGTGCTCACGCAGGCATTGGGCATCGGCGAAAACACCTTCGGCCCGGCGTCCACACCACTTCCGGCGACCACGCAGGTCGACTACGTCCGCGTCTGGTCCTGAACGTGCCCCGGTCGCAAAATTTTTGCAAAATTCCTCCCAACCTCAAGTTGCACGTTTGATCTTTCGGCTTAAGAGGGAGACAGGGTTCGTCGCGAAAAGGGAGCGCGCCGGACCCGCCGATTGTGATGTTTCGGGTGGCTCTACCTCGGTATGTCCGTATGACCTGGGAGGGAGACCCAACAATGAAACGACCCCTGAAACGCCTGGCGGCCCTGTCCGCTATGACCCTGGCGACGCTCGCGATACCCGCATTGCCTGTCTCTGCCGAAACTAAAACTGCCACACCGGCCGGCGCAGCGACTGCCATTGGCCCGTATGCCTGCGGACTGACCCGCACACCCAAGCTCGGCGGCGACTATTGGAATTGCACGTTCGCCGATGACTTCAACGGCCGCGGTCTCGACACCTCAACTACACGACCCAGTACACCAGCGGATCGGTGAGCACATGGGGCAAGTTCAAGCAGGCGTATGGACGCTTCGAGATTCGCGCGAAGTTCCCCGCGGCCAAGCGCCGTGGCTTTGGCCGCAGGAATCGAAGTATGGCGGGTGGCCGAATTCGGGGGAGATCGACATCGCCGAGTTCTACAGCTTGTACCCGGACCGGGCGATCCCGTACCTCCACTACGTGGCGGACACGCTTGCGCCGACGGTGACCAACAACAACTGCATGATCACGAATGTCTCGGCGTTCCACACCTATGTGGCCGAATGGACGCCGACGAGCATCACGATCAAGTACGACGGGGCAACCTGTCTTGTCCACCCGCTGGACACTCCGGCGCCGTTCGACGAGCCGTTCATCATCGTTCTGACGCAGGCACTGGGCATCGGTGACAATGCGTTCAATCCGGCGACCACACCACTGCCGGCGACCACGCAGGTCGACTACGTCCGCGCCTGGTCGTAGGTTGCCGCCTTCGGTCTCGTGAGTCCACGAGGCCGGAGGCGCCACACCAGGTGTCTGGCACGGTCGGAAAACCTCTTGCCCTACCGAATTGGCGGGAGCATGATGAGAGTTCTAGCTAAGGAGCCAACTCATGGCCGTCATGGACAAGCAAAGCATCGAATCACCCCATGAAACCCGGGGTTTCAAGGCGCACGGGCACATGGACGTCGTCACTCTCGGGGATTTCACTCTGGGGAAAGGGACCTTTGAACCAGGGTGGCGCTGGTCGGAGGATGTGAAGCCGATCGCGGGAACCGATTCGTGTATGACCCGGCACTCCGGCATCTGCCTGTCCGGAGAGATGACCGTGCGTTCGGACGACGGAACCGAGGTGACAGTCGGAGCCGGCGACGTGTTCGTACTCGAGCCCGGACACGATGCCTGGACCGTCGGCGACGAGGCCTGCGTGATGCTGGACACCGGAGTTGCGGCATACGCCAAGCCGGCGTCCTGAACCACGGCCCGAATGGTCACGCAATCTAGGCAATACGCGCACTGGGTGCCCCCGGCATGATTCGAACATGCGGCACACGGTTTAGAAACCGGCTAGCGTCTAGTAGTGCATGGTAGCGATGTGGCAGATGGGGCCAATAATGCCCGGTATTCCGTGGTCTATTGGGCACCGTTGGCAGTCGCTGGTAGCGACCCGCCGTGTGGCCGTGTCACACGTTTGCCCTACGAAACGACGCCGACCCACAACGCACAAAAACACCCGCCCTCGCGATGAGGGCGGGTGTTGACGTTTGAAGCAGTGATACGAATAGCCGGGAAGTATGCTCCGGTGCTGCATAGTTGCGGGACTTAGTGCAAGGGGTCAGGTTCGTTGGATACGATGCGCGGCATGGATGAATGGCGCGTTGTCACAGGCCGGGTCGACCGCTTGATAGAGCGACTCGTGTATCGCCAGGTCAAGGGCGGAGTTCGCGGCACCGCAGCTCAATACCTGCTCCGTTTTCTCGGAGTCGGCATGCAGCCGCGTTCGATCGGGCCGGGTCTTCGCTTACCGCATTCCACGACAGGGAGCGTCGTTCATCCGAACGTTGATCTTGGCTCTGATGTGACAATCATGCACGGTGTCACGATCGGCCGAGGTGACATCTGGTTGCGTCCGACATCGGAACTGTCTGTGACGGTCGGCGACGGTGCGATAGTCGGAGCGGGTGCCGTCGTACTTGCCTCGCAAGGTGAGCATCGGGTGATAGGACGACGGGCCATTGTGGGCGCTGGTGCCGTCGTAACCAGGGATGTGCCCGATGGGGAAATCTGGGCAGGGAACCCTGCGCAACGGGTGGGCGTCAGGGCGTGAACACTCGGCAATGAAGTTGTTGAACGAGTTCACGGTGGACACACCAACTCCTTGCTTTACGACGGCGACGCCGAGAATGTTGTTGGACAGATCACCCGGTCACATGCCCCGAATCGGGGGACGTCGATCCAGTTGTTTCCTATCACGATGTCCGAGGCAGTGCCGGATTGCCCGAGAAGGCTACAACGAACAGGCCGGGCGATGCTGACGTGCCGGCCACTGTGGACAGTTTGTTGCCTGTGATGTGCCCGTCGCCCGCGTCTATGATTTGCAGCCCGTTCTCGCTCGACGCGGAGACCATGTTGCCTGAAATCGTTGCCACACATTTGCCACACGAACTCGATTCCTGATCCCAAGAATCGCTGTGCCCCCGGCATGATTCGAACATGCGGCACACGGTTTAGGAAACCGTTGCTCTATCCCCTGAGCTACGGGGGCTCACGAGTGGATCAAGGTTATCGGGTCGGGCCGGCGCCACCCGTCAGCGGCACGGGTGTCGCC
>JALYQD010000107.1 GCA_030856025.1 Actinomycetota bacterium
GCCCGAGGACCGGCAACCTCGGCAGCGTCCTGACCGGTACGCAGAACATGTCGGTCGCGGGCCAGCTCTACAACGAAGAACACGTCATCACATTCGACGCACAGAAGGCAGTCGGCGCGACGCGCAACGCCATACGCGCGGTCTATGACGTCTATCAGCGCGAGTGGACCGAACTGGCCCAGGGCGCCTCAAAGGGAAATTGCGACGCGAAATGATGACTGCCATGACACGACGCTGGGGATGGGCCCTTGCGCTCCCGCTCGTACTCATCCTGCTGGTTGTCGGCTTCTCCCCGGCCAACGGGGCGTACGCACTCGCGCCCACCAGTGGGCTGAAGTACTACGACAAGACAAACGCCTCGATCACGGTGACCTGGAAGCGCCAGTCGGGCATCAACCGCTATGCGATCCAGTACTCGACGAGCTCGAAGTTCACCAATGCCAAGTACAGCGTGCCGGCGACCGTCAAGACGCAGGCTGATGCCTTCCGGCAGATCGGCGACCTCGAACCGTCGACCAAGTACTACTTCCGCATCCGCGCGACCTACTCCAACGGCTCAAACGCCTCTGACTGGTCGGGCGCGATCAACATCACCACGTCTACATACGCCTTCGGCGCGCCGTCGAAGCCCGCGATTTCCAACGTTCTCAGCGACAGGCTCGACCTCAGCTGGAGCGAAGTGCCCAACGCGGGCAAGTACCGCGTGCGCTACTCGACGTCGAGCACGTTTGCCAGCGGTGTCAGCTACGACTACCCGATCGACAACAAGGCGTCGATCAGCGGACTGACCCCCAACACCACCTACTACTTCCAGGTTCGCGGTCTGGAGTCCAAGGTCGACGACGACGGCGATCCTTACCTCCTGACGGGCTACTCGAGCACAGCTTCCACGTCGACCAACACCTTCACGACGGCTCCACCGGAGGGGTTTGCCCTCGAGGGATCGTCGAAGGACAAGATCGTCCTGAAGTGGAAGCAAGTCCCCGGGGCCAATGGTTACCGGATTCAGGGCGCACTCGGCACGACCAAGCGCTATCTGGACAGCGACCGGATCCCGGCGTCTGCCCCCAGCGGCACGACCTTCTCGACGAGCAACGGAATCGTCACAGCGACGATGACCGGCTACTGCGACTCGGGTGTCGCCCCCGCCGCGGGGACGTGCAGCGCGTTCGAGGCCGGCAAGACCTACATCTTCCGCGTGACCGCGATGAACAACGGCGAGCGGATCAGCGACTACACCAATGCGGCCGGCCTGAAGGTCGTCGCGTCGAGCTACCCGTTGTCGACCCCCAACGACTTCAAGGTCGTCACTTCCACCGAGAACTCCGTCACGCTCAGCTGGACGAAGATCCCGGGTGCGACGTCATACCGGATCCAGCAGTCCAAGGCTTCCAGCATGAGTAGTGCGCGTTATTTCTATGACGTGTGCCGCACGACCGGATCGCCGCTCGAGTGCACAACCGATGGCGACACGGTCACCGTCAAGCTGACGACCTTTGAGTCCAACAGTGCGGCGCTCTCGGAGCCGATCAAGGCCAACACGTCTTACTACTACAAGATCGTGTCGCAGGTGAGCGCACCGAACCTCGGCGTAGCCCCGGACTCATACACCCAGTTCGAGGACCGGGCCTCGGACTACACGGCGACCGCCGTCAAGGCGACCACTGCCAAGTACCCGTTCAAGGCACCTGAGCTGAGTCGCGACTCCGCGACCCAGAACTCGGTCAAGCTGACGTGGAATTCTGTCGCCGGTCAGACGCACTTCGCCGTCGAGCGTTCCAAGGACACCGCGTTCGCCAGGATCGACAAGACCACGTGTGTGGCCGCCTCCAGTGTGGGCCCCCAGGAGTCCAACCAGACTGGTCTCTCGGGTGAGACGACCTACTACTTCCGGTTGAAGGTCGCCTCCGACAGCACGTGCACGACCGCGCGAAGCGACTATTCGGCCGCAATCTCCGCACGCACCACCGCGAGCGTCGGCAAGATCGTCGGCGACGTCGATGGTCCCACAGGCGCCCTCGCGTCCATGGTTGCGACGGCTTATGCGGGAGCGGGCCCGTGTTCAGACGGACTCGCCGATGTCGCCGGCACCGACCGGTTGGACAGCGCCGGCAACTACGAGATCCCCGGCCTTCGCGCCGGCAACTACTGCGTCTTGCTGAGCCAGGTCGACGACTCATCGACCTACACCTCGCCGTGGGTCATCAACGGCGTCACCGGAGTGCCGTTCAACGAGAAGCAGAAGTTCATGCACTTCGCCAGCATCTACGTGGTCACGGCGAACGGGACGACTACGGCCCAGACGACGACGGTTGTCCCGGGCAAGACCGTCACCGGCACCGTCAAGTCGGGCAGCACGCCGCTGGCCAACGCACGGATCACCGTGACCGCCGCACCGGCAGACCCGGCCGATACGACGACGCGTGAGGTGCGCACGATCGTGACGACGGACGCCAACGGCAACTTCACGATCCGCGGGCTGATGGGCGGCAAATACAAGTTCGTACCCTCCAAGAGCGGCTACAGCGGATCCAGCCACTGGTATGACGACATCAACAACGTCGCCAACAGTTACGCACTGTTGATGACGCCGAACTGAGTGTGCCGCCGGTGAGTGCTAAAGTTTTTCTTATGCGATTCGCGAATCTCCTTCTTCGCCGCCGCGCCGAGGTCCTCTAGCCGGACCCCTCGACGCGGAGTTTGTCATGACCGGCTGAAATCCCATCGCCAGACAAACCGCATTCGAGGACCACAAATGACCAGCAACATTTTTGAACAGGGCAATCCTGTATCCCCCCAACAGCCCAGCGGCATGCCGTTCGAGCGCTACCGCGCCTTCGCGCCGATCGACATCCCGGACCGCACCTGGCCGGACAAGACCATCACCGAAACCCCGCGTTGGCTGTCGACCGACCTGCGTGATGGCAACCAGGCCCTGATCGATCCCATGACCCCCGCGCGCAAGCGGCGGATGTTCGACCTGCTCGTGCGCATGGGTTACAAGGAGATCGAAGTCGGCTTCCCGTCGGCGAGCGAGACCGACTTCGCCTTCGTCTGCCATCTGGTCGAGGACGGGCTCATCCCCGAGGACGTCACGATCTCGGTCCTGACGCAGGCGCGTGAGGACCTCATTGAGCGCACGATCCAGTCACTGGTCGGCGCCAAGCGCGCCAACGTGCACCTCTACAACGCCGTCGCGCCGATGTTCCGCCGTGTGGTGTTCAACGTCGACAAGGACGAGTGCCGCGCCATCGCCGTACGCGGCACCGAAATCGTGATGAAGTATGCCGAGGAATACCTCGGCGACACGGCTTTCGGCTACCAATACTCGCCGGAGATCTTCACCGGTGCCGAGCTCGAGTTCTCCGTCGACGTCTGCAATGCCGTGATGGAGGTCTGGAAGCCCGGACCGGGACGCGAAATCATCCTCAACCTGCCGGCCACGGTCGAGATGGCCACGCCCAACACGTATGCCGACCAGATCGAGTGGTTCGGCCGCCACATCGACAACCGTGAACACGTGGCTATCTCCCTCCACCCGCACAACGACCGGGGCACCGCGGTTGCCGCCACCGAGCTGGCCATGATGGCCGGCGCCGATCGTGTCGAGGGCTGCCTGTTCGGCCACGGCGAGCGCACCGGCAACGTCGACCTGGTGACGCTGGGGATGAACCTGTTCAGCCAGGGCATCGACCCGCAGATCGACTTCTCCGACATCGACGAGATCCGCCGGACGGTCGAATACTGCACGGGGCTGCCGGTCCACCCTCGCCATCCGTACGCCGGCGACCTGGTCTACACCGCCTTTTCCGGTTCGCATCAGGACGCGATCAAGAAAGGTCTGGAAGACCTCGACCGCCGCGCCGCCGAGCAGGGCATCTCGGTCAGGGACATCGACTGGGAGGCTCCGTACCTGCCGATCGACCCGCACGACGTCGGACGTTCCTACGAAGCCGTCATCCGGGTCAACAGCCAGTCGGGCAAGGGCGGCGTCGCCTACATCATGAAGTCCGAGCACCAGCTGGACCTGCCGCGACGGCTCCAGATCGAGTTCAGCCGCGTCATCCAGGGCCTGACCGAGGGCGAAGCCGGCGAGATCGATCCGGCAGCCATCTGGACCGCGTTCTCGAGCGAATACCTCGAACGCGAAGAGCCCTATGCGCTCGAGGGATTCAGCTCGACGACGAGTCCCGAAGGCCTCGACGAACAAGTTGTCGACCTGCGGGTTCGCGGTGAAGTCCAGTCCTTCAAGGGTGAGGGCAACGGCCCGGTCGCCGCGTTCGTGGACGCCTTGCGAGCCGCCGGCACCGAGATCCGGGTGCTCGACTACAGCGAGCACGCCCTGTCCTCGGGCGGCGACGCCCTCGCTGCGGCATACGTCGAGTGCGAGATCGGCGAGGAGATCATCTGGGGCGTCGGCATCCACGCCAACATTGTGACCGCGTCCCTTCGCGCCGTGGTGTCGGCGGGCAACCGCGCGATCGCGATCACGATCCCCTAACCCCCAAGATGTGGGCACGAGCCCGGGGTGTCGGACGTCCTCACCCCGGGAAGGTGCCCACATCTCGGGGCGGGGACTGTACCGGCCGGTACACCAAACGAGACAACCTCACGATACGATTGATGTGACGCCAATCACCCGTTGGCGCACGTCTTGTCGCGGTGCGAACCACCGCGCTCGTTGAGGAGGATTTGTGGCCCGCATCATCAATCAGGTCGCCGTGTTCGGTCTGGGCAAAGTCGGCGAGCTTGTCGCCGTTATGCTCACCGATTCGGGGTTCAAGGTCGTCGGCTACGACGCCGCCCCGCGGGACAGCCTGGATTTCGAGACGAAGCCCCTCGACGTCAAGGACGTCGCCGGTCTACGTGAGTCGCTGCGTGGTGTCGACGCTGTCGTGTCATGCCTGCCGTATCACCTCAACATCGATGTCGCCGAGGCCGCGTACGACTGCGGTGTGCACTATTTCGACCTCACCGAGGACGTCGCGACGACCAAACGGGTCATTGAGCTCTCCACCTCGCAGCGCTCTCAGGGAATGGCGGACTCGGCGTTCGCGCCGCAGTGCGGGCTCGCCCCGGGCCTCATCGGCATCGTCGGTGCCTCATTGGCCAAGAACTTCGATGAGATCCGCTCGATCGAGCTCAAGGTCGGCGCGCTCCCGCAGAACCCCACCGGGCTGCTCGGCTATGCGTTCAACTGGTCGTCCGAAGGCGTCGTCAACGAATACCTCAACGACTGCGAAGTGCTGCGTTCGGGCCGTCGTCAGATGGTGCCGGCGATGAGCGACTCCGAACGCGTCGTCATCGGCGGTATGGAGCTCGAGGCGTCACTGACCTCCGGCGGACTCGGCACGATGTGCGAGACGTATGAGGGCCGCGTGCAGCGACTCGACTACAAGACGATGCGTTACCCGGGGCACTTCGAACAGATGCACTTCCTGTTCGACGAGCTCGGTCTGCGCGACCGCCGCGAACTCGCAGGCGAAATCCTTGTTGCCGCCAAGCCGCCGGTCAACGACGACATCGTCTACCTGCACGCTGCCGTCGAAGGCGTCAAGGAGGGGCACCCCTTCCGTGAAAACTATGTGCGTGCCTACAAGCCGATCGAGATCGGCGGCCGGACGTGGCGGGCCATTTCATGGACGACCGCCGCGTCGATCGTCGCCGTCGTCGAGCTCGTGTCCGAGGGCCGACTGCCCCACGCCGGATTCATCAAGCAGGAAGACATCGTGCTGGAGGACCTGTTCTCGACACAGGCCGGCGCACGCTTCGAAACACTCGGAAAGGTCTGACAACTGTGTCCAATTTTTCGGCGGACATCGCCACACACACCCGCGAGATCCTCGACCGCCTCGGCGCCGGTGACCCTTTCACGGCCGACGGCGATCTCATCGCGCGCTCGCCCATCGACGGCAGCGAGATCGGCCGCCTCACGTCGCATACCGCCGCCGAGGCCAGCACGATCATCGACAAGGCGCAGGCTGCCTTCGAGGACTGGCGCTCCGTGCCCGGTCCCGTGCGTGGCCGGCTCGTGCGCGAGCTCGGTGAGCTCCTGCGCGAACACAAGGAGGACCTCGGCGCCCTCGTGTCCATCGAGGCCGGCAAGATCGTGTCCGAAGGCCTCGGTGAGGTCCAGGAAATGATCGACATCTGCGACCTGGGTGTCGGCCTCTCGCGCCAGCTCTTCGGACTCACCATCGCGACCGAACGTCCCGGCCACCGCATGATGGAGCAGTGGCACCCGCTCGGCGTCGTCGGCGTCATCTCGGCGTTCAACTTCCCGGTCGCCGTATGGTCCTGGAACACCGCCCTTGCACTCGTCTGCGGTGACGCGGTCGTATGGAAGCCGTCGGAGAAGACGTTGCTCACCGGCATCGCCTGCCAGGCTCTCGTCGCCGAAGCCGCCCGTCGGGCCGGAGCACCGGCTGACATCTCGGCCATCCTGATCGGCGATCGCTCGGTCGGCGAGATCCTCGTCGATGATCCCCGAATCGCGCTCGTCTCGGCGACGGGATCGACCCGCATGGGCAAGGCAGTCGCTCCCCGTGTCGCCGCTCGTCTCGGCCGATCGCTCCTCGAGCTCGGCGGCAACAACGCCGCGATCGTGGCGCCCAGCGCCGACATCGATCTGGCCGTGCGCGGCATCGTGTTCTCGGCGGTCGGCACAGCCGGTCAGCGGTGCACGTCATTGCGACGCGTCATCGCCCACAACTCCATCAGGGACGAGCTGGTCACGCGCCTGCGCGCAGCATACGAAACGCTGCCGATCGGTTCGCCGCTCGACACCAAGACGCTGGTCGGCCCGCTGATTGACGAGGCCGCGTTCAACGGCTTCACCAAGGCCGTCGACGCCGCCACGACCGATGGCGGAACGCTCGTCACCGGGGGAGACCGCGCGAAGGTTTCGGGTGACGGCTTCTATGTCCGTCCGGCGATCATCGACATGCCCAAGCAGACCGAGATCGTCAAGTCCGAGACGTTTGCACCGTTGCTCTACGTCCTCGGCTATGACGACTTCGACGAGGCAATCGCGCTCCACAACGAGGTCAACCAGGGCCTGTCGTCGTCGATCTTCACCCTCAACGTGCGTGAGGCCGAGCTCTTCGTGTCCGCGACGGGTTCGGACTGTGGCATCGCCAACGTCAACATCGGCCCCTCCGGCGCCGAGATCGGCGGTGCCTTCGGCGGTGAGAAGGAGACCGGCGGCGGACGCGAGTCCGGCTCGGATGCCTGGAAGTCCTACATGCGTCGCAGCACCAACACGGTCAACTACTCGACCGAGCTTCCGCTCGCCCAGGGAGTCGAATTCGTCTGATGCTCACGCCGACGCGGCTTCGACCCGCCGTCGGCGCTGGGCGGCGAGTACCTGCTGACCCACGACGATCACAACCGTGATCAGGAACATCGTGGTGGCGATGACGTTGGCCTGAGGTGGGATGCCGCGGGTGGCCGACACGTAGACGAACTTCGGAAACGTGTCGGTCGCCCCCGAGTTGAAGTTCGTGATGATGAAGTCGTCGAAGCTGATTGCGAAGGCGAGAAGCGCGGCGCTTGCAATGCCGGGCAGCAACAACGGAAACGTGATGCGCCAAAACGTCGAGGTCCCACCGGAGTAGAGGTCCGAAGCGGCCTCCTCGAGCCTGGGATCCAGTGTCGAGACACGTGCCTTGACCGCCACGACGACGAAACTGATGCAGAACATGACGTGTGCGATCAGCACGGTCGCAAATCCGGGCGTGATGCGAAGGTTGAGGAACTGCGCCAGCAATGAAGCGCCCAGCACGACTTCAGGCGTCGCCATGGGCAGGAAGATGAGCGCATCCAGCGCCGACCGCATCCTGAATCGATGCCGCACCAGGGCGATCGCGAGGGCGGTGCCCAACGCGGTCGCAATGAGCGTCGAGAAACCACCGATCACCAGCGAGTTGCCCACTGCGGAGCAGACCCTTGGGGCGCCGCACGGGTTGGTCCAGTTGTCCAGGGTGAAGGCTCGCCATTGCAGGTTCGACCGGCCGGCGTCGTTGAAGGAGAACGCCACCGTATAGGCGATGGGTGTCAGCAGGAAGACGATGCAGCAGGCGCCGATTGCCGGAATGAGCCAACCTCGCCCCGGCCGGCTGCTCGTCAGGAAGGTCGGGCGGAGCCGTGAAAGAGCAGGAATGGTCACAGCAGGTCCTTTGTCCCGGCCTTGCGGACATACACGCTGACGATCACGAGGATGATCGCCATGAGCGTGAATGACAGCGCGGACGCGGTGGGATAGTCGAGAACGGTGAAGAATCGCGCGTCAATGACCTGACCAATCATTGTGGTGTTCGGGTTGCCCAACAGGGCGGCGTTGACGTAGTCGCCTGTGGCCGGGATGAACGTCAAGAGCGTCCCGGCGACGACTCCGGGGATCGACAGGGGGAGGGTGATGTTGCGGAACGTCGTGAACGCCGAGGCGTAGAGGTCGGCTCCGGCCTCGAGCAGCCGTACGTCAAGGCGTTCCAGGCTCGCGAAGATGGGCAGCGCCATGAAGGGCAGGAAGTTGTAGGTGAGTCCGGCGACCACGGCGAAACCAGTCGCCGTCAGGTGAGCGTCGTGCGGCAGCAAGTGCAAGAACTTCAGGCCGGACACCGCCATCGAATCATCGGCGAGCACTTGCTTCCACGCGATGGTCCGCAGGATGAAGCTGGTGAAGAACGGCGCAATGATGCAGACGAGCAGGATGCTCTGCAGCAGGCGTCGTCCCCGCAGGCGTACGGCGATCAGGTATGCCGTCGGGTAGGCGATCAACAACGCCGCGACGGTGGCGATCATGGCGTAGGCGAAGGACCTGACGAGGGTCTGCCAGTACTGGTTCTCGCCGAAGAGCGCATCCGTGTAGTTCTGGAAGCGCAGCGCGGGCCGATAGTCGCCGAGGTCGCCGCCGGGGATCGGCTCATAGAGCGATGTCGCGAGCAGCGCGAAGACCGGTATCGCGAAGAAGAGGACGAGGTAGAGCGTCCCCGGCAAGGCGAGCAGCCATCCGGTACGCGAGCGCTTTCGCGCCGCCGTCGATTCAGCGTCGGACCGATCGGACGGGTCGGACAGGTCCGGCTCATCGGCGCGTGGAAGAGTGGAAATGGTCACGGCTGACCCGCCAGGACCGGCTCTACAGCCGGGTCGACGAACTCGATGCCTGCGGTCGGATCGTCATCCTTGACGACGAAGGTGTCCGCGACAAGCCAGACCGCATGGACCGTGTCACCGAGTGCGAATGTCCGCTCGGACCCATGATTCTGGGCGAAGACCGAAATGATCCCGATGCCGGGAACATCCACCTTGTATTGCGTGCTCACGCCGGTGAATGAGACGTCCAGGATCCGGCCGGGACCCGCAACGTTGGCGCCCGGAGGTGCCTCGTCCGGTGTCGGCGCGAGTCTGATCTTCTCCGGGCGGACGCCGACCAGCACGGCACGCTGGAGGGCGAGCTCGGACGGGCGACGGGCGTTGATCTTCAGCCCACCGGCGTGGACACCGACGCTGTGGGATCCCTGCTCCACGATTTCGCCGGACACGAGGTTGGACTGGCCGAGGAAGTTCGCCACGAATGCCGAGCAAGGCGCTTCGTAGAGTTCGCGGGGTGATCCCATCTGCTCGACCTTGCCCTTGTTCATCACCGCGACGGTGTCGGCCATGGTCATGGCTTCTTCCTGATCGTGGGTGACGTGTATGAATGTCAGGCCGACCTCGCTCTGGAGGTTCTTGATCTCGCCCTGCATCTGGCGGCGAAGCCGCAGGTCCAGGGCGCCGAGCGGTTCGTCCAGGAGGAGGACCTCCGGAGTGTTGACGATCGCGCGGGCGAGGGCAACCCGCTGTTGCTGGCCGCCGGAGAGCTGCGAGGGCCGGCGAGCCGCCAGATGATCGAGCTGCACGAGTTCGAGCATGGCCATGGCCTTCTCGGTGCTCTCGGCAACACGGCGCCGCTTCAACCCGAAGGCGACATTTTGCACCACGCTCATGTGCGGAAAGAGCGCATACGACTGGAAGACGGTGTTCACATGGCGTGTGTGCGCATGAGTGTGTGTTACGTCCACGCCACCGAGCAGGAGCGACCCCGAGGAGGGGGCTTCCAGTCCGGCGATCATGCGCAAAGTCGTTGTCTTTCCGCATCCCGAAGGCCCAAGCAAGGCGAAGAACGACCCACCCGGGACATGGATCGTGATGTCGTCCACCGCCGTGAAGGCGTCAAAATGCTTTGACACGTTCACGATGTCCAGATCTGTACCCGAAGAAGTCATCGACTTCACCCTTCTGTTGGTCATGTCCCCATCACCGCATTGAATTTCTGTTGGTAACGCTGTTCCTCGGTCTTCGTGAGAGTCCGGAAGACCCGGGTGTTCCCGAGTGTCTTGTCCGAGGGAAAGATCAATTCGTTGTCGACGAGCGATTCGTCGATCTTGGCCATCTCTTCGCGGGCGCCCACGACCGGGCAGACGTAGTTCACGTATGCCGCGACTTGCGCCGCGACTGCTGGTTCGTAGTAGTAGTCGAAAAGCTTCTCGGCGTTGGCCTTGTGCGGAGAACCGATGGGGACCATGAGGTTGTCGCTGAACAGCATCCCGCCCGAGTCCGGCAGCGCGAACCCGTATGCCTCACCCTCGGCCTCGAAGTTGAGCTGCATGACGTCGCCGGCCCAACCGATGACGGCAAGCGCATCGCCAGAAGCGAGCGCCTGGGTGTAGGAGTTGCCCTGGATCTGGCGAATCTGTCCGCTCGAGACGTGCTTTTGCAGGGTGTCGATCGCCGTGTCGAACTCGTCGTCGCCCCAGCTGTCCGACGAGGGATCGACGCCTTGCGCCAGCATGAGGACTCCGATGGTGTCCCGAAACTCCGACACGACGGAAATCCGGCCCTTCAGCTCGGGCTTCCACAGGTCCTCGACGGATTGGATCCCGCCGCGAATGCGATCGGTGTTCCAGGCCAGTCCGGCGAATCCTGTCTGCCATGTCAGCGACTTCGTTCGACCCGGGTCGAAGTCAACCTTCTTGAGCGCGGGCAGGAGGTTGGCCATGTTGGGGATTCGCGCAAGATCGAGATCCTGGACGAACCCGAAACGGATCATGCGCGAAGCCATCCAGTCGGTGAGGACGACGATGTCGTAGCCGACGTCCTTGCCCAGGGACATCTGTCCCTGGATCTTGCCGATGAACGTCTGCATGTCCTCGATGTCTTCGCGATACTGGACATCGATCCCGGACTTCTTGATGAAGGCGTCCAGGGTTGGATGGCCGACTCCGTCGTCGGCCGTGTCGAGGTATGCCGACCAGTTGCCCCACGTCATGAACCGTTCCTGTGCAGAACGATCCAATGCCGCCGAGGGATTGGCGCTGGCGAGCCCGCGAGTCCCGCAGGCCGTGAGGAGGCCGAGCAGTCCGATCGCCCCTGCACCGCGCAGCACGTCGCGTCGTGACTTCTCGGCATGTGCGAGCTTGTGGATCGAACCACTATGTCTGGTGCCGGACATTGCTCTCCCGTCTGAAACGTAAAAGGGTGTACGAAGGCAACGGGCCACGTCGTGACCCGGTGAATTGGTGCTGTTTTGGCTCTAGTTCTCGACCGAGAACTTCTCGATGACGGCCGTGGCCGTTTCGTGTCCGACCCTTATCGCGCCGTCGACATGCTGGTAGCCCTCGCCGGCCAGGTCACTGCTGGAGAACCAGATCGGTCCGACCGGTTCGCGGAGAGTCGGGCCGTAGCGGACCAGCCCGCCGAGATCGAAGCTGACGGCATAGGCGCCTCGCGTCCACTCCTCGGCAGCCCAGTCGCTCTCGAAGTAGACGATCGGGTCGAGGGCCTCAGGGCCGTAATAGCTGGCGAGCGACTCGAGCACGGCCTTGCGGCGCTCGTCCGGGCCGAGCGAAAGGACGTCGCTGGCCTTGATGTCGGAGACGAAGCCCACGAGCGTGCCGCGGGTGTCCTCGTGGTTGGTGTTGTCGTAGGCCTCGTGCACCAGGTTGTAGGGGCTGAAGGCGGTGCCGGACAAACCGTTGTCACGCCAGAACGGCTTGTCGTAGACGGCGTGCACCTTGATGACCAGCCCGAATGACAAATGCTGGTGCAGCTGGTGTTGTGCGCGGGGCAGCGGTGGCTGGTAGTCGATGCGTCCGTGCAGAACCGGTGGAATCGCGGCGATCGCGAACCGGGCAGTCACGGTGGACGAGTCGGTTGTCGCGATGACACCGGATTCTGACCACTCCAGCTTCCGGACCGGTTGGCTCAGCTTGACGTCGTCTCCCAGCCCTTCGGCCAGGCGGAGCGGCACCTGCTGGAGCCCGCCGATGACCCGCCGGTCGAGGATGAAGTCGGCTTCGACGAGGCGCATGAAGCCTCCCGCACTGGAGGCCATCAGCAGCGCCTGGAGGACGGAAAACGTATGCGCGGGCTTGGTGAGCATGGCGTCGGCGACAAAGAGCGCGATGTTGTCGCGCGCCTCTTCGTCGTCGGTCTGCTCGGTCAGCCATGACCAGAACGAAATGATGTCGAGCTCCGTGGCCCGCGGATGCGCCCACGGTGCCGCCGGATTGACTTCGTTGGAGAGGTCGTCGATGAGGCCGATGAGCCGCTCGATCTCGCTCTGGGTCTCCGTCGAGGCGGGGAAGATGTCACCGGTGAACCGGCGCGTGACGCCATCGCGCCCGACATACACGCTGTCGCCCTCGCGATAGCGCTCGTAGGTCTCGAGGTCGAGCTCCTCGAGGGTCTTGATCAAGGCGTCCTGGTCCGGAGAGACCCATTGCCCGCCGAGCTCCAGGGTCGCCCCGTCGATGACCTGGGTCCAGAGACGTCCGCCGACGCGATCCCGAGCCTCGAGCACGGTGACGCTGAGGCCGGCCCGGCGCAGGTCATGTGCCGCCGTCAGCCCGGAGACTCCGGCGCCGATGACGACGACGTCACTGATGATGTTTTCGTTCATGATTCCTCTTTGAGTATGTTTCACAATGCCTGTTGGCGGAAGGCTCGAACGCGACGGTTCAGTTGAGCGAGCTCATAACGTGCTTGATGCGCGTGTAGTCGTCGAGTCCGTAGCCGGACAGGTCCTTGCCGTAGCCGGAGGCACCGAAGCCGCCATGCGGCATCTCGGCTGCGAGCGCGATGTGGGTGTTGATCCAGACGCAACCGAAATCGAGGTTCCGCGACATACGCATCGCGACGCCGTGGTTCTCGGTCCACACGCTCGAGGCGAGTCCGTAGGGGACACCGTTGGCCTTGGCGACCGCATCGGCCTCGTCGCTGAACGTCTGCACGGTGATGACCGGTCCGAAGATCTCTTCCTGGACCGCGGCGTCATCCTGCTCCAGCCCCGACACCACGGTCGGTTCGAAGTAGAAGCCGTCCGTGCCGAACTGCTTGCCACCGGTCTCGACCTTCGCGTGGGCAGGGAGCTCGTCGATGACTGACTTCACCTTGGCAAAGTGACCGGCGTTGTTGAGCGGCCCGTAGTCGGCGCCTTCGTCATCGCGGTCGCCGGGCCGGGTGGACCTGGCCTTGGCGACGAGGGCGTTGACGAACTCGTCGTGGATGCGCTCGTGGACGAGGACCCGTGTAGCGGCCGTGCAGTCCTGGCCCGCGTTGAAGAATCCGGCCAGTGCTACGCCGTTCGCCGCCTTGTCGATGTCGGCGTCTTCGAAGACCACCACGGGAGCCTTGCCGCCCAGCTCGAGATGGGCCCGCTTGAGGCCCTGTGCCGCAGACACGGCGACGGCGATGCCGGCGCGGACCGAACCCGTGATGGAGACCAGTCCGGGGATGGGGTGCTCCACAAGCGCCTTGCCGGTCGCGCCATCGCCGTTGACGACATTGAAGACGCCGGGAGGGAAGATCTCGCCCGCGATCTCGGCCAGCTTGACCGTCGACTCCGGCGTGGTGTCGCTGGGCTTGAGTACGATGGTGTTGCCGGCGGCAAGAGCCGGCGCGATCTTCCAGATCGCCATCAGGAGGGGGTAGTTCCAGGGTGTGACCTGGGCGACGACACCGATGGGCTCGCGGCGAATGCTCGACGTGAGGCCCTCCATGTATTCGCCGGTCGCCTTGCCTTCGAGATTGCGGGCCGCGCCGGCAAAGAAACGGATGTGGTCGGCGCCGACGGCGACTTCCTCGGAGGCGACCAGCGACTTGATCTGACCGGTGTTGCGGCTCTGGAGCTCGACCAGCTCGTCACTGTGCTTCTCGAGCGCGTCGGCGAGCTCGAGCAGTGCCTTCTGGCGCACGGAGGGCGTGGTCCGCCCCCACGTCTTGAACGCCTCGGCAGCGGCCTGTATGGCCTCATCGACTTCGGCTTCGGTCGATTTGGGGGACCTTCCGATGAACTTGCCGTTCACGGGGTCGACCAGGTCAATGAACTCGGTGGCCTGGGACTCGACGAGCCTGCCATTGACGTAGTTCTTGACGGTGTCACTCATGGGTCAGTTCCTTCGCTTCGGGTGTGTACGAGGTGTGGATCGTGCGGGTCACGGGAGCAGTTCGGGCCAGTCGAGGCTGAAGTACTGCGTCTCCTGGAACGCTTCGAGGCCGATGCGCGCGCCTTCGCGTCCGAGACCGCTTTGCTTCACGCCGCCGAAGGGTGTCGACGGATCCGACACGATTCCGCGGTTGATGCCGACCATGCCCGCGTCGATCGCCTCGCCCAGGCGCATTGCGCGCTGGAGGCTTCGCGAATAGACATAGGCGGCGAGACCGAACTCCGAAGCGTTGACGAGGTCAAGCAGTTCTGCATCGTCGGACCAGGTCACGATCGGAGCGATCGGGCCGAAGATCTCCTCGTTGACGATCTGCGCATCGGCGGGCACGTCCCGCAACACGGTCGGGGCGTAGAAGTGGCCCTTGGTGTCTTCGGGCAGAGCGCCGCGGTGTGTGATCCTGGCGCCGGCGGCAACTGCCGACTCGACAAGCGTCGCGACCCGGTCAACGGACTTCTGGCTGATCAGCGGTCCGATCTGGGTGGCCGGGTCTGCCGCTGCGCCGACGGTGAGGGCGGCGACCGCGGTGCCGAACTTCTCGGTGAACTCCTCGACCACGGACTCATGGACATAGAAGCGGTTGGCGGCCGTGCAGGCCTGGCCAGCGTTGCGCAGCTTGGCGATGAGGGCGCCCGCAACTGCCGCATCGACATCGGCGTCGTCGGCCACCACGAATGGTGCGTTGCCGCCGAGCTCCATCGAGGCGTTGACGACGCGGTCGGCCGCCTGCCGGAGCAGTATGCGGCCCACTTGGGTCGAACCGGTGAATGAGATCTTGCGGACCCGCGGGTCTTCCAGCCACGCCGTCACGACGGTTTCTGCCTTGGTCGTCGGGACGACGTTGACGACGCCGGCGGGCACGCCGGCTTCGGTCATGATCCGGGCGACGGCGAAAGCCGTGAGCGGCGTTTCGGCGGCAGGCTTCAGGACTACGGTGCAACCTGCTGCGAGCGCCGGAGCGATCTTGCGGGTCGCCATGGCGGCAGGGAAGTTCCACGGCGTGACGAGCGCTGCGACCCCGACGGGGCGATGAGTCACGACGGTGCGGGTGCCGCCGGCGGGGGAGGGGCCATACGAGCCGGCCGTGCGCACTGCTTCCTCGGCGAACCAGCGGAAGAACTCCGCCGCGTAGAGGACCTCGGAACGCGCATCGGCGCGGGGCTTGCCGTTCTCGGCCGCGATGAGTGCCGTGAGCTGGTCGACATCGCGCACCATGAGCTCGAAGCAGCGGCGCAAGATCTCGGACCGTTCACGGGCGGGCAATGCACGCCACGCGGGGAAGGCGCCCGCAGCCGCGTCGACCGCGGCTACGGCGTCGCCGGCGGAGCCGTTGGCGACGGTCGCGATCGGGGCGCCGGTCGCTGGGTCGTCGACGTCGAAAGACCCGGCCGAACCTGTTGTCCAGGCACCGCCGATGAACAGGCCCTTGTCGGCCTCGAGCGCTTCGATGGTCGTGTGCAGTCCGGTCACGGGTACAAACCTCTTCTCAGGTGTGCTTCGGCCACGCGTTGCACGGCGAGACAAGTGGCGGCGGTGCGCAGGGTCAGCTGATGCTTGGCTGCGTGCGCGATGACGTGATCCCACGCCAGGCGCATTCGTGTGGCAAGACGGTCTTCGACCTCGGTCTCGGACCACCAGTACGCCTGATTGGCCTGGACCCATTCGAAGTAGGACACGATCACGCCGCCGGCGTTGGCCAGGATGTCCGGGACGACGAGGATGCCCTTGTCGGCCAGGATGCGGTCGGCTTCGGGACTGGTCGGCCCGTTGGCGCCCTCGACGATGATGCGCGCCTTGACCCGGTCGGCGTTGTCGCGGTGGATGACGCCTTCGACGGCGGCAGGCACAAGGAGGTCGACGTCGAGCTCGAGGAGCGCAGGGTTGGAGATGGGCCAGGAACCCGGGAAGTCCCTGACGGTGCCGGTTTCGTCGACGTGGACCTCGAGGGCTGCGATATCGAGACCGTTGCCGCTGCTGATGGCGCCATACTGATCGCTCACCGCGACGACGCGCACGCCGGATTCGGCGAGGAATCGTGCCGCACCGCGGCCGACCTTGCCGAATCCCTGTACGGCTGCCGATGCGCCCACCGGACTGATCTCCCGATGTTCAAGCGCCGCGAGCGCGATGTCCACGACGCCGCGTGACGTCGCCGAGGCGCGCCCGAGCGAACCGCCGAGGCTGATGGGCTTGCCGGTCACGACGCCGAGGACGGTGTGTCCCTTGTTGACCGAGTAGGTGTCCATCATCCAGGCCATGGTCTGTTCGTCGGTGCCGATGTCCGGCGCCGGGATGTCGTGCTCGGGGCCGATGATCGGCATGATCTCCGAGGTGTAGCGGCGGGTCACGCGCTCGAGCTCTGCCTGCGAGTAGTCCCGCGGGTCGATCTTCACGCCGCCCTTGGCGCCACCGTAGGGCACGTCGACCAGGGCGCATTTCCACGTCATCCACATGGCGAGTGCGCGGACCTCGTCGAGATCGACGTCGGGGCTGTAGCGCAGGCCGCCCTTGCCGGGACCACGCGAGAGGCTGTGCTGGACGCGGTGGCCGATCACGAGCTCGATATCGCCGCTGTCGCGACGCAGCGGGATGCTGACGGTCGTCTCCCGGCGGGCAGTGGCGAGCATGGCGTACATGCCTTCGTCGTAACCGAGGATCTTGATGGCGTCGGCGAGCTGTTCGCGCGCATCGTCCAACGGCTTCTTGACGATTGTCGTGGTCTCGGTCATTTGGTTTCTCCGAAGATGGACGTGAGGATGTCGAGTCCCTCGTTGAGGAGGTCGTCGCTGATCGCCAGCGGCGGCAGGAAGCGGAGCACGTTGCCGTATGTTCCGCAGGTCAGGACGATCAGGCCTTGCTGATGTGCTGCTGTCGCCACCGCCTTGGTGAGCTCCGGGTCGGGCTCGGTGGAGTCCTTTTTGACCAGTTCGACGGCGATCATGGCGCCGCGTCCGCGTACGTCGCCGAGCCGGTTGTCGTCGGCCTGCAAACGGTGGAGGCGGTCGAGCATGAGGCGCCCGATCTCCTGAGCGCGGCGCACGAGGTTCTCGGACGTGATCGTCTCGATGGTGGCGAGCGCGGCGGCACAGGCGACGGGGTTGCCGCCATACGTTCCGCCGAGTCCACCGGCGTGCGGGGCATCGACCATCTCGGCGCGGCCAGTCACAGCGGCCAGCGGAAGGCCGCCGGCGATTCCCTTCGCGGTGACGATGAGGTCGGGCACGATGTCTTCGTGTTCGCACGCGAACAGGGTGCCGGTGCGGGCGAACCCGGTCTGCACCTCGTCAGCGATGAAGACGACGTTGTTGGCCGTGCACCACTCGACGATCGCGGGCAGGAACCCCGGCGCGGGAACGATGAATCCGCCCTCGCCCTGGATCGGTTCGATGATCACCGCGGCGAGGTTGCCGGCGCCGACCTGCTTCTCGATGTGGTCGATCGCGCGCCTGGCGGCCATCTCGCCATCGATCGCTGCCTCTTTGTCGAGAAGGGCGTCGCGGTAGGGGTAGGACAGCGGCGCCCGGTAGACCTCGGGGGCAAACGGGCCGAAGCCGTCCTTGTAGGGCATGTTCTTCGCCGTGAGGGCCATCGTCAGGTTGGTCCGGCCGTGGTAGGCGTGGTCGAACGCGACGACGGCGTCCTTCTTCGTATGGGCGCGCGCGATCTTCACGGCGTTCTCGACGGCCTCGGCACCGGAGTTGAAGAGTACGGAACGCTTCGTGTGGTCGCCCGGGGTCAGCTCGTTGAGCGCTTCGGCGACGGCGATGTAGCCCTCATACGGCGTGATCATGAAACACGTGTGGGTGAACTTCTCGACCTGTTCGCGGACCGCCTCGACGACTCGGGGCGCGCTGTTGCCGACGGTCGTCACCGCGATGCCCGACCCGAAGTCGATGAGTGAATTGCCGTCGACATCCTTGACGATGCCTCCGCCGGCCTCAGCCGCGAAGACCGGCATCGTCGTACCGACGCCTTGCGCGACGGCCGACTGCTTGCGAGCCATGAGTTCGACCGAACGGGGTCCGGGAATGGGGGTGTTGAGTTCGCGGCGCTGCGCAAGTTCGGACATTTGGTGCTCCCAGAAATGGCTAAGACGTGAGATGGCTTACACAGTCATTCTCGGTTGGGACACACCATGCCGTCCAATACCTATATTTGATCTAGGCTATGCCCAGGAGGCATACCTATGGAATTGCGCACTTTGCGATATTTTGTGGCGACCGCGGACACGGGTTCGGTGAGCGCGGCGTCCGACGTGGTGCACGTGAGTCAGCCCTCGCTGTCACGGCAACTTCGCCAGCTGGAGAAGAGCCTGTCGGTCGAGCTCTTCGATCGCCGTGCCGGGAGACTCAGTCTCAGCGCCGCGGGAAGACAGTTCTTGCCCGTTGCCCGCGACCTCATCGCCCGCGCGGACTCGGCCCAGCTCGCGGCCGAGACGATCGCGGCGGGCAAGCTGGAACGCGTCACGATCGCCGCGCCGACCACGACGCTGAGCGATGTCATTGCCCCCTTCCTCGCGACGCTCGGCCCGGAGGATCCGGTGCCGACCGTCCTGGAGGCAGAGCCGTCTCAGGACCAGTCCCGTCTCATCCATGGCGCCGATCTGGCGATCATGACCGAGGCGCCGAAGCGGCCGCTGGAGAGCCTCGCGCTCGCCGTCCTGCCCATCTGGGCGTATGTGCCGGCCGGCCACCGCTGGGCGTCTGAGGACGAGATACCCCTCGAGGCGCTGGTGGAAGAGACCGTGATTGTCATGGCACCTCAGTTCAAGCCGCGCGCGATCCTTTTCTGGGCCCTCGAGGACGCGCAACTGTCACTCGCGAACATGCTGGAGTGCAGCAATGCGCAGGTTGCCCAGGCCCTGGCCGCCGCTGGTCGCGGCGTCGCGGTGGTGTCCGACGATCCGCGGTTCGGCCTTCACCCACTCCGGATCACGACCGATCGAGGCGCGTTGTCCATCCGGCTGTTTGCGGCCTGGGAATCCGGTCATCACGCAGCGGGTGCGTTGGAGGATCTCTCGCACAGGCTCCGTGCCTTCTGCGGCGATCGTTACGGCAAGGATGTCGAGCCGCGCTAGGTAGGTCGGCTGGCCCGTCGGCCAGCCTCTCGAAAAATGTCGGCGGCTCGTTCCAGACTGGAGTCATGACACTCGACATACAGATCACCTTCGACTGTGCCGATCCCGGGGCGTTCGCCGACTTCTGGGCGGCGGTGCTCGGCTACCAGAAGGAGCCGCCGCCCAAGGGGTTCGACTCGTGGGACGACGCGTTGAAGGCCTGGGGCGTGCCCGAGGACCAATGGAACAGCCGGTCGGCAATCGTCGACCCCGAGGGCAAGCGTTCGAGGGTGTTCTTCCAGCAAGTTCCGGAGGGCAAGACGGCCAAGAACCGCGTCCACCTCGACGTCCGCGCCGCCCCCGGACTGGCCGGCGATGAGCGCATGGCCGCACTCGAGTCAGAGGCCGCCAGGCTCGTCCCCCTCGGAGCCTCACGTTTCAAGAGGTTCGAACCCGGAGCGATGGAAGCGGGCTTCATCGTCATGCAAGACCCCGAAGGCAACGAGTTCTGTCTGGACTGAATCCCTCGCGACACTGAATCCCTCGCGATCTGACGTCATGCTGCCAAGATGTCTGTGCGGGCGCGCTGACCGGGCGCCCCTGAGCGAAGGACTCAGTGTGATGAAGCTTTCCTGGCCCCTGGCGGTGGCCTTGTTCCTGCTCGGGGCTGTCGTCTCGCCGATCGGCGACCACATCCATGTCGTGACCGGCACCACGTCATACCCCGACTTGTCAGTGCCGTTCATCTGGAGCAGTCCGTTCTGGTTCCCGCTGCTCGTGGGCGGGGCAACGGTGGGTCTGGCCGAGCTGCGGCTTCGCCTCGGGCCGCTGCGCGAAGCCGTCACGCCGCGTATGGGTCTTGCCGGCGTTGCCGCCGTGATGGGCACCTACGCCACGACGGGACTGTTGCGCGGGTCCTCGGAAGTGCTGTCGACGACGCTCATCGTCTCGCTCGCCGCGATCACGTGGTGCGTGCTCGGTGACCGCGCCGCCGCTGTCTGCGGCCTGGTGGCGGCGGTGGTCGGAGCCGGATTCGAGGCGATCCTCGTGGCCGGTGACGTGTTCAGCTATGCCGATGAGGGCAACTCCCTGCTCGGCGTAGCCCCGTGGCTCCCCGGCCTCTACTTCGGCTTCGGCGTCACGGCCGCCGTCCTGGGTGAGCTCGCAGGTCAGGCCGCGCGCCGCGAGGTCCGGTCCGCCTGAATCCGCTTGGGCGGGTTCGAGCCCGCCGTGCACTATTCGTCGGTCCCGCACGGCACAATGGACAGGTGAGTCTTTATCGCGATCAGGCGGTTGTCCTGCGCACCCACAAGCTGGGTGAGGCCGACCGCATCATCACGCTGCTGATGCGTGATCGCGGACTCGTGCGGGCCGTCGCCAAGGGTGTCCGCAAGACCAGTTCGCGATTCGGCGGCCGGCTCGAACCCTTCATGAATGTCGACCTCCAGCTCGCCGAGGGCCGCAGCCTCGACATCATCACCCAGGTCGAGACGCTGTCGCCGTTCGCCAAGTCGCTCGGCGGCAACTACCCGGCCTACACCGCCGGCACCGCGATGCTCGAGACGGCCGAACGCCTCGTCTCCGAGGACGGCGAACCCGCCATCCAGCAATACCTCCTCCTGGTGAGTGCCCTGCGGGCGCTAGCCGGCGGACTCCACATCCCCGGGCTGATCCTCGACTCCTACCAGTTGCGCGCCCTCTCGATCGCGGGTTACGCCCCGACGTTCTCCGAATGCGCCCAATGCAGCGCGCCCGGCCCCCACCGGGCCTTCCACGCGCCATCGGGAGGCATCCTGTGCGACACCTGCCGTGTCCCCGGTTCGGCCAGTCCTTCGCCGTTCACCGTCACGCTGCTCGCCGCGCTGCTGAGCGGAGACTGGGCGGTGGCCGGCCAGTCCGACGACCGTTCCCGCCGTGAGGCGAGCAGCATGGTCGCGGCCTACCTCTCCTGGCACATCGAGCGGGGCCTGCGCTCGCTCGGCCACGTGGACCGCTGACATGCGAGGTCAGTTTCGTGCCCCGGTCCCACACAGTAGTGGTGCAGTTCCTCCAACACTTCCACCTGGACAGGTGCCGGGCCATGTCGCGATCGTCATGGACGGCAACGGCCGCTGGGCCAAGGCCCGAGGACTCCCGAGGACGGCCGGCCACGAGATGGGCGAAGCCGCGCTGTTCGACGTGGTCGAAGGCGCCATCGAGATCGGCGTCAAGGCCGTGTCGGCCTATGCGTTCTCGACCGAGAACTGGAAGCGGTCGCCCGATGAGGTGCGGTTCCTCATGGGCTTCAACCGCGACGTCATACGCCGCCGCCGTGACCAGATGCATGAGCTCGGCGTGCGGGTGCGGTGGGCCGGGCGCCGTCCGCGACTGTGGCGGAGCGTCATCAAGGAGCTCGAAGCGGCCGAGGAGCTCACCAGGCACAACGACGTCATGACGCTGACGATGTGCGTCAACTACGGCGGCCGCGCGGAGATCGCTGACGCGGCCGCGGCCATCGCCCGCGACGCCGCGGCCGGCAAGCTCAATCCCGCCCGCGTCGACGAGCGGACCGTCGCTCGCTATCTCGACGAGCCCGACATGACCGACGTGGACATGTTCTGGCGGACATCGGGGGAGCAGCGCACCAGCAACTTCCTGTTGTGGCAGTCGGCATACGCCGAGATGGTGTTCTCGGACATTGCGTGGCCCGATGTCGACCGCCTTGCGCTGTGGGCCGCCATCGAAGAGTATGCCGCCCGCAACCGTCGCTACGGGTCGGCCTAGCGGCCCGAAGGCCGATCGCCTCCTACGCGGTCGGCAACGCGCTCGGCTGATGCTGGGTGATGCAGTGGATGCCGCCGCCCCGGGCGAAGAGGGGGCGGGCGTCGACGCTGACGACCTTGCGGCCCGGATAGACGTCGGCGAGGATGGCTGCCGCTTCCGCGTCGCGCCGGTCGCCGAACGAACACGCGATGACACCGCCGTTGACGACCAGGTGGTTCACGTAGCTGTAGTCGACCCAGCCTTCGCTATCGGTGAGGACGTCCGGCGCAGGGAGGTCGATGATCTCCCATGACTGCCCCTGCGCATCCCGCGTTCGGGCGAGCATCCGGCGCAATTCCCCGGAGAGCTCGTAGTCGGGATGTGACTCGTCGGTCTGGGTATGAAGCAACAGGACGCCGGGCGAGGGGATGGTCGCCACGATGTCGACGTGCCCGCGCGTGCCGAACTTCTCCCCGTCACGGGCCAGGCCGCGGGGGAGCCAGATGAAATGGGTGCCACCGATCGTCCGGCTCAGCTCGGCCTCGATATCGGCTTTGGTGAGGCCGGGGTTGCGATACGGGTCGAGCTGCACTGTTTCGGTCAGCAAGACCGTGCCCAGTCCGTCGACGTGGATGCCACCGCCTTCGTTGACGATGCTCGACGACACCTGCTTGACGCCGGCGCGGTTGATCACGGCTCCGCCGACATATGAATCCTTGCCCCAGGTGGCCCAGTCCTGCTGGCCCCAGCCGTTGAAGGTCCAGTCGACGCCGGCCACCTGACCGTCCTCGTCGTGGACGAAGGTCGGTCCGATGTCGCGCATCCACGCGTCGTCGAGGGGTTCGGTGACGATCTCGATCTCATTCGACAGGCAGGATCGCGCCACGGAGAGGTCCGCCGGATCGACGACCATCGTCACCGGCTCGAACTCCGCGACCGCATGGGCGACGGCAGCCCAAGTCGCTCGTGCCTCGGCGGCATCCTCGGCCGACTCACCGAGCGAATAGCCCTCGGGCGGAAAAGCCATCCAGACGCGGTCCTGCGGTGCGGTCTCGCTGGGCATGAGCCACGTCATCGGACGCCGCCGTACGGGTTGGCGTGGTCGACAGGAGCCGCGAGCCGCGCATACGTGTCGGGGCGTCGTGTCGTCAGGAACGGGAACAGATCGAGCCAGTCCTTGCGCTGGTCCAGATCGAGGTCGGCGACGATCACCGCTTCCTCATCGCGCGGGGCCGAGGCGATCACGCGTCCGTAGGGATCGGACACGAACGAGGACCCGTAGAAGGTGAGCCCGCCCTCATCGCCCGTCCTGTTGGGCACCACCATGAATGTCCCGCTGTTGATGCCGTTGGCGACGATCACCTGGCGCCAGAGCGGTTGGGTGTCGAAGGCCGGGAAGGTGGGTTCGGAGCCGATGGCCGTCGGATAGACGAGGATTTCCGCACCGCCCAGCGAATAGCTGCGGGCGACCTCGGGGAACCACTCGTCCCAGCACGTCGGCAAGCCGATGCGCGCGCCGTCGAGCTCCTTGACGTCATACACGGGGTAGGCGTCGTCTGCCGGGCCGCCGCGGAAGTAGGTGTCTTCGTAGTAGCCGGCGCTCACCGGGATGTGGAGCTTGCGCGTGCGTCCGAGCAGCTCACCCTCCGGGGAGACCATGATCGCGGTGTTGAATCCGAGACCGTCGGGGCCGTCAGAGCGTTCATACAGCGAGGCGTGCATGACGACTCCGTGCTTTGCCGCGGCGTCGGCCGCGAAGGTGAACGTCGGGCCACCAAGCAAGTCCTCGGCACGTTCGCCCGGTGTGCCCGTCGCGCGCACATCGGCGGGATATTTGCTCAGCGTCAGTTCGGGAAGGAATACGGCTTCGGCACCTTCGCCGGCAGCCTGGCCGATCGCGTCGAGGATGACGTTGGCAAGTTCGGCGCCGTCTTCGCGCCAGTGATGCTGGACGACCCCGATGCGCAGCGGTGCACGGTGTGACTCGTTCACGCGGGCCAGTGAGGGCAGGGGATCGGTTGCGGTGATGAGTTTCATGGGTTTCCTTGTTCTTTACGAGGATCGGGTGGAGAAGTTCAGCTGATGAGGTTGCGTATGGAGTCGCGGAGGAGTTGGCGGGCCTCTTCGGCGTCGAGCTCGCCGGTGAGCCAGCGACCGGAAAGACCTTCGACGAGGGCCGTGAGGACGATGGCGGCTTTGCGCGCGTCCGTGTCGGTAGCGAGACCGTCCTCGGTTTGCACCGCCTCGATCAGCGCCGTGATGTCCCCATTCCATACGGCAGTCGTCTGGGCCAGCGGACCGGCGATCTCGGGCTCGAACACGGCGCTCGCGCGCAGCTCGTTCCAGGCGACCGAGTTGGCCCATACCTGGTCGACATCCTGGATCTCGCCGAGCAAATGCGCCTCGAGGCGTTCGAGCGCGGTTGCGCCGACCGGGCCGGCGAGCCGGTAGTCGCTCGCCGTGCCGTTGATGTGCTCCAGCGTCGCCGCGAGGAGCCCTTCGCGGTCCTTGAAGTGGTAGTAGAGCAGACTCGTGGAGACGCCTGCCTGGTTGGCCACGTCGTGCACCCGGAGTCCCCGTACGCCGTTCCTGGCGATGCACTGCGCGGCGGCTTCCAGGATGGTCTTCTGTCGATCACTCATGCCATCACTCCATCACGGGCCGGTTCGGATTCCGGTGATGGCGCGGCCGGCGCGATCGGTTCGGGCCAGACCGTGAGCGTCACGAGGTAGCCGAGTGCGGCGATGAGGCCCGATCCGATCAGGCTGACGTCGACACCACCGGCGATATTGGCCAACGGCCCGACATACACCGTCGTGTTGACGGCGAGGATTCCGCAGACGGAGGCGATCGCGAACGGGACGACAGCCCGCAGGTTCCAGCCGGCGGTGTACCAGTAGCGGCCACCGCGCCGTCCTTCGTTGAAGACCTGCAGGTCGGCCGGGTCGTAGACACCGCGGCGCGCCACGAGGAAGCCGACGAGGTTGATCGCGACCCACGGACCGGCGACGCCGTTGAGGATCAGCGTCATTGCGGTGATCGCGTCGACGGCGTCGATGACGAACACGCCTATGTAGAGGAGGGCGATGGCGATCGCCGAGGTGATGAGCGTGGTGTGGATGCGCTTCAGTCTCGGTATGAGCGCCTCCAGGTCGAGGCCGCTGGCGTAGATGTTGAGGACACCCTGGCCGAGACCGCCGCCGAGGGCGATGATCACGATCGGCAGGACGTACCAGCCCGGTGCCGCTGCGACGAGGTCGCGGACGTAGGAGTCACTGAGCTGCTCGAAGGTCGAGGCCGTGAAGATCCCGAAGAGCGCGGCGACGAAGAGCCCGGCAAAGACGCCGGCGCCGCTGGCCACCCACACGCTCCGGTCGCTGAAGCGCGTTCGTGAGACGCGGCGGGTGTAGTCGCCAAGAGTGGGCGCATAGGACAATGGGCCGCCGACCGACACGGCCACGCAGAAGAACCATGTGGGCCAGTAGCTGCCGAGCAGGTAGTCGCCACCGGTCTTGGCCGCATCGAAGTCCCCGGCGAAGGCGAAGACCCCCAGCAGCAGGAGGAACCCGACGACGGGAATGACGAACTTCTGCAGTGCCACGACGGTGGCGTGGCCGAAGCTCGCGACGATGACGATCTCGGCCGCGATCAGTCCGTAGCCGAGGGCAAGGACCAGGTCGTTGTCCGGTGTGCCGAAGGCGCGATGAGCCGCGGCCACCAACGCGTCGCCGGCCGTCCACACCGCGATCGCGGCATACGCCAGTGCGAAGGTGAGGGTCAGGAATGAGCCGATGAGCCGTCCGCGCACACCGAAATGCGCACCGCTCGAGACGACATTGTTGGTCCCGGTACGCGGTCCGAGGAGTGACATCGGCGCGATGAGCACCGTGCCGATTGCCAGTCCGACGGCGCTGGCGGTGACGGCATCACGCCAGCCGAGGCCGAAGCTGATGGGCAGCCAGCCGAAGATGATGACCGAGAACGCGAGGTTGCCGCCGAAGAAGACGGCGAAGACGTTGGCGGGGGAGGAGTCGCGTTCGGATTCGGGGATGTACTCGACACCCGTCGTCTCGACGTGGCCGAAACGGTCCGAGCGGATCGGCGCCTGCGAGTGATCGCCGGGGGCCGTTCGTTGCTGATCGGGTGGTGTCATGTGCGTTCCTATGTCTCATGGCGAAGTTCGGGAGCCGGCCGCCGTGCAGAGCAATCTACCCCTGACTGAATATTCAGTCAATGGCTTTTCCACCAAAGACCGGGCTCCGTCGGCCGCGAACCACCCCGTAGGCTGTCGGTTGTGCGTGTAGCGAGATTTGCCAGCGATGATGATGACCCCAAATTCGGTGTAGTCGGCGAGGACGATGGAGTCCCGATGATCGCCGTCCTGACTGGAGATCCGCTTTATGCCGGATTCCACCTGACCGGCCAGAAGGTCAAGGTCGACGACGTGCGCCTGCTCGCGCCCGTCATACCCCGCAGCAAGGTCGTGTGCGTGGGCAAGAACTACGCCGCGCACGCTGCCGAAATGGGGGGCGAGGTGTCGGCCGAGCCGCTCATCTTTCTCAAGCCCAACACGAGTGTCATCGGCCCGGGCGAGCCGATCTTCTACCCCGCCCAGAGTGAAGACGTTCACTTCGAGGGTGAGCTCGCCGTCGTCATCGGCCGCATCTGCCGCGACATCTCGGCCGAGGACGCACACAAGGTGATCTTCGGCTACACCGTCGCCAACGACGTCACGGCGCGCGACCTGCAGGCGAAGGACGGCCAGTGGGCCCGCGCCAAGGGATTCGACACGTTCTGCCCGCTCGGCCCGTGGATCGAGACCAACTTCGACCCTGCCGACAAGTCGGTGAAGACGAGCTTGACCAGTCTCGGCGGAAGCGACGAGCTCAAGCAGGACGGCCGCACCTCCGACATGGTTTTCACCGTGCCCGCCATCGTCGAGTATGTCTCCTCGTTCATGACCCTTTTGCCCGGTGACGTCATCCTGACCGGCACGCCCGAAGGCGTCGGTCCGATGCAGGTCGGCGACGACGTCAGCATCACCATCGAAGGCATCGGCACCCTCACCAACAAGGTTGTTTCGCGTGACTGAGTCCGCCATCGCACCAGAGCGTCCCGTCGTCGCCCGCTTCTGTCCTTCCCCGACGGGCAACCCGCATGTCGGTATGGCGCGCACCGCGTTGTTCAGCTGGGCCTTCGCGCGCCATCACAAGGGCACGTTCGTGTTCCGCATCGAGGACACCGACACGTCCCGCGACAGCGAAGAGTCCTATGACCTGCTCATCGATGTGATGCGCTGGCTCGGCCTCGACTGGGACGAGGGCCCTGAGGTCGGCGGCCCCAACGGCCCGTACCGCCAGTCCGAGCGCATGGACATCTATTCCGATGTGGGCGACAAGCTCCGTGCCGCCGGCCGGGCATACCCCTGCTATTGCACGGCCGCCGAGCTCGAACACCGGCGCGAAGCCGCCCGCGCCGCCGGCCGCCCGAGTGGTTACGACGGCCAGTGCCGCACGCTGACACCGGAAGAGAAGGCCGCGTTCGAGTCCGAGGGCCGCACCTCGGTCACGCGCTTCCGGATGCCTGATCGGGACGTCGTGTTCACCGACCTCGTCCGCGGCGAGATCACGTTCGGCGCCGAAAACGTCCAGGACTACGTCCTCGTGCGCGCCAACGGCCACCCGCTCTACACACTCACCAACCCGGTCGACGACGCCATGATGGGCATCACCCACGTCCTGCGCGGCGAAGACCTGCTGAGCTCGACCCCGCGCCAGATCGCCCTCTACGAAGCGTTTGCCGAGATCGGTGTCGGCGGCGGATTCACACCCGAGTTCGCGCACTTGCCGTATGTCACCGGCGCCGGCAACAAAAAACTGTCCAAGCGCGATCCCGAGTCCAACCTGCTGGGCTACCGCGACCAGGGCTTCCTCCCCGAGGGGCTGCTCAACTACCTCGCGTTGCTCGGCTGGTCGATTGCCGACGACCGCGACGTGTTCAGCCTTGCCGAGATGGTCGAGGCATTCGAGATCGGCCGCGTCAACCCCAACCCGGCCCGCTTCGACATCAAGAAGTGCGAAGCCATCAATGGGTCGCACGTCCGCGCGCTCCCCGTCGAGGACCTGCAGCGCCGGCTGGTGCCGTTCTTCCAGAAGGCCGGCCTCATGGCCGATCCGCCGACGCCCGAACAAGAGGCCAAGCTCACCGAAGCGACCCCGCTCGTCCAGGAACGTATGACGTTGCTGCCCGAAGCGGTCGACATGCTGCGCTTCCTGTTCATCGCCGACGAGGACTTCTCGATCGCTGAGACCGACCGTGCAAAGAACCTCGACGAAGCCGGCATCGCGACTGCTCGCGCGGCCTACGAGGCGCTCGAAAGACTGTCGTCCTGGGACACCGAAACGATCGAGGCGGCCCTCAGGGAGGCGCTCGTCGAGGGCCTGGGACTCAAGCCCCGGCTCGCATTCGGACCGGTCCGTGTGGCGATCACCGGCAGCCGCATCTCGCCGCCGTTGTTCGAGTCGCTCGAATTGCTCGGACGCGACAAGTCGCTCGCAAGACTGGCGGCCGTCCTGGGCTGATCCCGGTTTGGGCCAGACGATGCCGATCCGGTAAAGTCTGCCTCTGGCTTGAGCGCCGATTGCACTTCAGAATCGGGGCACATCCATTGGGGTATGGTGTAATTGGCAACACAGCGGTTTCTGGTACCGCCATTCTAGGTTCGAGTCCTAGTACCCCAGCGAAAGCCCACCGAGACCTGGTCTTGGTAGGCTTTTTCCACGCTTGGCCCCGTTGTGTAGCGGCCTAGCACGCCGCCCTCTCAAGGCGGTAGCGCGGGTTCGAATCCCGTCGGGGCTACCAAGCAAATAGGCCCCTGACCTGCAGCGATGCCGGTCAGGGGCACTTGCACGTTCTGGCCAAAATGGTGCTCGGGCAACACTGGGGCAACAGTAGGCAACGGCGGCGCACAAGCGTGTCGTGCCCCACGCTCGACTTCGCGGGCCGCGTCCATGGCGTCGGCGACCTCGTCGAGTCGGTTCTCGAACAGGTGCCCGTAGGTGTCGAGGGTCATCGTGGCCGAGCTGTGTCCGTGCATCTGCTGGACAACCTTGACGTCCGCGCCGGAGGCGATGGCCAGCGATGCCGCGGTGTGGCGGAGTTCGTGTGGATGCAGGCCGGGAATCCCGATGACCACCGCTGCCGCGCTGAACGGTTTGCGGAACACCGAGACGCGCAGCGCTTCGCCACCTCGGATGCCGCCGAAGACGAGGTCGTCCGGCTCCTTGCCGGCGATGTGCCGGGCGAGGTCGTCGACGAGAAAGCGGGGGATGGGTACCTCGCGACGCTGGTGCGTTTTCGGCGTCCCCCATACGAGGCCATGGCCCTGCACGGGCGTGACCGATTCGGCTATCACGGCGCGACGCGTGGTGAGGTCGAGGCGACGCACTCGGAGAGCGGCCAGCTCGCCGAACCGCACGCCGGTGTAGGCGAGGAACAGCACGACGAGTCGATACATCTCGTTGGTGTGTTCGTCGAGGGCCCGATGTTTGCTGACCTCGGCCGGGTGGCCGCAGGCGTGGGTGAGGTCGTCGACCTGAGCATGCGTCAGGAAGCGCTTCTCGTGTTTGACCGGGCGCGGCAGGTTCACCTTGGCCGCGACATTGCGGGTCAGGCGTCCGTCCTTGACCGCCATGTCCAGGACGAGTGAGAACACCCGATGGATCTTGCGCACCGATGCGGCCGACTGTCTTGCGGTGAGCTTCGTGACCCAGACCTGTACGTCGGCGTGGGAGACGGCCGAGAGCCTGACCTGCTTCCACGTCGGAAGGATGTGTTTGCGCAGCGCACCCTCGTAGCGTTCGAAGGTGGTTGGCTTGATGTGCGTCTGACCGTTCAGCCACTGCTCGGCCCATACGCCCACAGTCACGCGGGCGAGAGCGGGGTCGACGAAGGAGCCGGTGTTCTTGGCGTTCTCGACGGTGGCAAGGAACCGTTCTGCATCGACCTTGCGGGTCAAGGTCCTGTTGCGTTGGGTTCCGGCGGGGGTGCGGTAGTGGGGGGG
>JALYQD010000090.1 GCA_030856025.1 Actinomycetota bacterium
ACGAGCTTGAGCATTGCGACATATGGCAGGTGTCCCGCCACACTGCTGAGTCGATCGAGGGCGCGGAGGAATTTCGACTCGTCCTCGCGGGAGAAGCTCGGCGCCAACAGCACGAGTGGCCCGGTGAATGATTTCGACGCCGCCATCTCGAGCGCGACGTTGGCGCCCAGGCTGTGTCCGACTACCGCGTCGCAACCGAGGTCAGCGGCCAGCTCGCAGGCGAGTCGGGCATTGTTCTCGATGCTGACGTCGTCGGGGGCAGCAGTCCCTCCGTGGCCCGGCAATGTCGCCGCGACAAGCCGGACGTCCGCCAGCTTCGGTTCGGCCATCAGCTCCTGGAAGAACACCGTCGTACACATGCCCCCGGGCAACAGGAGCGCGGTGTGGCTGGCCTCTGCCGGGCCATGCTCGAGGAGGTCCCAGTTCCATCGCTCCGTGGTGGTCATGCGGGGCTCCGTTCTCCGGAGGCGTGTCTTGCTTTTCAAGGTAGCAGGGCTCTCCAGGGCCTTTTCGCCGAGATCGAGAGAAAGTTCGCAAGCTGGCCTCGTCCGAGGATGTCGAGAACGCGCCTTCGGCTCCGTCCTCTGTATGAACGCGCCAAGATGGGCGCAGAGGACTAGGAGCAAGCCATGACGAAATTCCTTCTGTTGTCGAAGTACGGCGGGGACGCCGACCTCGAACCGATGGACAACTGGGAACCCGCGGACATCCGGGCACACCTGGACTTCCTGCAATCGGTCAATGCCGAGCTCATCGAGAGCGGTGAGCTCGTCGGTGGCCTGGCGCTGACCGGCCCCGAACTCGCCAAGCTCGTGAGGTCCGACGGCATGAGCGCCCCGGTCGTCACCGACGGCCCGTTCCCCGAGGCCAAGGAGCTGCTCGCCGGTTATCAGATGATCGACGTCGATTCCGAGGCGCGGGCGATCGAGATCGCGGCCAAGGTGTCGTCGGCGCCGGGCCCCGGTGGCAAGGCGATCAACCAGTCGATCGAGGTACGACAGGTGATGGGCACGCTGCCCGGCATCGAGTCGTGACCATCGAACCGTCCGTCGAAGACCTGCTGCGCCAGTCGGCTCCGCAGGTCCTCGGCGCGGTCATACGGCGGTATGGCGACTTCGCCGCCGCCGAGGACGCCGTCCAGGAGGCGCTCATCGAGGCGGCTGTCCACTGGCCGCAGGAGGGGGTGCCCGACAGCCCCCGGGCCTGGCTCATCCGTACCGCCGGGCGGAAGATGACCGATCAGATCCGCAGCGAATCGGCCCGGCGACAACGCGAGGAGACCGCGTCGAGGCGGGAACCGCCGGTCGCCGAGATCGATGCGCGCGACGACACCCTGATCCTGCTGTTCATGTGCTGCCATCCGGCGCTGACTCCGGCCTCGGCCATCGCCCTGACGTTGCGCGCCGTCGGAGGCCTGACCACCGCCGAGATCGCCAATGCGTTCCTTGTGCCGGAGTCGACGATGGGGCAGCGGATCAGCCGGGCGAAGCAGAGCATCAAGGTTTCCGATGAGCCGTTCCAGAAGCCCACAGGCGATGAGGGTGCTGAGCGACTGCGTTCGGTGCTCCACGTGCTCTACCTGATCTTCAACGAGGGATACACCAGCAGCATCGGCCCCGACCTGCACCGGGTGGAGCTCTCAGGCGAGGCAATTCGGCTGACCCGGGCCGTGCGCGCATTCCTTCCCGATCACGTCGAGGTCACCGGCCTGCTCGCACTCATGTTGCTCACCGATTCGCGACGGCCGGCCCGGGTCGGCCCGGGCGGCGAGCTGATCCCGCTGGCCGATCAAGACCGGACTCTCTGGGACCACGAGCTGATCGCCGAAGGCGTTGCGCTGGCTGTCGAGGCGATGAAGACCGGTTCGCTCGGCGAATACCAGCTGCAGGCAGCCATCGCCGCCGTTCACGGCGAAGCGGCGACTGCCGAGGACACAGACTGGCCGCAGATCTTCACGCTTTACAGCCTGCTCGAAAAGATGTCGGGCAACCCGATGGTGTCCCTCAACCGGGCCATCGCCGCGGGAATGGTGCACGGACCGAAAGCCGGCCTTGCGTTGCTCGAGCCGCTCGACGAGCCGCTCGCCGGTCACTACCGGCTCGATGCGGTCAGAGGCCACTTCTTCGAGATGCTCGGCGACTCCGAGGCTGCGGCCGCCCACTACAGCGCCGCGGCGAACCGTACGACAAACCTTTCGGAGAAGCACTACCTGACGACAAAGGCCGCCCGGCTCAGGCAATAGTTGCGATCGTGACCGAACCGTCCGCGGCCGAAAACGTGAGGCTGCCGCGCTCGAACCAGCTGACCGCGCCTGGCGGGACATGCCGCTCGCCGGAGATCGGGTTGCCGAGCTCACTGCCTTCCTCGCCGATCTCGCGATACTTGATGAGGATCGCCCCTTGCACGTCCCACGTCCCACGTGCCGAAGCGGGGATGGCTGTGGATGCTGGCCGCGCCCGCTCCGACGACCCAGGCGCCGACCTGGCCCTGCCCGTCTGCGGCGGGCCGGATGAGGTTGAGGGGGACCTCTCCGATAGCGGCGTCGCTTCCCTGGGCGAAGTGCACGACCATCGCGCGAATGATCATGTTCCGCTGGGCCTCGAGGAGCGGGTCCCCGGTGGCGGAGCCGCGCAGCCTCAGGAAGCCGATGTCGCCCGGGCTGAGTATGCGGTCGGCGAAGCCGAAATGGTGCTGCTGGAAGGCCTGGATGGCGGCGCCGGTGGGGCCGTCGAACACTCCGCTCACGCCGAGCCCGCCGAACGGTGTCCCGTTGAGCAGGAGCTGCACCAGTGCCACGTCCTCGGGACGGTTGGGCTGCCCGTCGCCGACGCCCGATCTCAATACCACGGCCATGTTGGTCTCCTCAGCTGGTTGGTCGGTTCAGGTGATGGGCTCGCTCAGTCGATGGGAATGAGGTCGGTGAAGACGACCCGCTCGGAGAGCTCCCCGGCCGTGCCGGTCTGCGCCGCCTGGGGGGCGCCTGCCGGTGCGAGAAGTTCGACCTCGCGGACGCGTATGCGCAGCGTTCCGGCTGCCGTCGCCGGCCGTGACACCTGGATCTGCTGGCCCAGCCGGCCGGAGACGATCTCGGCCGCGGTCCAGGCGTCGAGTCCCTCGGCGGGGCTGAGGGCGGAGACATCGATGGAGGTGGCCGCCGAACGCGTCTCCACGATCACGTCGATCCGGTTCTCGTTGGGTCCTTGCGGTCCGGGGCCGTCGACCTTCACCTGGAGGGCGGCGCCGCCGGTCTCCACCGTCACGGTGCGCTCGGGAAGGAGTTGCACGAGATCGGTGAGGACGACGTCCGAAAGCTCCAGGTCCGCCAGGCTCTCCCGCTGGTAGCGCGCGACGGCGAGCCGGACGAACGGCCGGTAAGAGGCCGCCGCGATGCCGGGCAGCTCCACATCGGCCGCCCACCAGTCCTCGGTGAACTCGGTGTCATAGGCGACCACCGTCACCGGCGTCCCGTCAGGGAGCTTTCGTGTCTCGCCCGTGGCCGGGATGAATGCCGCCAACGGGGGGACCCGGTCAACCAGGGGAGTGGTCCAGATCGGGTCGCGGGCCAGCTCGGTCTGCTCGACGACGACGGCAAGCTGCTCGTGCTCGCCGGTGAGATGCCACGGGCGATGCAGCTCGACCCGAAGAGTTCCACCGCTCCGGACGTGGCGGATGACCGTCTCGACCGTCTCCGATGTCCACCTGAATGCGGGCACGACCGCTCGTACCGAGGGTGGCGCGGGACGGACGGTGCTCTTTACCGAGATCGGCGCAGCCCCACCACGCGCTACAAACCGCTCGGCGTCCTCATCGGCCCTGAAGAGATGGCGGAATCGGCCTATGGCCGCGTAGGAATAGGTCACCATCCGGTGCCGGGTGTCGCCGAACTGTTGAACCACTTGCTGCTGCAGCGCCTCGTCGCCGCGCGAGACCGGGACGTTCTGCACCGCGACGCCGGTCATCAGCGTCGAGACGTCGTCGTCCACCTCGGTCCACGCGGCCGCGATCTGTAGCTGTTGGGTGCTCGCGGTGTCGATGTTGAGGCGCGAAGGCTGAGGCGTCAGAACGGCCGCCATCGCCCCGGGCTCCTGGACCGGCGTCAACGTACCGGACGGGTCCTTCAGCGGACGTCGTACGGCGTGGACGAACGTGACCTGGTGGACCGGGGTCGCCATCGGGTGCCGACCGTCCTTGACCATCTGCGGGGGCAATGCCGTCGATCTCCACTGGTGCAGCGCAAGGTGGTCGAGGAAGTCGTCGCGCAGGAACGAGGAGAGGGCGAGTGTCGCCTGTTCGGCGGGCGCCAGCTGAACCCGCACCACGTCCTTCGCCCCGTCGGGGTCGATCGGCGGGTCATCGTCGTCGTCCCGCGCGACGAGGACCAGGCGTTTGTCCGAAGTTTCGGGCCACGCGCCGGACCAGGCGAGAAGGTGAGTGCGCGCGGACAGGCCACCGGGCTCGGGGACGACGAAGATCGTCACACCGGCCGATGCCGGGTCGGGCAGACCGCCGTCGAGGGCGCGGAGGACCCGCTGGAAGGTCGCCTCGTCGGAGCCGTCGAGCATGCCGTGCTGCTCGGCCACGTCGAGGGTCGTCATGGGCGCCGACAGGACACGTTCGTCGTTGCGCGGGTAGTCGGCGGCGTCGCTGCGGATGACGACCATGTCGAGACCGCCGCCGGGTCCCAGATCGCTGAAGCCGTCGGGAAGGGTCACAGTGGGGGAGCCGATCGGCTCATGCCGCGTGTAGGGGATCGGCCCGGTCCCGGTGTTCATGTCGCGGTCGCCGGGGCCGACGCCGCCGCCGGCCAGGTCCGCGATCCGCGTACGAAGGTGATAGTCGCGCCCGAAGCGAAGCGGCAACAGTGAGCCCGTCGGCACCTCGAACTCCCAGCCGAAGTCGAACGGCAGGTCTTGCCGTCGATCGGCGTGGCGCGTCCCCGGGCTCGCCTGCGGGACGGCGAGGCTCCAGCCGTTCCACCGCGCCACGATCTCGTCGGCGCGCAGTATGCCGTCGCCCTGACGTACGGCCGCCCCTGACTTCACATGCCCCTCTTCCTCGGCCTGCGGGAGGATGTCGTTGCCGTCGACGGTGTAGTGCGCTTCCCGGCTCACCAGCGAGGTCCATTTTGGGGCTCCCTTGAGCCGGACGTCGAGCCGCAGCCCGAGCATCAGGTCTTCGGCGTTGAGGGGTTCAGCGTCCTCGACCGACGGCAACGCGGCATTGGTTGCGGCGGCGTTGCGGCGGTTGACGAAGTCGCCTTCGCGGCCCTTGCGCAGCAGGAGGATGCCCGCCGAACGCAAGGCGGGCAGTCGTACCGCGCCGTCCACCTCGGTCTCGGTGCCCTGTGCCGGCGCCGGGCCGACGGTCGCGGCGGCGTCGCGCAGCCGGTTGACCGCGTTGTCGATGTCGAGTGTCGCGGTCATCCACGAGTCGGTGTCCCCGAGGTCGAGCAGGCCGGCCTTCGCGATCGCCGTACGGCCGGGCACCAGTCCGCGGTCGTCGTCCACCTCGTATGCCGCCCGGGGTGATACCGGCTCCGGCACCCCGGGCGGAGGGTTGGGCCAGCGGATCCGGACCGTTCCCGAGTCGCCTAGGGCGGTGCCCGCTGGGAGGGGAAGGTCGAACACCAGTCCGAGCCGGCGCATCACCGCCGGATGCTCGCGCAGCATGCCCAGCACCAGGTGGAAGTCGGCGGTCGGGGCGGCCGGTGCTGTGCCGGCGGCCGGGACTTCGGGCTCTGCCGCGGACCACCGCTCGCGAAGCTCGGCCGCGGCCGTCGTGCCCAGGTTGGGCTGGTCGCCCGAGTCCGGGTCGACGTCGACGCCGGCGGCGGCACGGTAGGTCTTGTCGACTGCGATGACGTCGGCTGTCGTCGCCCGCACCTCGGGCGGGTCGCCGATCTCCGGCGCCGCGGCCGTCTCAACCCGCAACGAGCCGAAGAATGACCGCCACACGTTGATGTCGGCGTCGTGGGCGGTCGCCACGTCCAGTGGCGGCCCGTCGTTGATCGACACCTGGAAGCTCGCGTCACCGAGGGTCGCGGGCCAGTCGCCGAGTCCCGCATCCGCGGCGGTCGGCGCGGCATCCAGCTTCGGCACGACCACGACCCGCACGACCGGTTCGCCCTCGGGTGTAGTGCCGGGGACAGGGATCAGGATCAGCTGACTCATACGGCACCGAACTTCTTGCGATACTTCTGCCAGTCCGCCAGGGACGGCTCCTGCACCTCGATGGCAGCCGCTGGGGGCGGTCCGGCCACGGCGGTTGCCCCCGCGAAGACGTACTCTCCGCTGTCGAGGTGGATCGACCCTGACCAGAACGTCACATCGATCTCGACCACGGCGGTGGCCCGTCCGGTGAGTGCCTGGCCGTCATACGCCAGCTCAACGCGAAGCTCGACCGAGACCGACACCAGCCCGAGGACGTCGACGCTTCCACCGATCCGCAGGAAGCCGGTGACCTTGATCTGGTCGCCGGCGAGCAGGAAGCGGACTCCGCCGAGGGCATGCACCTCGGCTTTGGCGATGCCCACGCTGATCGCCACGGAGGCGCCGAAGTCGAGTGAGGCCTCGAGCTTGCGTATGCCCTCCTCGGCGATCTCGAACAGGAGGTACCCGCCGCCGCCGAAGATCGACACGGACAGGTTGAACGGGTTCTCGCGGCTGGCAAAGGCGAGCGATGTGACGATCGGCTGGCCGTCGAAAGGCACTTCGACGCCGACGGATGCGGAGATGTTCTTCATCATGAACATCCCGGCTTTGACCTCTGGGACGGCGAGTGTGTAGCCGGCGCGCATGCCGTTCGGGGTGGCGCGGACCGTTGGGGCGGCGGAGCCGAAATCCACCTTCTCCTGCAACGTCTTCAACAGGGCGAGGTCGCCCCCGAGCTCGAACCTGAAGCCGTCGACGTCGAGATCCGGGGCGTGACCGGGCTTCTGCAGGAACGTCAGGGCCTTGAAGTGCAGCTTGACGAGGTCACCGCCGGGCGGCAACACCAGCATGAATTCCTCGATACGGCAGGTTGTCTTCGTCTCCGTGGGCGATCGCACCACGGTCAGCTCGAATTTGGTGTTGGGCTTGACCACGAACGGGCCGTGGCTCTTGAGCGTCAGGTCCTTCCACGACATACGGGCGCCGCCGCCGGGCTCGGCAACGATCGACAGCGGTTTCGGCAGGGAAATGTTGTCGACGAGCGCCCCGAGCGGGATGCCGAGGATGGTGGCGTCCTTGAACGCGGCGGACAGGTCGGGCGGACCAGGCAGCAGTCCGGGCAGCGCGCGGGCATCAACGGGCCCGTCGAGGCGCGAAAGCACGTCGGCGGTGAATGTCGGCGAGATCAGGCCACCGGCCTTGTCTGCCGCCTGCCGGAAGTCAACGCCGAGGCCGTCCGGGAGACGCAGGGCGACCTTGTCGGCGATCCCGCTGCGGATGAACTCGGGGTCGAACTTCACCCTCGCCAGTCCGTCGAGGTTCGGGACGAGCTCGCCGACGGCCTTGAGGGTGACCTTCGCCTCCTCGATGACGGCGCGGAACCCGCCCCCGTCCTGGCTGCCGCTGATCGTGAGCTCATGGATGGGCAAGACGTCGGCCGGCTGTGGTTCGGTCCCGGAACGTACGAGGTCGACCGGGATGCCCGGGACCGGTAGGCGCCGCGACTCGTTGGCCGTCCACGCGGCTGCGATCTTGAACAGCACGTCGGGATCGGTCAGCGGCGCGAACTCCGGGAAGTCTGGGTTGTCGTCGAAGTGGATGTCGTGAAGGAATAGCACAGGTGTCACCATTCGCAATCCGTCACAGCGGATGGGCAGCATCAGCCGACCACCCGTCTTCGCCTGCGGCCATACGAAGACGTCGTGGTCCTGGTCCGCCTGGTCGTGTATGCCCTTCACGAAGGTCTCGAACAGGGGCACGTCGGCGCGCATCTGCCTGGCGATGCCGATCACCTCGGCGAAGAAGCCACCTTGGTTGAAGAGATCGTCTTCACCGACCGGCGCAGCCAGCTGCGCCTGGCGATCCGCCTCGAGCTGCTGCAGTTGCAGCCCGAGATTGTTGGCCTCGGCCGTCAGGTTGTTGAGCTCGACGGCCTGTTCGTGGGTGAGCATCGGGGGTCCGGGTTCGGGTGCAACGAACGGTTCGACGGTCACGCTCCCGAACGGGTCCTCTTCTTCGAAATGCGGCGGGGTCGTGTCCACGGGCGGCTCCGGGTGCGAAGCGGCGAACTCCTGGAACAGCCGGTCGATCTCGGCGAGCTGGTCGATTCGGGGACCGATCTCTGCGAGCCGTGCATTGATGTTGCCGGCCGCGAAGTCGAAGTTGGCGTTGATATCGGCGATCCGCTGGCCGAAGAGGGCGGCGACGGCTTCGTTCTGGGCGTCGCGAGCCTGTTGCCTTGCCAACAGGTCGGCATCCAGCTGCTCGAGCCGTTTCGGGATCCTGCGGAACGTTTCTGGCACCTCGTCATTGCCGACGTCCGTGGTCGGCTGGAGCATTTCCACCTCGTCGAACGGGAGGCTCCTCGACAACGCACCATCCTCGGCTCGACGACGCACGGGGTCAGGCACCACCAGCAGCCGATGCTGTTGCAGGCCGGCGGTCGCCTGACCGGCATCCGGGGTCAGGACCCGTCGCGTGACATCGATGAGGATCGCGCGGTGGCCCCACGGGTAGATGAAGCCCTTGCTCTCCGTCCTGACGACCATGTCCCGGCCGAGCACGATCTCCTGCTCCCAGGCGAAGTTCGGCCAGGTGCCCTTCGCGGACATCGTGCCGCCCAGCGGGCTGAGGTCGATGTATGGCGTCGTCGGCGGCTCTTGAGGCGGCGATCCTTCCGCGCGGATCCGGTCGCGCTGTCCCCGGTGCAGCGGCGGCACAAACGAATCCAGGCCGACTCCCGGGTCTCCGACGTCGCCGGCATCGCCCTCCAGCGCGATGAGCGACAGTCCACTTGCCGCCTCCAAACGGAGGTGCCAGAGACCGAACGCACCGCCACTGCCGATCAGGGGTGTCGCCGACATTGTGCCCAGCAGTGAGTCGCCCTGGGCCTTGGGACGCGGGCCGAACTTGAGCCGCCAGGGCAGTTCGACGGAGGTGGGTTCCTGCCCGGGCGGGGCCGGCTCCGACAGCGGGGCGCCTTGGTCGGCCATCGTCAGGATGTCCTCGGCGGTGAGCCTGGCCGTGGTTCCCTGGCCTACACGGAACGAGACCCGGGTCGTCCCGCCGAGCCGGGCGCCCGCAAGCCCGACGCCGGCGTCGTACACCAGCTCGCCGGTGGCCTGCGGCGGAAGAGTGAGCTCGACGATGCCCGGGCCGGGACCGGCCGTGACCGAGTCGCCGGCGATCTGGAAGCCGAGGAGGCGTACCGAAGCAACCACCAGGTCCTGGGGGCGAACGAGTAACAACCGAATGTCTTCAAGTGCCATCGAAGAGATCTCCTCTTCGATATTCGCATCAGCCGGACTCTTTCACAGGAAAACGGGAAAATCGGTCAGTGTCGTCTACGCGACCGTCAGGATCAGCCTGTGCTCCCGGCCACGTCGGACCGCAACAGCGCATACAGATACATGTCCCTGCGCTCGTCGCCGACGGGATGCCATTGACGCATCAGTCCTTCGCGCTGGAAACCGGCGTCTTCGGCAAGGCGCCAGGACGACCGGTTCCACGGCTCGACGGCGAGTTCGAGTCGTTCGAATGCTCCGACGCCGAGGGCCCAGTCGGCGAGCAGCCGGAGCGCTTCCCCTGCATACCCCGCACCGCGAAACGCCTCCTCGACCCAGTAGCCGATGCTGGCTCGCCCGGGGTCGACGGCCCGCGGCCACAGCCCGATCTGGCCGACGGCGGCATCGGTCGAGGCATCCGCGATCGCGAACGAATAGCCGTCGCCGGTGGCCAAGCGGTCGTGCTGTCGGGCGATGAACGCCAGCGCCGCCGCCTCGGAAGCACTCGTCGGGACGGTCGTGATCAGCGGTATGAGCGGGTCGGACGACGCGGCCTGGATGAGGGCGACGTCGGTGTCACCGAAGGCGCGGAGTGTGACCCGATCGTTCGCCAACGGCGGGAGCTCGAGCGTCATCAGGCCGTGGTGGGATGATGCGGACCGCGGTGACTGCCACCGTCCATGGGAGGTGTCTCGTCGAGATCGACTTCCGGTTCCTCGGCTCGCGGTGCCATGGCCACGGCGAAGGCCGTCGTGATCGGCACCGCCAGCACCAGCCCGATGGCGCCGACCAGGGTGCGGACGATTTCCTCGGCGAGCTGTTCGGTCGTCGCCATCTCGGCGAGGCCGCGTTGGTAGGCCGTGATCAGGAGCAGGATCGTCATCGCCGACCCCGCATACGCGAACACCAGCGTGTAGACGCTGGACGCGATGTGGTCGCGGCCGATGCGCATGGCGGCGGTGAAGAGGTCGCGGGCGCGGGCGGCGGGTTGGAGGGCGCGAAGCTCCCACACCGCACTCGCCTGGGTCACGGTGACGTCATTGAGGACGCCGAGCCCGGCGATGACCATGCTGGCGGCCACGACGCCGGCCATCTGGATGTTGGGCGCCACGGCAACTAGTGTCTGGTCGTCCTCGGCGCCGACCCCGGTCAGGCTGGTCCAGCCGGTTGCGGCGATGCCCAGCGCGGCCGTCAGAGCGAGGCCGACAAGGGTTCCGAACAGTGCCGACGTCGTGCGGATCGAGACGCCGTGCGCCAGGTAGAGGACGACGAGCATGATCGCCGCCGAACCGACCACGGCGACCGGCAGCGGGCTCTCTCCGGCAAGGAGCGCCGGCAGGATGAACTTGGTCAGCACCAGCAGCGTGACGCCGACTCCGACGATCGCGAACAGTCCGCGCCACCTGGCCACGGCGACGACGGCGACCGTGAACATGATCGCGAGAGCCGTCAGCGGCAGTCCGCGGCTGAAGTCGAGGAACTCATACGACGCCGATTGTCCCGGGGGCTGGACCTTGACGAGGCTGATGTGGTCGCCTTCCTCGATGCCGGCCTTGAAGCGGCCGGCGTCGAGAGTGAACATCGCATTGCCGTCCTTGGTCGAGGCGTTGACCTTGGCGCAATTGCCCGAAACCGTCGGCAGTCCGTCGGGCCCCTCGCCCCCGCTGCCGCAGTTGAAAGGCTTGACTGTGTTGACCGTGGCGCTCACGGTGGAGACGCCTTCGGCGCCATACGGATTCTGGTCCCTGGGGACCTTGTCGGCGTCCGGCCAGAGCGTGACCATGCCGAAGATGACCCCGGCGGCGATGAGTCCCACGATCACGATGAGCAGCGCCGCGAGGCCTCTGCGGGGCGGTCCGGGTTCGGCCTGCGTGTGCGTATGAGTGTGTGCCACGATGAATAGCGTGCCATGCGATGACGAGAAGGAAGAGACCCTCCCCGGTGGCAATGTCGGGGGTGCGATCCGTATGGGACGGACCGTTCGCCGCCCCACCGGGCCGTGGACTCCCGCCGTGCACGAACTCCTCGACCACCTTCGCGCCAACGGCTTGAGGGGCATCCCCGATGTGCTCGGCATCGACGAGCAGGGCCGCGAATCCCTCTCATACGTTGAGGGCCGTGGCGTCGTCGTCGACAAGGAGATCGTCCTCGACAACGTGCTCGAGGAAGCGGTCGTCTGGCTGCGGGAGTTCCACGACCTCGTCGACGGATTCCGTCCTCCCGGTTCGCGTGTGTGGCGCGGGGGAGAGGTCGCGCTCGGGGATGACGAGATCATCTGCCACAACGATCCCGGCGCCTACAACTGGATCATCCAGAGCGGCCATTTCGTCGCGATGGTCGACTGGGACCTTGCCAGCCCGGGCAAAGCCATCGACGACCTGGCCTTCCTCGCCTGGACCGCCATCCCGCTCTATCGCGAAATCCCCGTCGACGACCTCGTCCGCCGGCTCGACATGCTCGTCGACGCCTACGGCGAGTGGGGGCCGATGACGATCCTCGATGCGGTGGTGGCGCGTATGACGACGGCCGGCGAGCGCATCGCGGCCGGTCAGGAGCGCGGTGACGAAGGCATGCTCAATCTCGCCAAGGTCGGCGAACCACAACGAACCAGGGTTCGGGTCGAAGCCTTCAAGGCGAGGCTGCCCGAGATCGAAGCGTCGTTGTAGGACTTCGCCGGCTGCCGTTTTGGCCGGCTGTCTTAGTCGGGAAATAGGCTTGGTGCGGGGCCGATTTTGCGAGCGTGGGGCCGGCCTGATTTTTCCCGGGATTCCGGTCGTTTTGTGTGGACAACTACTTGATACCTGTCCCTGCTTCGCGGTATCATCGAACATACGTTCGATACGCTTTCGGGGGAATTGTGACCACACTCATCGGGGACCACGATGTGGAGTTGTGGGCGCTGACCGATGGGCAGTTGACCGCCGAGGTCGAGTCGGCGTTGCGGGCTCGGGCGAGTCTTGATGAGTGGTGCGCCCGGCTGGTCGGTGCCGCCGCCGATCGCGACCTGGCCCGGTTGGCCGGTGCCACGTCGACGGCGGTGTGGTTGAAGAACCTGGCTGGGATCTCACGGCCCGAGGCGCATCGTCTGGTGAAACGCTCTGAGCTTTTGTGTGAGGAGGTCGAGGAGATCCGGAAGGTGTGGGCCGCTGGCACGGTCAGTACCGATCAGGCCACGGTCATCTGCGAAGCACTCGTGCAATTGCCCGAATGGGTCGGTGACCAAGAGCGCGGTGTCGCGCAGGGCAAGCTTTTGGAGTGGGCGCTCGACTTCGGTCTCGATGACCTCAAACGGCTTGCGAACCGGATCCTCGAAGTCGTCGACCCCGACGGTGTCGACGAACACCTGGGCAAACAGCTCGACACCGAAGAACAGATCGCGCACGGCAGGACCGAGCTGAGTATGTGGTCGGCCGGTGACGGGATGACCCGCGGGCGGTTTCAGCTCCCGACCGTGCAGGCCGGGATCCTCAAAACCGTGTTGGAGGGTTTGGCCTCCCCGCGCAGGAACGACCCGGCGATCTATGACCGGGACGGTGAGCACTCCGACGCCGCCACCGGCACCCTGACCCATGCGCAGAAGCTCGGGCGGGCGTTCTGCGAACTGCTTGAACACCTGCCGTCGGAGGCGATGCCCCAGCACGGTGGTCTCGCTGCGTCGGTGACGATCACGATGACGGTGGATCAGCTCAACGACGGTCTCGG
>JALYQD010000171.1 GCA_030856025.1 Actinomycetota bacterium
CGCCGTGGGCGCGGGCTTCGGGGGCGTTACCTGTCCTTTGGTGAGCGAGAAGAGATTGCACTGGGTCGTGCCGGGGGCGAGTCGATCCGTTCTATGTCAAGACGTATGGGAAGGTCGCCGTCGACGATCAGCCGGGAGCTGGCTCGTAACAGTGATGGCAAAGGTGCCTACCGGGCCACGACTGCGCACCCGTTGGCCTATGAGCGGGCAGGCCGGCCCAAGCCGGCCAAACTTTTGATCAACGTGGCCCTGCGGGCTCGAGTCGAGCTGGACCTGGAGAAGAAGTACTCGCCCGAACAGATCGCTGGCAGACTTCGAAATGACCATCCCGATGAACCGGAGATGTGGGTGTCCACCGAAACGATCTACCAGTCCCTCTACGTCCAGTCCCGCGGCGCGCTGCGCCGTGACCTGGCCAAATGCCTGCGCACCGGGCGCGGACTACGCCAACCCAACCGCCAGGGCACAAATCGCAAGAGTCGTGTCCTGGCGGACATGATCAACATCGCCCAACGCCCAGCCGAAGCCGATGAGCGTGCCGTGCCCGGGCACTGGGAGGGCGACCTCATCATCGGCAAGGCCAACGCCAGCGCGATCGGCACCCTGGTAGAACGCACCACCGGCTACACAATGTTGGTGCACCTGCCCCAGGGCTACAAACCGGCACAGGTCGCGCCCGCCCTGGCCGCGAAGATCCAGACCTTGCCTGCGTCGCTGCGCGGGTCGCTGACCTGGGATCAGGGCGTCGAGATGCGTGACTGGAAACAAGTCCGGATGGCCACCGACATGGCTATCTTCTTTTGTGACCCGCACGCTCCTTGGCAGCGTGGCACCAACGAGAACACGAACGGGCTGCTGCGGCAGTATTTCCCCAAGGGCACCGACCTATCGGTGCACAGTGAAGCCGACCTGGACTGGGTCGCCGCCGAGCTCAACGACAGACCCCGAAAACGACTAGCCTTCAAGAAACCGATCGAACAGATCGGACCGATCCTGTTGCGTTGACCGCTTGGATCCGCCGATCGGCCTGCGGGCACAGTTCCTGCTGAGGCGGCCGCCCGATATACACAGGCTCGGGATCGCCCGCGCGGACCATGCGTCCAGGGCACAGGTCCAAGCCGAAGCGTCGCAGAACCCGTAGCTGAGCGGTCAGCCGATGGACCTCCATGTCCCGGTCCATCGCCGCCGGCCCATCGCCCGCGGGGCAAGGCGCAGAGCGTCGAGGCGACCTTGCAGGTGGGCGATCTGGCGCTGGAGGCTCTCCGCGATTGCCGCGAACTACTGCTCGTCGCGAGCGATCAGCACCGGATCAGCCTTTGCCGCAAGGCGGTCGGGAAGGTTGAAAGCATTGGTGGGCACGGGGTCACGTCGGCTCCGATATCGATTTGAGGTCGCGCGCAGGTCACGTCCCGCTTCTAACGGCGACAGTCCCACGCAGCCCATTCTGCTGCCAGACCTACACCCGCCGTCAACGGTCAGCCGCAGAAAACTGATCAGCGCAGTTTGGGCTGGTGACAGCATTCTTACCGGCACCCCGATTAGGGCCGAAGGACCCTGTACGGCGTCCCCGGCCTGGCCCATGCTGAACGTATCCGAGATTCAGAAAGTGTGGTGACCATCGTGTCGACCATCTACCCCCATTCGATCAGGGACCTAGCGCTGGCGCCGGCACTGATCCACATAGAGGACAACCTGCGCATGCTGCGCAACAGCGACGACCTGATGTTTGCGTTGGCTCTGGAGCTGAACGACATCGAAGGCGGACGCCGATCACCGGCCGATCGGGCCGCGAGGTTGCAGAAAGCCGCCGTCAGGAATGTCGAGTTGCACGGTCTGAATGTTTGCCCGACGGACGACCTTTGCGGCTTGGAGGTGTCCCATGGTGCGTATCGCGTATCGGTGATGCTGGGAAAGCCGCTCGCCGACTACGTGGAGCACGGCGCACCGACCAAGACACGCCCATAACCTCATAGTCACAAAGTCATAGTTGGTGTGGCCCGCAACCTTCATTCGTTGTGGTGCCAAAGGGTTGCCGACAATCGCCGATCCCGATAGACACACCTTCCGACACGCAGTCGTCGACTGGTCGATCGCTCGACTCGGCCCGTCGGTAAGGGCGGCTCCATTTAGTGCCATGTGAGTGGCCCAGTGGTTCAACTTTGGGGGTATCGGAGCGGCCGCGCCGGCGATGATCCCGGCAGTTCTGAGGTAGGGGACAAGTGGGTGGCACCTGTCGCTTTGTCAGTAGTCGTATGCGCGTTGAGCCGATCCCCCGGTCGGGGTGTCGCGCGGGGCTGTGCTTACGGGACGACTGGTCAACCTCAAAATACGACGTCTCATGGCGATGGCCGGCCGAACGATGCGCGCATGAACGGACCAGTTGGCAGAGAGGGCTACGACTCAAAGTCAGGCCACGTCACTTACACAGCCGATCTGACGGCCCGACCCGGGTCCGGCGCACCAACCGCATCGCCATCAATCACCTTTCCGTGCCCGACCCACCTACATCATCGGCCGCGCGACGCGCGGTCACGGTCTGCGGACGGATCACCCGGACCCCCGAGGAGACGCAGGCTCCGACAGGCCGCCCGGTGTCGACTGTGACGGCGTCCGCCCAAGCCTCGAAGGACTCCCGGACCGCGGCGGCAATCCGCGCGTCGGCGTCGGATGGTGTCGTCCTCCTCCCGGCGATCCGCGCGTCGGCCGTCGACGCGCCCACTTCGCAGCACAACTGGTAGAGGTCGCTCGACGTCGTGTTGGCGAGCCGGGCGGCGGCCTCGCGCCAGCGGGCAGCCGACCAGGTCGCGTCCAGCACCACCGACTCCCCCATGGTCAGCAGCAGCTCGGAGCGGCGCAGCACCTCGGCGTAGGTGCGTTCGGTCCACTCCGGGGTGTAGATCCCCTCGGCGTAGCGCGCGGCCTGCGAGGACTCGGCGTCGACGCCGGCCAGCTCTTTGCGGATCCGGTCACTGGACAGGACGCTGAACCCCAGCTGGTCCGCGATGCCTGCAGCTGTCGACGACTTGCCGCTGCCCGGCGGTCCGCCCACCAGCACCAGGCACACCCGACCTTCGTCGAGGTGCCGGTGGGCCAGCTCGACCAACTGGCGTGCCTCGACACCTCCCGTGCCGCTCTGGGCGTTGCGCAGGCAGGCGACCTTGGCGCGCATGAACGCGCGGTAGGCGATGTAGTGGTGGACCAGGCTCACCGGCGCGTTGTCGCCGCCGAACTCCAGGTAGGCATCGACGAAGAGCTGGCCGAGCGCGGGTGCGCCCAGGTGCTCGAGGTCCATGGCCAAGCAGGCGACGTCATCCAGCTGGTCCAGGTGGCGCAGGTGGTCGTCGAACTCGATGCAGTCCAGGACCCGCGGCCCGTCCGGCAGCAGGAAGATGTCCTCGGCGAGCAGGTCCCCGTGTCCGTCGATCACCGCGCCCCGCTGGATCCGGTCGGTGAAGAGCGGGCCGCGCCCTGCGAGGAAGCGCCTCCACAGCCGGTCCACCTCGACCACCTGGTCGTGGTCGATGACGGCGCCCTCAAAGGGTTGCGCGCCCACAATGTTGGACTCCCAACGCTGCGCCAGCGCTGCGCGGTCCCCGCTGGCCGAGATCATCGGGCCGCGCGCACAACGACCGTGGAACGCGGCGATCAGGTGGGCGAGCCCACGGATCTCTGCGTCCAGGTCGGCGACCCGACCAACGAGGTTCGACAGTCTCCGGTTCGCCGGCATCCGCTTCATCGCCACCAAGTGGTCGAGCGGGCGGTTGTCCACATCGGTGACGTCGCAGACCCCGAGGTACACGTCCGGTGCGAGTCTGTGGTTGAGAGCGACCTCATTGCGGCATACGGCGAGCCGCTTCTCGCGGGTCGAGAAGTCCAGGAACCCCAGGTCGACCGGCTTCTTCAGCTTGTAGGCGCGGTCGCCGAGGAGGAACACCACCGCCGAGTGCGTCTCCCGCATTTCGGCGTACGGCGAGAACGCCGTGTCCACCAGGACAGGCGGTTCAATGCGTGGCTCAGACGACGTGGACATCGCACCTCCCTCAAGGACCGACCATCTACCTCAAGCCAACACCCTCGCCGGCCCGCCGACCATGGACTTAGGTCCCTTCAAGGACGGCAGAAGCTTCCCGTCGATCTTGGCGACTCCCCGGCAACCTGCGTGCGCCTCAGCATGGGGCCACGCGACAGGGAAGCGATCGCCGGTTCAGTCCCGATACTCGACCAGACTGCATCCCGGCCCGTTCGAGTTCATCGCGCCACAGCGCGCCCGTTCGCGAATGCCCGGACGGTCGGGTTGACGGCTTCTTCGGGACTCGCACTGCTGGTGACCGGACAGCGTCCCCAGGAGTGGCTCCATGTCGTGTCCGCCCTGCTTGAGCTCGGGCTGGTACCGATCGCGGACAACGCCGCGGTTGCATTCCGCTCCGACAGAGGCAAGGGTCTTTTGCGGTTCGGCGGCGGGATCGTGTCGATCGTCGTACTTTCCCGCTTGTTCCAGACAGGATGAGTCGAATTCGTGCGGAATTGCGGGCCAGTCCGAGAGGATCTCGCTG
>JALYQD010000035.1 GCA_030856025.1 Actinomycetota bacterium
CGCGGCACTTCGTCGACGACACCGAACCCGTCGAGCTGGCCCAGGTCGAGATCGAGGAGTACCAGTGGGAACGCATCACGGTCGCCGGCGCTGAGCACAACCACAGCTGGGTTCGCAAAGGCCAGGAGACGCGGACCACGGTGGTCACCGTCGACGGCAAGGGCGGCCCGGTCTCGGTGGTCTCAGGTCTCAAGGACCTCGTGCTCCTCAAGTCCACCGGTTCGGAGTTCCACGGCTTCCTCGAGGACCGCTACACGACCCTCGTCCCGACGCACGACCGGATAATGTCCACGTCGCTGGTGGCCCGTTGGCGCTACACGGCCACAGACCTCGACTGGGGCAAGACGTATGCCGACATCCGGCAGATCCTGCTCGAGAAGTTCGCCGACGTCCACAGCCTGGCGCTTCAGCAGACGCTGTATGAAATGGGCAAAGCCGTTCTCGAGGCTCACGACGCCGTCGCCGAGATCAAGTTCTCCGCCCCCAACAAGCACCACTTCGTCTACGACCTTTCACCATTCGACCTGGACAACCCCAACGAGGTCTTCCAGGTTGGTGACCGCCCATACGGACTGATCGAGGCGACGGTGCTACGCGACGACGCGCCGCCCGCCGGCCTCGCCTGGGACACCGTTCCAGGGTTCTGCTGATCGTCCCCGTTGAGCAGGGATGCGACTAGAGGCCCCTGCTCAGCGCAGGTCGTGGGCGAGCGCGGCGCCGGCCTTGTTGAGCAACGGGACTGCGCGACCGACGACTTCTTCAGTCATACGCTCGGCAGGGCCCGAAACCGAGATCGCCAGGCGAGAGGACACGTTGGGGACGGCCACCGCCACACAGCGAACGCCCACTTCCTGCTCGCCCTCATCGATGGCGTAACCGTGGGTCGCGGTCCATTCCAGGTTCTTGGCGAACTCGTCGAGGTCGGTGATGGTGTTCTCGGTGTGCTTGGGAGTGCCGGTGCGCTGGAGGATCTCGCGGACCGCCTCGGGAGGCATCTCGGCCATCAGGGCCTTGCCGACCGCGGTGCAGTGGGGCAGGACGCGGCGCCCGACTTCGGTGAACATACGCATCGAGTGGCGCGAGGGGACCTGTGCCACGTAGACGATCTGGTCGCCGTCGAGCATCGCCAGGTTTGCGGACTCGCCGAGCTCGTCCACAAGCTGGGTCAGGTGAGGTCGTGCCCACAGGCTGAGCATCTTCGACGAGCTTTCACCGAGACGGATCAGCTTGGGCCCCAGGACGTATTGGCGCGACGACTCCTGGTGCAGGTAGCCGAGCTCGACCAGCGTGCGTGCCAACCGGTGAATGGTGGGCAGTGGCAGTCCCGACTCGGTGGCGAGCTGCGACAGGCCCATGATCCCGCCGTGGTCGGCCATGGTCTCGAGCAGTCCGAAGGCGCGTCCCAGGGATTGAACGCTGCCGGAACGGGGCTTCGCCGCTTCTGTGGTGGAACCGGGCATCAGGTCTCCTCAAGGGTGATTACTTTCGTATGGTGAAAGTCTAGAGGTACTTTGCGGAACATTGCTCTCGGGCCGTGCGTCATAGTATCTTCCGCATGGTAGATACTAGCATCCGTAATGCGAAATAGTCCGGGATGCGAGGGCGACAGGAAGGTGGGGTCTGGATGAACATCGGTGTGACAGGTGCGAGCATCGAGGGTGGCGAGGAGATACTCACGCCCGAGGCGTTGGAGTTCGTGGCCTCCCTGCAACAAGAGTTCGGTGCCCGGCGCGATGAGTTGCTCGCGGCGCGGAGCGTCCGTCGCGAGCATGTTGCCCGCACGGGGAGTCTGGACTTCCTCGATGAGACGGCGCACATACGCGCAGGCGACTGGGTCATTGCGCCCGCTCCCGCAGACCTCACCGACCGCCGTGTCGAGATGACCGGCCCCACCGACCGCAAGATGACCATCAACGCCCTGAACTCCGGGGCACGCGTATGGCTGGCTGACATGGAAGATGCGAGCACACCGCATTGGGCCAATGTCGTGGGCGGTCAGGTCAACTTGCGCGACGCGATCCGCCGAGACATTTCCTTCTCGGCGCCCGGCGGGGCGACCTACACCCTGCGAAGCGACCAGCGGCTTCCCACCATCGTGATGCGCCCCAGGGGTTGGCACCTCGACGAGCGACACCTGCTTGTCGACGGGGCTCCGGTCGTCGGCGCCCTGGTGGACTTCGGTCTCTACTTCTTTCACAACGCGAAAACGCTTCTGGCGGCCGGCAGTGGTCCCTACTTCTACCTGCCGAAGATCGAGAGCCACCTCGAGGCGCGCCTGTGGAACGACGTGTTCGTCGCCGCCCAGGATGCTTTGGGGATACCGCAAGGCAGCGTTCGGGCCACGGTGCTGATCGAGACCATTCCCGCCGCCTTCGAGATGGAGGAGATCCTCTACGAGTTGCGTGACCACGGCTCGGGCCTAAATGCCGGCCGCTGGGACTACCTGTTCAGCATGATCAAGTACTTCCGTGACTCGGGTCCGGAGTTCGTGCTCCCGGACCGCGCCTGCGTCGGGATGACCTCGCCGTTCATGCGCGCCTACGCCCATCTGCTCGTCAAGACGTGCCATAAACGAGGTGCTTCTGCCATCGGCGGGATGTCCGCGTTCATCCCGAACCGTCGGGATGAAGAGGTCAACGCGCTCGCTTTCGCGAAGGTTCGTGAGGACAAGGAGCGCGAAGCCGCGGACGGTTTCGACGGCTCGTGGGTCGCACACCCCGATCTCGTGCGCATTTGCCAGGAAGTCTTCGACGGCGTCCTGGGAGATCATGACAACCAGATCCACAGACAGCGCGACGACGTCGTCGTGTCCGCCGCGGACCTTCTCGACGTGGCGTCAACGCCGGGCGAGATCACCCGTGCAGGGCTGCACGGCAACGTCGAAGTTGCGTTGCTCTATCTCGAGTCCTGGCTCAGGGGAAACGGCGCGGTCGCCATCAACAATCTCATGGAGGATGCTGCGACAGCCGAGATCTGCCGATCCCAGATCTGGCAATGGGTGCGCAACAAGTCCACGCTCGACGACGGCACCGTCATCACCGACCGGCTCGTGCGCGATGTGCTCGACGAAGAGGTCGCGAAGCTCCGGGCTGAGATGGCCGACTATGACGACCGCCCTTTCCGGGCGGCGCGTGAACTTTTCGAACAGGTGGCGCTCGGCGCGGGCTTCGCCGACTTCCTGACCCTTGCGGCCTACGAACAGGTGATCTGAGCATGACCGGAATCGAACAATTGACCGCCGAGCTCGACGAGCATCTCGCCAGGGCGGACGCCGATCTCGTGGCGCGCTACCCCGGTGACAGGGGAGTCAGGCAGCCCATACACACCGTGTATGTCCCGGCCGACCAATACTCGGACCGGCTGATCCCGGACTGGGGTGCTTCGGCGCAGCAGACTCTGGCCGAGCATGGCGGCAGTGTCCCGGAACTGGCCCAGGTCCTCGGACTGCGGCCAAGCGTCGTCTCTGAGATCTATGACCGTGTGCGCGCGAAGCTTGCCTCCGAGCCCATCGAGGACCTTCGCATCGACTTCGAGGACGGTTACGGCGACCGGTCCGATGACGAGGAGGATCGGGCGGTTGTCGCCGCAGCCCATACGCTGGCGGCGACGGTTCGCGCGGGCGAGGCACCCCCTTACTACGGGATCCGGTTCAAGAGCTTCGAAGCCCCGACCCGCCGACGCGGACTGCGCACCCTCGACCTCTTCGTGGCCGAACTGTCACGCAACGGTGGTGTCAGCGACGGGCTCGTGGTCACCCTGCCCAAGGTGACGTCACTCGATCAGGTCGAGGCCATGGTGATGGCCTGCGATCGGCTGGAGCAGGCCCACGGGCTCGCCACCGGTCAGCTCGCCTTCGAGATCCAGGTGGAGACGCCCCAATCGGTCCTCGCCGCGGACGGACGGGTGCTGATCGCCCCCATGATCCATGCGGCGAACGGTCGGTGCACAGGTTTGCACTACGGCACGTACGACTACTCGGCCTCTTGCGGCATTGCCGCGGAGTACCAAAGCATGGAACATCCGGCCGCGGACCAGGCGAAGGCACTGATGCAGGTGGCCGCCGCCGGAACCGGCGTGTTCGTCTCCGACGGGTCGACCAACGTGCTCCCGGTGGGGAGCCGTGAGGCCGTCCATTCGGCCTGGCGGTTGCACGCGAGACTGATCCGCCGCTCCCTCGAGCGCGGCTTCTATCAGGGCTGGGACTTGCACCCGGCTCAGCTGCCGAGTCGGTTCGCCGCGACATACGCGTTCTATCGGGAGGGGTTGCCCTCGGCTTCGGCACGGTTGCGTGCCTACACCGGTGGTGGCGATTCGGGCTACCTCGACGAGCCGGCCACAGCGGTCGCACTCGCCACCTTCGTCCTTCGCGGCGTGGAGTGCGGCGCGGTCGACGAGGACGAGGTGCACAGGTTGATCGGAATCGACCTGGCCCGGCTCAGGCAACTCGCCCGGCGGCCGGCGGCACTGGCTGAACCCTCCGGCAACCACTCGTGAAGCTCCTGCGATTCGGGGCACCAGGTTCCGAACGTCCAGGTGTCCTCGACTCCTCGGGAGCGATCCGAGACCTGTCCGGGTTGACTCACGACATTGACGGTGCCTTTCTGGCTTCCGACTTCTGCTCGCGGGTGGAGAACGCGCTGGATGTCGGTCGCCTGCCGATCGTGACCGATCCGGTTCGGATCGGCCCACCCGTGACGCGCCCCGGCAAGATCATCGGCATCGGGCTCAACTATCGCGACCATGCCGCCGAGCTGGGTGTCGCTGCCCCCGTTGAACCGATCGTGTTCCTCAAGGCGAGCAGCAGCATGGTCGGACCGTACGACGACATCGAGATGCCGGCCGGAAGCACCCAGACCGATTGGGAAGTGGAGATGGGCGTGGTGGTGGGGTCTCGATTGAGACACTGCACGGATCCAATGCAGGCGCTGCGCTCGATTGCCGGCTATGTCGCCGCGAATGACGTCAGCGAGCGTGACCTCCAACTGAACCATGGGCCCACCTGGGACAAGGGAAAGTCGTGTGACACGTTCTGCCCTGTGGGGCCGTGGCTCGTGACCCCCGACGAGATCGAGGACCCGGCAGAGCTGGGACTGGAGCTGTCGGTGAATGGTGAGTCGCGCCAGTCGAGCTGCACCGACCAGATGATCTTCGGGGTGGGTTACCTGCTGGTCTTCCTGAGCCGCCACATGACGCTCGAACCGGGTGACCTCATCCTGACCGGAACACCCGGGGGAGTGGCAATGGGACGCCCCGAGCCGAAGCCCTACCTGCGCGAGGGCGATCTCGTGGAGCTGCAGATCTCCGGACTCGGACGCCACCGCTCCTTGGTGAGGTCATCGTTCGGCCCGAACGCCTGATCAGTGCGCGTCACCCTGTACGCCTCAACCGGCTCGTCGAAGCCGATCCCTGCAGCGCCTTGACGCCGGTATCGACGCGCGTCTACTATCTCTCTAGACGGAAACAAAGTTCCGCAGAACGGAAGTAGATCAAAATGTCGGACCATGGCCTTCGCTATCTGGCGAACTGCTCGATGCTCTTCACCGAGCACCCACTGCTTGAGCGACCGCGTGCCGCCAAGGCGGCCGGTTTCGGCGCGATCGAGTTCTGGTGGCCCTGGCCGGACCAGCCGGTGCCCGCAGACGCGGACGTCGCGGCATTCGTCTCGGCAGTGCGCGACGCCGGCGTGGAGCTGGTCGGTCTGAACTTCTTCGCCGGCGACCTGGCCGGCCCCGACTGCGGGGTCCTCTCGATCCCCGACCGCGCCGGACAGTTCCGCGACAACGTCGATGTGGCGATCGGCATCGGCGAGCAGCTCGGCGTCTCGGCTTTCAACGCCCTGTTCGGTAACAGGGTCGACGGCGTCGCACCGCAGGCTCAGGACGACCTGGGCAGGGATCAGCTCGGCATCGCCGCCAAGGCTGCGGCCCAGATCGGGGCCACGGTTCTCGTTGAGTCGGTCAGCGGTCCCAAGCCATACCCGTTGCGTACGGCAGCAGACAGCGTCGCGGTCGTGAATGACGTTCGCCACGACGGGCACGCCAACATCGGGTTCCTGTGCGACCTGTTCCACCTCGCCAACAACGGCGACGACGTGACCGCGGCAATCGCGGCACACGCCGACGTCACCGCCCACGTACAGATCGCGGACTGGCCCGGCCGAGGCGAGCCCGGAACGGGCGAGCTTCGCCTCGACGAGCTCCTCGGCGACCTCGCCGGTCGTGGCTACGACGGGTGGGTCGGCCTGGAGTACAAACCGACGACCACCACCGAGGCCGGCCTGGCCTGGCTGTCCGAGTCGCGCCGCGGCACCCACTGATGCAAACCCCCCAAGTTCAAGGAGCACACGAAATGACCACCACCATCGCTTTCATCGGCCTCGGAATCATGGGTCAGCCCATGTCTGTCCACCTGCAGAACGCCGGCTTCGACGTCTGTGGCGTGAACCTCTCTCCCGAGCGCCTTCTCCCGCTGGTCGAGGCCGGCGGACGCGCTGCCAGCTCCATTGCCGAGGCCGTCAAGGGTGCAGATGTGGTGGCCGTCATGGTCCCCGACTCTCCCGATGTCGAGCAGGTGCTCGCGGGCAAGGATGGCGTCTTCGAGCACGCCGACCCCGGCGCGCTGATCATCGACTTCTCCAGCATCCGGCCCGACGTCACGGCCACCCTCGCCGAGCAGGCGCGCAAGCAAGGCTTCCGGATGATCGACGCCCCGGTATCGGGCGGCGAGGCCGGCGCCCGCAACGCGGTGCTGTCGATCATGGTCGGCGGCGAGGTTGCGGACTTCGACGAGGCGGGCTCGATACTCGCCGCGGTCGGCAAGACGATCGTGCACGTCGGACCCAGTGGAGCCGGCCAGACCGTCAAGGCGGCCAACCAGCTGATCGTCGCGGTCAACATCGAGGCTGTCGCCGAGGCATTGGTCTTCCTCGAGGCGTACGGGGTCGACACCGAGGCTGCCTTCGAGGTGCTCGGAGGCGGGCTCGCAGGCTCGAAGGTCCTGGAGCAGAAGAAGTCGAACATGCTTGGACGCTCCTTCGACCCGGGCTTCCGCATCGACCTGCACCACAAGGACATGGGCATCGTCACCACAGCCGCGCGAGAAGCCGGTGTGGTCATGCCCCTGGGCGCGGTAGCGGCCCAGCTCGTCGCCTCGGCACGTGCCAACGGCGACGGCGACCTCGACCATTCCGCGCTGCTTCGCGGCGTGGAGCGGCTGTCCGGCCGCAACAACTGACTTTTTCGAACCCAGGAACAGGAGCAATGACATGGCACGGATGAGGGCAGCCCAAGCGGCAGTGGAGATCTTGAAGAAGGAAGGCGTCACGCATGTCTTCGGTCTCCCCGGCGCGGCAATCAACCCCTTTTACAAGGCGATGGAGACCAACGGCGGGCTGCAGCACGTCCTGGCCAGACACGTCGAGGGCGCTTCGCACATGGCGGAGGGCTACACCCGCGCCACCGCGGGCAACATCGGCGTCTGCGTCGGCACCAGCGGTCCGGCCGGCACAGACATGATCACGGGCCTCTACTCCGCCAGCGCGGACTCGATCCCCATCCTTTGCATCACCGGGCAGGCTCCGGTCGCAAAGCTGCACAAGGAAGACTTCCAGGCCGTCGACATTGCATCCATCGCCGGATCACTGACCAAGATGGCCGTCACCGTGCTCGAGGCCGCACAGCTCCCCGGAACGTTCCAGCAGGCGTTCCACCTGATGCGCTCGGGTCGCCCGGGCCCGGTGCTCATCGACCTGCCGATCGACGTCCAGCTCACCGAGATCGAGTTCGACATCGAGACGTACGAGCCGCTGCCGGCGTGGAAACCGTCCGCGACCCGGGCCCAGGTCGAGAAGGCACTGGACATGCTCGCCTCCGCGGAGCGGCCGCTTCTGGTCTCCGGCGGTGGCGTGGTCAACGCCGACGCCGCGGAACTGCTGGTCGAGTTCGCCGAGCTGACCGGCACGCCGGTCGTGCCGACCCTGATGGGCTGGGGCACGATCCCCGACGACCATGAGCTCAACGCCGGGATGGTCGGCCTGCAAACGTCCCACCGCTACGGCAACGCCACGATGCTGGCGTCCGATTTTGTGCTCGGCATCGGCAACCGGTGGGCCAATCGCCATACCGGCGGCATCGACACCTACACCGCCGGCCGCACGTTTGTGCACGTCGACATCGCGCCGACCCAGATCGGCCGGGTGTTTCCCCCCGACTACAGCATCGTGTCCGACGCGAAGGCCGCACTGGAACTCTTCGTCTCGGTCGCCCGCGAGCGCAAGGCTGCCGGGTCGCTGCCCGATCGTGGTTCGTGGTCGGCGGAGTGCCAGGAGCGCAAGCGCACAATGTGGCGCAAGACCCACTTCGACAACGTCCCGATCAAGCCGCAGCGGGTCTACGAGGAAATGAACCGTGCCTTCGGCAAGGACGCCCGCTACGTCAGCACGATCGGTCTCTCGCAGATCCAGGCGGCCCAGCTGCTGCACGTCTTCGCTCCGCGGCACTGGATCAACGCCGGCCAGGCCGGCCCGCTGGGCTGGACGGTGCCGGCCGCCCTTGGCGTTGCCACCGCCGACCCCGAGGCAACGGTCGTCGCGCTGTCGGGCGACTACGACTTCCAGTTCATGATCGAAGAGCTCGCGGTCGGTGCGCAGTTCAACATCCCCTACATCCACGTGCTGGTGAACAACGCCTATCTGGGCTTGATCCGGCAGGCGCAACGCGGCTTCGACATGGACTATTGCGTCCAGCTGTCGTTCGACAACGTCAACTCGCCCGAGCTCAACGGCTACGGCGTGGATCACGTCAAGGTTGCCGAGGGTCTGGGCTGTAAGGCGATCCGTGTGTCCGAACCCGACGAGATCCTGCCGGCCCTCGAACAGGCGAAGAAGATGATGGTCGAGCACCGGGTCCCCGTCATCGTCGAGGTGATCCTGGAACGGGTCACCAACGTCTCGATGGGGCTGGAGATCGACAACATCACCGAGTTCGAGGAGCTCGCCGAGAATGGCGAGGGCGCGCCGACGGCCCTTTACGCCAATCTCGACTGAGCTCTCTCTTGCCGATCGTGACTGTCTCATCGCCCCGCGTGCTCCTGGCGCCCGACAAGTTCAAGGGCACGCTGACGGCCGCGGAAGTGGCTGATCATCTCGCGACCGGCATCCGCTCGGTCCGGCCCGACGTGGAGATCGTCGTCGTCCCTGTCTCCGACGGAGGCGACGGACTGCTCACCGCAGCCCAACGGGCCGGTTTCGAACGGGTGCCGGTCCGTGCTGCCGGGCCGACCGGCATGGTCGGCGAAACCTCCTATGTACGACGCGGTCCGGAAGCGGTGATCGAGATGGCAGAAGTGTGCGGACTGGCGCGCCTGCCCGGGGACGTCCTTGCTCCGGCGACCGCATCGAGCCGCGGAGTGGGTGACGTCGTCGTGGCCGCCCTGGACGCCGGCTGCACGCAGATCCTGCTCGGCATCGGCGGAAGCGCTTCCACGGACGGTGGGGCAGGGATGCTCCGGGCGCTGGGCGCGGTTGTGCTCGACGCGGACGGAAACGAGATCGACGAGGGTGGGGTCGCACTCGCGCAGGTCGCCCGCGTCGACCTGTCCGGACTCCACCGCGGGCTGCGGGAAGCTGAAATCACGGTCGCCTGCGACGTGGACAACCCCCTGACCGGGCCGTCCGGGGCTGCCGCCGTCTACGGACCGCAAAAAGGGGCTTCCCCCGAAATGGTCGGCGACCTCGACCGGGCGATGACCGTATGGGCGGACCTGATCGCCGCCTCCACAGGGCGCGACCTGCGCGAGACGTCTGGAGCCGGTGCCGCGGGCGGCGCGGGGTTCGGCGCGATGGCCGTGCTCGGAGCGGTTCTGAAACCAGGGGCCGAAGTGGTCCAGCAACTGACCGGGCTCGAACAACACCTGGCCGGTGCCGACCTGGTGATCACCGGGGAAGGCTCGCTGGACGCGCAGACCCTGAACGGCAAGGCGCCCGCCGGTGTCGCGGCTGCCGCCCGGAGAGCGGGAGTACCCGTCGTCGCCGTCGCCGGGCGGTGTCTGCTCGACTCGCCGACGCTGGAGCGGGCCGGGATCGGTGCGGCCTATGCGCTGGACGTCGAGGCCTCATACCCCGACGAATCGTTCGCTGCCCCGGGTCCGCTGCTCGAACGCATCGGGGTGAGGATTGCCACCCAGATGCTCGATCGGCTCTCGAAGGCCACAATGAGCACTGAGGTGACTATGAGCAACATGGTGACAACCGACGTTGACCTGATCATTCGAGCCCGGCGCGCAGTGGTGGGCGGCGCCGAGATCGCGTGCACCGTCGCCGTGACCGACGGGCGGATAGTTGCCGTGGCGCCATACGACGCCGAGCTGGGCGCCGCCACCACGATCGAGCTGGCCGAGGACGAAGTGCTTTTGCCGGGCTTGGTCGACACCCATGTGCACGTCAACGAGCCCGGCCGCACCGAGTGGGAGGGCTTTGCCTCTGCCACGCGGGCAGCAGCGGCCGGCGGGGTGACGACCATCATCGACATGCCGTTGAACTCGATTCCGCCCACGACCACCCTGGAGGCGTTGAGGGTCAAGCAGAATGTGGCCCGCGACCAGATCGCCGTCGACGTGGGGTTCTGGGGCGGCGCCGTGCCCGGCAACCTGCTCGACCTGGCCCCGCTGCACGAGGCAGGGGTTTTTGGCTTCAAGTGCTTCCTGATCCACTCCGGTGTCGATGAGTTCGAGCACCTCGACGCGCCGGGCTTCGCCGCGGCCATGGACGAGACCGCCCGGCTCGACGCGCTGATGCTGGTCCACGCCGAGGACGCCCGGCTGATCGACGACAATCGCGCCGGCGGGAGCGCCTACGCCGGTTTCCTCTCCTCCCGGCCACCTGCGGCCGAGAACGCTGCGATCGACCTGGTGATAGCCCAGGCCCGCCGCACCGGCGGCCGCACCCATCTGCTGCACCTGAGTAGTTCCGACGCGCTCAGCGATCTGCGCAACGCGCGGTCGGACGGGGTCGACCTCTCGGTCGAGACCTGCCCTCACTACCTCTTCTTCGATGCCGGGGACGTGCCTGACGGCGCGACCGAGTTCAAGTGCTGCCCGCCCATACGCGAGGCGCGCCACCGCGAGGCGTTGTGGGCCGGCCTCGCTGCCGGCGACATCGATCTCGTCGTCTCCGACCACTCGCCCAGCACGCCGGAGCTCAAGCGCGCCCCCGGAGGCCCTGGGGGCGGCGACTTCGGTGTTGCCTGGGGCGGCATCGCCTCGATCCAGATCTCGCTTCCGGCCGTATGGAGCGCGGCACGACCCCACGGGCACGACCTCGTTGACGTGGTGAGGTGGATGGCGACAGCACCCGCAGACCGTGTTGGCCTCACGCACAAGGGGCGAATCGAGGTCGGTGCCGACGCAGACTTCTGTGTCCTGGCTCCCGACGACGAGTTCGTGGTCGACGTGGCCAGCCTGGAACACAAGAACCCGGTCTCCGCATACGCGGGGTGTCGTCTCACCGGCGTCGTACGGCGGACCTGGCTCCGCGGCGTACCCGTCGAACGGGAAGACACGCCTCGAGGGCGGTTCCTACAGAGAGGACAACGATGAACAGCTACTACGCACCGAGAGGCGGACTGCCGCCGCAGACGCAGCTGACCACCGATCGAGCGCGCTTCAACGAGGCGTACGTGGTGCTGCCGCGCGGGTCGGTGACGGACATCGTGGCCAGTATCCTGCCCTTCTGGGAGGAGACCCGGCTGTGGGTGCTCGCCCGGCCGCTGTCCGGTTTTGCCGAGACGTTCAGCCAGTATGTGGTGGAGGTGGCGGCGGGCGGAGGCAGTGACCGCCCTGAGGCCGACCCCGAAGCGGAGGCAGTGGTCTTCGTCCTCGAAGGGAGCCTCCAGCTCGTGATCGATGGGGAGGGCCATGTCCTCGATCCGGGTGGTTACGCATTCCTGCCGCCCGGTTGCACGTGGACGGCCCGCAACTCCGGCTCCGATCCCGTGCGCTTCCACTGGTTGCGCAAGGCCTACCAGCGGGTGGAGGGCATCGATCTGCCCGAGGCGTTCGTGGTCAACGAGCGCGATGTCGAGCCCGTCGAGATGCCCGGCACCGACGGCGCCTGGACCACGACCCGCTTCGTCGACCCTGCCGACCTTCGTCACGACATGCACGTCAACATCGTGAACTTCGAGCCCGGCGGATCGATCCCGTTCCCCGAGACCCACGTGATGGAGCACGGCATCTACGTCCTCGAGGGCAAGGCGGTCTATCTGTTGAACCAGGACTGGGTGGAGGTCGAGGCAGGCGACTTTTTGTGGCTGAGGGCGTTCTGTCCCCAAGCGTGTTACGCCGGCGGTCCCGGTCGCTTCCGCTACCTGATCTACAAGGACGTAAACCGTCACATGGCGCTCGGTCGACCCTTCGGCGAAAGCCGGTAAAACTCCGAATAGCGGAAAAACTTTTCCGAAAAGGTTCCAAATCAAGCTCGATTCGGAGTAGAGTCGCAGTCGACAACAGGTGACGTGGGTCACGGTATGGAGAGGCAAACGCGCATGAGCACACCCGGAGCGACGGTCAACGGACGGACGCAGGCATTCGGCGCGATCCCGCCGCACACCACGGCGCTGGACTGGCTTCGCGACCTGCGACTGACCGGCTCCAAGGAGGGTTGCGCCGAAGGAGAGTGCGGTGCCTGCGCGATCATGGTTGCGCGCCCCGCCACCACCGGCGACGGCAGCACCGAATGGGTCGCGGTCAATGCCTGCCTCATCCCTGCGGCGGGACTCGACGGGCAGGAAGTGTTGACGGCCGAGGGCCTGGGCACGCCGAAGGCGCTCCATCCCGTGCAGCACGAAATAGCCGTGCGCGGCGGATCCCAGTGCGGCTACTGCACCCCGGGATTCGTGTGCAGCATGGCCGCGGAGTACTACCGGGCCGGCCGCTGTCAGCCCGCCGCTGTGGCCGGCGGCGGCGACCACCCCGGTGCCGAGCACGACGGGCACGACCCCAGTGCGCCTGGCGCGGAGGCCGATGCCGAGCACGGCGCCAACGGCTTCGACCTGCACGCGCTGAGCGGCAACCTGTGCCGCTGCACGGGCTACCGACCGATCAAGGACGCGGCCTTCGCACTCGGCGACCCGGCTGCCGACGATGTCTTCGCGGCTCGCCGCGACGAGGCTCCGCCTGCTCCGGTGCCGACGCGCATCACCTCGGGCTCGGCCGAATTCATCCGGCCGGCAAACCTGGCGGAAGCACTGCAGATCATGGCCGAGCGCCCCGACGCGCAGGTGGTCGCCGGATCGACTGACTGGGGCGTCGAGGTCAACATCCGCGGCACTCGCGCGCCCTTGGTGATCGCGATCGACCGGCTTCCGGAGCTTCGCGAGCTGAGCAATGGCGCCGATGAGATCCGGATCGGCGCAGCGCTCACCCTGACCGAGATCGAGCGCAGGCTCGACGGAGAGGTCTCCCTCCTCGCCGAGATGTTCCCGCAGTTTGCCTCGCGACTGATTCGCAACGGCGCCTCGCTCGGCGGCAACCTCGGCACTGGTTCGCCCATCGGTGACGCCCCGCCCGCGCTCCTGGCGCTGGAAGCCCAGATCGTGCTGGCCTCGGTGGACGGTGAGCGCGTGGTGCCGTTGGCCGACTACTACACCGGCTATCGGCAGAGCGTGCGCGCTCCGAACGAGTTGATCAAGGAAGTCAGGATCCCTCGCCCACTCGCCGGACTGACCGGGTTCCACAAGATTGCCAAGCGGCGCTTCGACGACATCTCCAGCGTCGCCGTGGGCTTCGCGCTCGACGTCTCCGACGGTGTGGTGCGCCGCGCGCGCATCGGTCTGGGTGGCGTCGCGGCGACCCCCGTACGCGCTTTGGCCACCGAGGCTGCGCTGATCGACCGGCCGTGGTCGGCAGAGACCGTACGAACCGCGGCAGAGGTGATGGCGGGTGAGGGCACTCCCCTCGACGACCATCGTGCCAGCGCGGCCTACCGCGCGGCAATGCTCGGCCAGTCCCTGCTCAAGCTGTACGCACAGAATCCGTTGACCCCGACCCCGAAGGGTGTCCCGGCATGAGTCATCTCTCGCAGCGACCCGACGTCGCCGAGGTCGGTAAGGCGATCCCGCACGAGGCCGCCGCCCTGCACGTCACCGGCCAGGCGCTCTATACGGACGACCTCGTGGTCCGCACCAAGGACGTACTGCACGCGTGGCCGGTGCAGGCGCCGCATGCAAAAGCACGGATCGTCCGGCTCGACGTCGCGGCGGCTTACGACGTCGCGGGCGTCGTACGGGTGCTCACCGCGGCCGACGTGCCGGGGATCAACGACGCCGGCGTGAAGCATGATGAGCCGCTCTTCCCCGACGAGGTGTGCTTCTACGGCCACGCAGTGTGCTGGGTGCTCGGCGAGACGCTGGAGGCAGCCCGACTGGGTGCCGCCGCGTGCGAGGTCGACTATGAACCCCTGCCGTCCCTGATCAACGTCAAGGAGGCGATTGCCGCTCACGAGTTCCAGGGAGCGCAGCCGACCGTTGAACGCGGTGATGTCCTCGCCGGCATCGACGGCTCGACGCACGTCTTCAGCGGCGAGTTCGAGTTCTCCGGCCAGGAGCATTTCTACCTCGAGACCCACTGCGCCCTCGCCCACGTCGACGAGGGCGGGCAGGTGTTCGTCCAGAGCAGCACTCAGCACCCCTCGGAGACCCAGGAAATCGTGGCCCACGTCCTTGGACTGCACAGCCACGACGTGACGGTGCAGTGCCTGCGTATGGGTGGCGGCTTCGGCGGCAAGGAGATGCAGCCGCACGGGTTCGCCGCAATCGCGGCCCTCGGCAGTATCCTGACCGGACGCCCGGTCCGGCTCCGGCTGAACCGCACCCAGGACCTCACGATGACCGGCAAGCGGCACGGCTTCCACGCCGACTGGCGGGTCGGGTTCGACTCGGACGGCATGATCCAGGCGCTGGAGGCCACACTGACGGCCGACGGCGGTTGGAGCCTCGACCTCTCGGAGCCAGTGCTCGGCCGGGCGCTGTGCCACATCGACAACGCCTACTGGATACCCAACATCCGGGTGACCGGCCGGATCGCCAAGACCAACAAGACCTCCCAGACCGCATTCCGCGGTTTCGGCGGACCGCAGGGCATGATCGTGATCGAGGACATCCTCGGTCGCTGCGCCCCGCAGCTCGGGCTCGATCCCGCGGAGCTGCGCCGTCGTAATTTCTACCGTTCGGTCGACGGCGAGGACCAGACCACGCCGTATGGTCAGCCGGTTCGTCATTCGGAGCGGATAAGCGCGATCTGGGACCAGGTGCACGAGTCCGGTGACATCGCCCGGCGTCGCGAAGGGATCGCCCGGTTCAACGCCGGGCACCCCGACACCAAGCGCGCGCTGGCGATCACGCCGGTCAAGTTCGGCATCTCCTTCAACCTGACCGCCTTCAACCAGGCCGGCGCCTTGGTGCACGTCTACAAGGACGGCTCGGTGCTGATCAACCACGGTGGCACCGAGATGGGTCAGGGACTGCATACCAAGATGCTGCAGGTCGCCGCGACCACGCTCGGCATTCCGCTGTCCAAGGTGAGGCTCGCCCCGACCCGCACCGACAAGGTTCCGAACACGTCGGCCACCGCGGCGTCGTCCGGCGCCGACCTCAACGGTGGTGCGATCAAGAACGCGTGCGAGCAGATCCGCACGCGCCTCGAGGAGGTGGCCGCAGGTGGCCTCGGGGTGTCGCCGGCCGACGTCCGTTTCGTCGCCGGCAAGGCCCAGGCGATCGGGCAGTCGGGTCCGGGTCTTCCCTGGGACGACGTCGTACGCACGGCCTACTTCCAGCGTGTGCAGCTGTCCGCGGCAGGCTTCTATCGCACCGAGGGCCTGCACTGGGACTCGTCGGTGATGAAGGGATCGCCGTTCAAGTACTTCGCGTACGGCGCGGCAGCCACCGAGGTCGAGGTCGACGGATTCACCGGGGCCTACACGACGCGGAGGGTCGACATCGTGCACGACGTCGGCGACAGCCTGTCGCCGTTGATCGATATCGGACAGATCGAGGGCGGCTACGTCCAGGGCGCCGGTTGGCTCACCCTTGAGGACTTGCGCTGGGACGAGAGCGAGGGACCGTCGCGCGGTCGCCTCTCGACCCAGGCGGCCAGCACCTACAAGCTGCCCAGCTTTTCGGAGATGCCGCAGGACTTCCGGGTGACTCTGCTCGAGCACGCACATGAGGACGGTGTGGTCTACGGCTCCAAGGCAGTCGGCGAGCCACCCCTGATGCTGGCGTTCTCGGTACGCGAGGCCTTACGCCAGGCGGCAGCGGCGTTCGGGCCCGCCGGCACAAGCGTCGACCTGGCGTCGCCTGCGACCCCCGAGGCGGTGTGGTGGGCGCTCAACGAGGCCCGACAGGAACACCACGCGGACCACATGGTCCAGGGCAAACCCGGCGAGCGGCCGGATCTCCCCGACCCGGGGGCGCCGACGCGGCATCCCGAGTCCGAGGTCGAACAGGTCCTCCCGCACCAACTGAGCGAAGCATAGGAGCGTCACATGGAGTGGCTGGAAGCTGTAGAGAGTCTTCGCTCCCGTCGCGAGGCGGGGGTGCTGGTGACCGTCGTCGCGGTCCGCGGACACTCGCCCCGGGATGCCGGCGCCAAGATGGTCGTGGCCTTGCGTGACAGCTGGGGCTCGGTCGGTGGTGGCAACCTCGAGGCGACCGCGATCGACCGGGCGCGCGCACTGCTTGCCGACCCATCTGCCCGGCCCACGGAGTTCACTGCAAACCTTTCGGACAAGGCGCGGGGCACGCACGGAGTGCAGTGTTGTGGCGGTGAGGTCACGCTGTTGCTGGAGCCGCTGCCGGTGCTGCCCGCCGTGGCAATCTTCGGCGTGGGACACGTGGGGCTGGAGCTTGCCCGCATCCTCGCTCGGCACGACCTCGACCTGCACCTGATCGACTCGCGTCCCGACCAGCTCACCGACCAGGTGCTGAGCGTCCTCGGCGACGCCAACGCCAGGGTGCACCGGCACCACGTCCCGGTGCTGCCCGAGCTGGTGCTCTCGGAGCTGCCCCGCGGCACGCACGTGCTGATAATGACCCACGACCATGCCGAGGACGCGGCCCTGTGTGACGCCGCCATACGCATCGACGACCTGGGCTCGATCGGCCTGATCGGGTCGCGGGCAAAATGGAACCGGTTCCGCAAGAAGCTTGCCGACGAAGGTCACGACGAGTCGGCGATTGCCCGGATCACCACACCGATCGGGATCCCGCAACTGCCCGGCAAGGAGCCGGCCACGATCGCGGTGAGCATCGCAGCGTCACTGCTGCAACTCTTCGCACAGGAGTCACCGGCGCACGCCAAGTCCACTTCGGGGGTCGATCGATGACGGTCTTTCGCGGCACGTTCCTGGACACCCCGGTGAGTCCCTTCGCCGGCGGCACACTGCGCTCTGAGGTGGACGGTGGACTGTGCGTGCGCGACGGAGAGATCGTCGAACGGGGCTCCTTCGACAGCGTCCGCGCTCATCACCCGGACGACGATCTGGTCGACCTGAGCGGCGGCCTGGTGCTGCCCGGATTCGTCGACACCCACGTGCATTTCCCCCAGGTCCGGATGATCGGTGCCCTGGGCATGCCGCTGCTCGACTGGCTCGAGCACAGCGCTCTGCCCGAAGAAGCCCGGATGCACGACACGGTCTACGCCCGCGAAGTCGCCAAGGAGTTCCTCGGCGGCATGGCCGCGGCCGGCACGACCACCGCGCTGGTCTTCGGCGCTCACTTCGCCTCGGCCGTCGATGTGCTCTTCACCGAAGCCTCCGCAATGGGACTTCGGATCACGAGCGGACTGGTGGTCAGTGACCGGATACTCCGGCCCGACCTGCTGACGACGCCGGAGACTGCATACGACGAAGGGTTGGCGCTGGCGAAGCGCTGGCACGGGATCGACCGCAACAGATACGCCGTGATCCCGCGTTTCTCGCTCTCCTGCACCGACGACATGCTCGATTCGTGTGCCGCGCTCCTCGGCGACGTGGAGGGCGCCTTGTTCACTTCGCACGTCAATGAGAACCTCGCCGAAGTGGCGGTCGTGTGCGACCTCTTCGAAGGTTGTCAGGACTACCTGGCGACATATCACCAGCACGGGCTGGTGGGCAGCCGAAGCGTATTTGCCCACAACGTGCACGCGAGCCCCGGCGAGCTGGCCATCCTCGGCGCCCAAGGGGCGAGCGTGGCGCACTGCCCGACCAGCAACTCCGCCTTGGGCAGCGGATTCTTCCCGCTGCGGGAGCACATCGAGCACGGTGTACGGGTTGCGCTCGGATCCGACGTCGGCGCCGGCACGGGGTTCTCCTTGTTGAAAGAGGGACTGCAGGCCTACTTCATGCAGCAGCTGCTCGGAGTGAAGGGACTGCCCCTCAGCTCGGCGCACCTGATGTACCTCGCGACCGCTTCTGGCGCGGCAGCGCTCGGGCTGGCCGACCAGGTCGGCGACTTCACGGTCGGAAAGCAGTTCGACGCCCTATGGATCCGTCCCCCAGGAGGGTCGACACTGGATGTCGGGCTGCGCCACGCACAGGATCCGGACGAAGCGTTGGCGAAGGTCTTTGCGCTCGGCTCAACGGTCGATGTCGCATCGGTATGGGTGGGCGGTCAGCAGGTGCTCCCGGCTCAGTCCTCGAGCACTCAGTCCTCGAGCACTCAGTCAACCAGCATGGCAGCGCCGAGTGATTTCTCCGGCACGGCGAAGCCCTCGATGAGGATGAGGGTGTAGGGGCGGAGCTTCTCGAGCAGGTTGTTGACTTCGCTCGTGACTGCCTTCGACCTGGTCGAGGTGAGGCGCTTGTGCTCCATGAACCATCCCTTGTCCTCTTCGATGATCGACAACGCGTAAAGGTCGCACACATCGCGCAGGAGCGTCTGGGCCTCGGGGTCTTCGCAGCGGGCGATGCCGGCGGTGAATGCCTCGAGGACGACGCGGTCGATGTGCACACGACCGGCCTTGACCACGTGGTCCTGGGCGTTGTTGAAGATCTCGAACGCTTTGTCCTTGTCCTTGCCGGCGCGTTGCAGGCGGCGTGCCGCGGTCTCTAGGACGTGTTGCTCGCGGTCCTCGAAGAGGCTCAGTTGGGTGCCGCGGTCGAGCAGGCTCTTCTCGGAGTCGCTGTCGCCGGGCCGGGCGTCGATGAGTCGCTGGATCAGCTGCGCGGCGGCGGTCCGCTCCTTGACGACCTCGGCGAAGCTCTCGGCCACGAAACGGACCATCCCGAGCGGGTCGAGTCCGCGGACGCCTTCGGCGTATGAGGTCAGGAGCTCCTTGGCGACGAGTTGCAGGAGGACGTGGTTGTCGCCCTCGAACGTGGTGAACACGTCGGAGTCGCCCTTGAGAGTCGTCAGCCGGTTCTCGGTCAGGTAGCCGGCCCCGCCGCAGGCTTCCCTGCATACCTGGATGGTGTGGGTGGCGTGGGCCGTCTGCACGGCTTTGAGTCCGGCCGCACGGCCTTCGAGCTCACGTTGCTGGTGCGGGTCGGGGTCCTCGACAGTCTGCAGCTTGTGCATACGCGCCAGAAGCTGGTTCTGGGCATATTGAAGTGCGTACGAGCGGGCGATGAGCGGAAGCAGCCGGCGCTGGTGCAGGCGGTAGTCCATGATGACGACTTCTTCGTCGTCCCCGGCGGAGAACTGCCTGCGCTTGAGCGCATAACGACCGGCGACGCTCAGCGCGACCTGCGTCGCGGCGCTGGCCGAGCCGCCGACGCTGACGCGGCCGCGCACGAGCGTCCCGAGCATGGTGAAGAACCGCCGGTTGATGTTGTCGACGGGGGACGAGTAGGTGCCGTCCTCGGCGACGTTGCCGTAGCGGTTGAGCAGGTTTTCGCGGGGAATCCGGACCTCGTCGAACATGATGCGGCCGTTGTCGACGCCGGCGAGGCCGCCCTTGTAGCCGCAGTCCGAGGTCGTGACCCCGGGCATGTCCGTGCCTTTGGAGTCGCGGATCGGGACGACGAAACAGTGCACGCCGCAGCCCTCGCCCTTGGTGAACAACTGGGCGAACACCGCGGCCGACGTCGCGTGCTTGGCGGCACCGCCGATGTAGTCCTTGCGGGACGAGGGAGTGGGCGAGTGGATGATGAATTCCTGTGTTTCCAGGTCGTACGTCGCGGTCGTCTCGATGTTCTGGACGTCACTGCCGTGGCCGGTCTCGGTCATCGCGAAGCAGCCGAGCAGGTCGAGATTGATCAAAGCCGGAATGTAGGCCTCGTGGTGGCGTTTGGTGCCGAGGTTCTCGATGGCTCCACCGAACAGGCCCCACTGGACGCCGGCCTTGACCATGAGCGACAAATCGAACTGGGCCAGCATCTCGATGCCCGTGACCGCCATACCGGGGTCGCCGCCACCGCCGTTCTCCTTGCGGAAGCCGGCGCCGGGTATGCCGGTCGGAACGAGCAACTTCATCTGCTCGAGGGCGCGATCGCGCGCCTGGTCCAGGGAAAGGGAGGGATCGGCCAGCAGCCCGAATCCGTCGAGTTCTTTGCGCGATTGTTCGCGTACGTGACGCCACTTGCCGTCGAGGGAGATCCGGAGTTGATCTGCGAGCACCATGCCCTGACGCTACCGGCCAAAACTGGTCTCCGCGAGGTAAATGTGCTCGCGCCGCAAGGTCGTCCACCTGCCGCCGATATTCTGACCGCATGAGCGAACCGGTCACCGTGTCCATCACCCGGATCGTCGATCTCGCTCACGAGGAGCAGATGCTCGCGTGGCTGCGTGCCGGCGCAGAGCTGGCCGAGCGGTTCGACGGATTCCTGGGCGGCGGTTGGGTGCGTCCGGTTGAGGATTCGACCGAATGGCATGTGCTGTACCGCTTTTCCGGCTCGGACACGCTGCAGGCGTGGGAGGCCTCTGACCAGCGTGAATGGTGGCTCGGAGCGGCCCAGGGGCTGGTAGGCGAGTCGCACATGGAGAAGCGGACCGGCATCGAGGGCTGGTTCGACGAGCCGTCGAGCACCGATGTCCAGGACCTGAGGCCGGCACCGCCATCGCCCCCGCGCTGGAAGCAGATGTGCGTCATCTTCCTGGTGTTCTTCCCGCTGAGCCTGGCGTCGAACTACGCCACCCGCGAATGGCTCGGCGACCTCGGCCTGCCGCTGCGGGTGCTCATCAGCGTGTGCGTGATGACGCCGATCATGACCTACATCGCTCTCCCGTGGGTGACGAAGAGATTCTCCTTCTGGCTCAATGCGGCCCGAACATGACCGGCTCCCTGCTCGTTGCGGGCACGACATCCAACGCCGGCAAGAGCGTCGTGACGACTGGGCTGTGCCGGCTGCTCGCCCGCCGCGGCATCAGTGTTGCGCCGTTCAAGGCACAGAACATGTCCAACAACTCCATGGTCTGCGCCGACGGCTCGGAGATCGGCCGGGCCCAGTGGATCCAGGCCCTCGCCGCCCGCGCCGAGCCCGAAGCGGCGATGAACCCGGTCCTGCTCAAGCCCGGAAGCGACCGACGCAGTCACGTCGTCGTGATGGGCAAGCCGTTCGGCGAGATCGCGTCACACGAATTCGTCGGTGGGCGTTCTTCCCTCTCTGCGGCGGCCTTCGAGGCGTATGACGATCTCACCTCGCGTTTCGACGTGGTGATCTGCGAAGGCGCGGGCAGCCCGACCGAGATCAATCTGCGGGCCGACGACTACATCAACATGGGGCTGGCCAGGCACGGCGACATCCCGACCATCGTCGTCGGGGACATCGACCGCGGGGGAGTCTTCGCCGCGATGCACGGAACGGTTGCGCTGCTCGAGGCCGCAGACCAGCGCCTCATCACCGGCTTCGTCGTCAACAAGTTCCGCGGCGATCAGCTGTTGCTCCAGCCCGGCCTCGACTCGCTCGAAAAGCTCACCGGCCGGCCGGTCTACGGCGTGCTGCCGTGGCGCCCTGACGTGTGGCTCGACTCCGAAGACGCGCTCGACCTCGAGGGCCGTCGGGCCGCCACCGGGACGGCCGCTCTGAGGATCGCCGTCATCCGCCTGCCCCGCATCAGCAACTTCACCGACGTCGACGCATTGGGGATCGAACCCGGCGTCGACGTCGTCTTCGCCTCCGACCCGCGTGCCTTGGGCGATGCCGATGTCATCGTCGTGCCCGGCACCCGCGCCACGATCTCCGATTTGGCGTGGATGCGCTCACGCGGGCTCGACCGGGCGATCATCGCCCATGCCGCAGCCGGCCGACCGGTCCTCGGCATCTGCGGAGGCTTCCAGATGCTCGGCACCTCGATCGCCGATCCCTCGGGCGTCGAGGGTTCGGCCGGTGCCCACGTCGACGGGCTCGGCTTGCTCGACGTGCATACGTCCTTCGAGGAGGAGAAGGTGCTGCGGTTGCCCGCCGGCTCGGCCCTTGGCCAGGACGCGATCGGTTACGAGATCCATCATGGCCGCATCTCCCGGGGCGACAGCGTCGAAGAGTTCCTCGGCGGTGCCCGGTCCGACACTGTGTTCGGCACGATGTGGCACGGCAGCCTCGAGGGCGACGACTTCCGCCGTGCCTGGTTGCGGGAAGTCGCCGGCCCGGATTTCACGGTCGGAACCATCGGCTTCGGCACACTGCGCGAACGCCGTATGGACCTGCTCGCCGATCTGATCGAGGACAACCTCGACGTTGACGCGCTGCTCGAACTCATTGCCGGCGGAGTCCCCGCCGACCTCGCCATACTGCCGCCGGGCGACCGCCGGTGACGATCCTCATCCTCGGTGGCACGGCCGAGGCCCGCGACCTCGCCGCACGCCTGGTCGACGCCGAGTTGCCGGTCGTCTCGTCCCTTGCTGGGCGGGTTGCCAAACCCCGGCTGCCGGTCGGCGACGTCCGCATCGGCGGATTCGGTGGCGCCGACGGGATGCGCTCCTACTTCTCGGCCCACGGGATCACGGCGGTCGTCGACGCGACCCATCCCTTCGCCGAGGGGATCTCGGCCAATGCGGTGGCGGCTTGCTCGGCCTCGGGCGTTCGGCTGCTGCGGCTCGAACGACCCGGCTGGGCGGGAACCCCGCTGAGCAACACCTGGTGCTGGGTCGCCGACCACGACGAGGCCGCGGCCCTGGCGGCCCAATTGGGAGAACGACCGTTCTTGACAACTGGCCGGCAGGCTCTTGAGCATTTCACCGGCCCGCTCGCCTCGGCCGCCGCTCTGGTCAGGGTCGTCGACGTCCCCGACATCGAGCTGCCGCCGCTGTGGACGTTGTTGACCAGTCGCGGTCCGTACGTCCTCGACGGCGAGCTGGCCCTCATGCGCGAGCACCATACGGATGTCCTCATCACGAAGGACTCCGGCGGCAGCTTCACCTGGCCCAAGATGGAGGCCGCCGCCGAGCTGGGCGTGCGGGTGATCGTCGTGGCGAGGAAGCCGGGCGACCCCAAAGTGCAGACGGTCAACGAGGTCAGTGACGCCCTCGCCTGGTCGCTGACGCAATGACTGCGGCAACCACCGCCGCACCGATCCCGACATTGCTCGCCAGGACCACCGATCTACCGATGTCCTTCGAGGTGGCCGGCGGCCCGTCGCCGAGCGTATGCCGGTCCTCGACGCGTTCGCCGTACTGATTCACGCCGCCAAGGGTCACGTCCATGGCTCCGGCGAAGGAAGCCTCGACCGGTCCGGCATTGGGACTCGGGTGGTGCTTGGCATCCCGACGCCATACGCGCCAGGCGTTGGCCGGCCGGCCGTCGATCGTCGGCGCCAGGACCGTCGCGAGGAGGGCGGAAAGCCGGGAACCGGGAATGTTGACCACGTCATCGAGTCGTGCCGAAGCCCAGCCGAAGTTGTCGTAGCGCACGGTGCGGTGGCCGACCATCGCATCGAGGGTATTGGCCGCGCGATAGGCCACCAGCCCGCCTATGCCGCCGAACGCGCCGGCGAGGAGGGGGGCGACAACGGCATCGGAGGTGTTCTCGGCGACCGACTCGATCGTCGCCCGGGACACTTCGCTTTCGTCGAGCCGGGACGTGTCCCTCCCGACGAGGTGCGTGAGCTGTTGGCGGGCGGCGGGCACGTCGCCGGTTTCGAGATGGGCATGGACGGCATCGGCTTCACGTCTGAGCGACCGCCCGCCGAGCACGGCCCAGGTCGTCACTGCGGTGAGCGCCGTATGCAGCAGCGGCCGGCGGGCCGTCATACGATCCGCGGCTACTCCGAGGGCGCCGATGGTCCCGACCAGCAGAGCCGAATGGGCGACACCTCGGATCCGGTCGTCCGCATACAGGTGACGTTCGACCCCCGCGGCGAGCCGGCCGAAACCCGCGACGGGATGAAACCTGCGAGGATCACCGAAGAGCCGGTCGGCGACGAAGCCGAGCACGAGTCCCAGCGCACGCGTATGCATGTCTAGGCCTCCTGCTTGTCGGGTCGATAAGGTGAGTCCGACAATAGCGAGGGGATGACATCGTGAAGGTACTGGTCACCGGCGGCGTTCGGTCCGGCAAGTCGTTCCACGCCGAGTCGGTGCTGCTCGGTGAATCCCAGGTCACTTACATTGCTCCCGGCCCCTCGGCCGAGGAAGATCCTGACCCCGACTGGGTGGCTCGCATCGAGGCACATCAGGCGCGCCGGCCTTCGCACTGGAAAACCGTCGAGAGCCATGATCTCGCGACGGCGATCGCCGAAGCCGAGGGCGCGGTCCTCATCGACTGCCTTGGCACGTGGCTCACCGCTCTGCTCAATGAGCTCGACGTCTGGGACTCGGTCCAGGAGGACTGGGAACGTCAGGTCATCGAACGCGTCGACGAGGCCGTCGACGCTTGGCGCGAGAGCGGTGCGACGCTCGTCGCGGTCACGAACGAAGTCGGTATGGGTGTCGTGCCGCCCCACCGGTCCGGCCGGTTGTTCCGCGACCTGCTCGGCACCGTCAACCAGAAGTTCGCCGCCGAGTGCGATGAGGTCCTCCTCGTCGTCGCCGGCCGCACCCTGTCCCTCTAGCGTCCCGGGTTTACCACGGTCACTGGGTTAACTCTGACTGGGCCGTGCATATTTGCCACGTGGAGTTTAGGTTCGCCCGGTGGAGTGGGTTCGCCAGACGGTCGGGGTCTCCGCAACCGCATACTGACCCCGTATGAGGTGGCGGCGCCGCCACTGACCTCGGCAAACACCAACTGCCCGTGGCAAATATGCCCGGTGGAGTCGGGGGAAACCCAGTGACCGTGGTAACCCAGTGACCGGGGTGAACCCCGACGGAGGTCAGTATGCAAACGTGAACGTGTATGTCGCGGTCGCGGAGATCAGCAGCGTGGCCAATGCCAGCTCGATCGAGGCGCCGAAGGTGTCGCCGGTGACTCCGCCGAAGCGTTTGACGCTGCGTTGGAGCAGCAGGCCGACGACCAACACGGCGGCGACCGCTCCGAGCAGCCCGTGCCACCACGGAACCTCCGTGAGCTCGATCGCGGCCGAGGTGATCGCGGCGACGGCGACCCACAGTGCGGCGGCGACGATGCGGGGAACAGTCTGCGTGTAGGTGACGCCGAGGCCGTCCTCGCGGGCAGCCGGCACCCCCTTCATGCAGGCGAGGGCCAGCGCGGCGCGGGAAGCGCATACGAGGACACCGGCAAGCAAGGGGCCGTAGGGACGATAGATGACATTGGTGAGCGCGGCGATCTGGACACCGAGCACGATGACGAGGATGGCCACGCCGGCGGGTCCGGTGTTGCCCGACTTCATCACGCTGAGCGAACGTTCTTTGTCGTATGAAGCGGTCAGGCCGTCTGCCGTGTCGGCAAGGCCGTCCAGATGCAGAGCGCGACTGCCCATGGCCAGCGCGCCGATGGCAACCGCGGAGACGGCGAATGGCTCGAGATCGAGTTGTCGACCCGCCCAGCACACGAGGCCCACGAGAAGGCCTAGGGGCACGACGGCAAGGGGAGCGACGACCATCGCGAGACCGGTGACGGATCGGTTGACGCGACGGGGCGGTGGAATCGGGAGGGCGGTGAGCGTTCCGACGGCGAGCCGGATCCCGTCGCCGAGCATCAGCCGAGGTCGAGGTCGGCGAGGAGCGCGACCTCGGACAACAGCAGGGCTGCCGAACGCACGAGCGGGACGGCGGCGACAGCGCCGCTTCCTTCGCCCAGGCGCATACCGAGGTCGAGGATCGGTGACAGGCCGAGTTTGTCGAGCGCGAGCGACTGTGCGGGTTCGGGGGAGCGGTGGCCGGCGGCGAACCATGCCACGGCGCCGGGGGCCAGGCGGTCGGCGATGAGCGCGCAGGCCACCGAGATCACGCCGTCGAGCAGGACGGGTGTGCCGGCGCGGGCGGCCGCGACCATGAATCCGACCGCCGCGGCAAGGTCGGTGCTGCCCAGGGCGGTCAAGGTCTCGAGCGGATCGTCGCTGCGGTCGCCGAGACGGTCGATTGCCTGCTGGATGACTTGCTGCTTGTGCAGGAGGGCGGTGTCGTCGACGCCCGTGCCGCGCCCCGTGACTTCCGTCGCCGGGAGGCCCAGGCTGGCGGCGATCAGGGCTGCCGCCGGAGTCGTGTTGCCGATGCCCATGTCGCCGCTGATCAGCAGCTGAGCACCGGCGGCGATCTCCTGACCGGCGACTGTCGCACCGGCCTTCAGGGCGCGCCGGGTCTCCTCGGGGGTCAGCGCGTCTTCGAGGTGGATCGCTCCGCTGGACCGGCGGATCTTGAACTCCTGCACGGCCGGGTCGACACCGTCGAGGTCGTCGTCGACGCCGATGTCGAGGACGCGCAAGGCGACACCGTGTTGGCGGGCAAGGGCCGAAACCCCGGCGCGGCCGGAGAGGAACGTATGCACCATTGCCGGTGTGACCTGTTTGGGATAGGCCGACACGCCGTGGTCGGAGACACCGTGGTCACCGGCGAATATGACCGCCCGGACGCGTTCGACGGGAGTCGGCGGGCATACGCCCTGGGTCGCGGCGACCCAGACCGAGAGCTCGCCGAGCCGGCCGAGGGCACCGGCCGGCGTTGCGAGGCCGGCAAGTCGGGCGACCGCTTCGTCGCGGACTGTTTGAGGCGGGCCGGCGACTTCGATCGGCATCAGCGGATGCTGTCCGCGAGGGCGCGGCGCGACTCTTGGGCGCGATAGGTGCGCGCGATGAGGCCGCTCAGGATGACGCCGATCGTGCCCCACATCGTGGCCTGCGTGGCGATCGAGCCGAGGCGGAATCCCCACAGTGTGTTGGCCGGGAACGAGTCGGGCACTTCGTTGACGGTCGGCAGGATGAGGCCGATGACGGTGATCAGGACGAGCCAGCCGAGGGCGGGGACCACCGTCGAGAGCCAGCCGTCGTGCTTTCGGGCGAGCTTCGAGGCCAGGACCAGCGCGCCGATCGCGAGAAGGACGGAGAGGGCCTGGAAGGTGAAGTAGTCAGCCGTGCGCGAACCGATCGTCTCCGAGCTGCCGACGGCCGGGGGGTTCGGCGGATACTTCGCCCAGGCCGCCAGTGCGAAGCTCACGAAGCCGACAAAGGCGACGAGTGCCGTGGATGATGCGGGCCGAAGGCGTCCGAGCCGGCCGACGGCGAACGCGCTCGCGAGTCCGGCGATGCCGCCGAGGACGGTGCCGATGGCCAGCGTGGCAGTCAGCAAGCCGAAGGTCGACTGGTTGTCGCGGGACACCTCGGTGCCCGCTTCCTCGTCGCCGTGGCTGTGGCCGGTGGCATCTTCTTCGCCGTGTTCATGGTCGGCGGGAGCCGCGGCGCCGGCTTCCTCGACGGCGATGGACTCATCGACATACGGTTCGCCGACCTGGTGGGCGACGCCGAAGGCGAAGAGTCCGGCGATGAAGCCGGCAATGAGGCCATTGATCAAAAAAGTACGGGGGTTCACGTCGTGCTCCTGGATGGAGGAGGTATGCGAAAGCACACGTCAAGGAATTACGAGACTCGCCGGTGAGTAGAAATGCGCCGGTGAATGACAGCCAGGCCGGGGCCTGCGGCAGATCAGTGGCAGGGGTAGCCGAGCAAGTGGCGTCCATCGTGGACCCACTCGTGAATGGCGTTGCCGGAGAAGAGCGAGAACGCGCCTTGTTCCGCGCCGACGAAGAACACGACGACTGCGGCGACGAGAGCAAAGAAGAGTGCCCACGGTGCGATGGCGCCGATGGCGATCGTGGGAACGTCGAACTCTGGGCTGACGGTTGTTGCTTGTGACATGAAACCTCCTGTGTGGGATGACTCGCGTCCCGGTGGATACAAACTCGGCCTGAGTGTCTGGCTTCACCTCATCGGTGTCACAGTAGCGCGACTGCGCCGGAATCTCGCCGGCTTCCTCAGTGTCGAGTGGTAGGCACTCTATCCCTCGCCCGAATTGGCGGTCAATCGCCCACGCGTGTGACCTGGACAGCCCGCGTACGGGGGTCGACGGACGTGATCGAACAGTTGGCGGGGAGCTCCGGGCGCTGCCCCGACAACAGGCCCACGGCCAGCCCGATCGTGTCGCCGTGGCTGACCGCGACGACGTCTCCGGAGCGGTCGACGGCGAGGAACTCCTGGATCCGGCCGAGCACCTCCTGGATCGGCTCATCGAGGCCCTTCTCGACCAGCAGTGGCTCGATCCGGACTTCGAGGCCCAGCCGGGCGGCGATGATGTCGGCCGTCTCGCGGGCGCGGACCGCTGGCGAGGACAGGACTTCGGTCACGCCGAGGCCGGCGAGTTCTTCGGCGGCCTCTCCGGATTGCTCCTGACCGAGCTCGGTCAGCGGCGGGTGCACGGCCTGCCCCTGCATACGATCCATCACGTTCCAGGTGGACTGGCCGTGGCGGACCCAGAGGATCACAGCAGCCCGTCGATCGCGGCGACCCCGCCGATCACGGTCACCGCGGGCGCCTTGATGCCGGATTCGCGTGCCGCTTCGGCGATCGTGCCGACGGTTGCGCGGACGACGTTCTGGCTCGGCATGGCGCCGTCGGCGATGATCGCGGCGGGCGTCTCCGGATCCATACCGCCCTCGATCAGCGCGACGGCGATCGCCGGAAGCGTGCGTACGGCCATGAGGAGCACCAGGCTCGTGCCGGATCTGGCGAGCGCCGCGTAGTCGAGGGTCGATTCGGGATCGTCGGGCAGCACATGGCCGGAGATGACGGTGAATCCCTGGTTGACGCCTCGATGGGTGACCGGGATGTTGACTGCGGCCGGCGCGGCGATGGCCGAGGTGACGCCGGGTATGACGTGCGCGGCGATGCCGACGTCGAGGCAGGCGATGAGCTCCTCGCCGCCGCGGCCGAAGACAAAGCTGTCACCGCCCTTGAAGCGGACCACATTCTTGCCCGACTTGGCGTGCTCGACCAGGAGGCGGTTGATCTCCTCCTGGCTCGTAGACCTGCCGCCGGGAACCTTGGCGACGTCGATGATCTCGGCGTCGGGTCGGGCCCATTGCAGGGCCGCGAGGGGGGCGAGCCGGTCGGTGACGATGACGTCGGCCTTTTCTATGGCTTCCTTGCCGGCAAGGGTGAGAAGGCCGGGATCACCCGGTCCGCCACCGACGAGGACGACGCGACCGGCGGTCGCGATGCTGTCGGTCGGCGCGGCGTCCACCCGGACCGTGAGGATGCGGCGGGCCTCGGCCTCCAAGGCGATCGTCGTGTTGATCCGTGGGTCGGCCGTGGCGGCCACGGCGAGCCAGGCATAGTCGAGGTCCGCGACGGTGAACGCGTGGCGATGCCAGACGATGAGTCCCCGATCGGCGAGGTCCTCAACCGTGGCGACGGCCGTTTCGGCCACCACGGTGACGCTGGCACCGGCATCCAGGAGTTCGGCGATGTGCCCGAGGGCGGGACCGTCACCGCCGACGACGACGACAGGTCGTCCGGCGAGATCGATGCGGTAGGCGGCTGTCACGGGATTCATTGTGCCCAACGCCTTCATCGCCGGCGACAGTAGGCTTCGACCTCATGACGACACGTGCTCCCGGCCCCTGGTTCTTCGAAGACTTCTCGGTCGGGGACAGTTTCACGACACAAGCCCGCACGATCGCCGAAGCCGATGTCGTCTCGTTCGCCGGCTGGAGCTGGGACACCAACCCCGTACACACCGACGCAGTGTCGGCTGCCGCGGGACGCTTCGGCTCCCCGATCGCTCACGGCCTGCTCGGTATGTCGGTCGCGATGGGACTCGTGTCCAGACTAGGACTGTTCGAGGGGAGCTCGGTCGCGTTGCTGGGCGTTGACGACTGGAGGTTCATCGAACCGATCCGGGTCGGGGACACCGTGGCGTGCGAGCTGTCGATCACGGGAACCCGGCTCACCAGCCGCGGTGACGCAGGCGTGCTGGAGCGGCATTTGTCGTTGCGCAACCAAGACGGCACCGAGGTGCAAAGCGGACGCATCGACCTGATGGTCGCGGTCCGGCCGCACTAGTCGAGTGCCGCGAGCGTCGCCAGGATCTTGCGGGTCACGTCGGGCTTGCGCACCGCGATGCGGATCCAATCGGGGCCGAGGCCGGGGAACGTGTCGGCGCGGCGAACGGCATAGCCCGCGTCCCGAAGCCTTTGGTGGACTCCGGCACCGGCTTTGACGAGGACGAATGGCGCGGCGGCCGGGCCGATCGGCGTGAGCCCGAGCGCCTCGAGCCCGTCGGCCAGGATCTTGCGGTGCTTGGCGATCTGGTCGGCGCGTTTGGCCGCTTCGGCGACGGCCTCGTCGCTCGCGCAGACGACCATCGCCGCGGCGGCGGTCGCCGAGACCGACCACGGTGTCTGCTTGGCGCGCAGCTCGTCGATGAGCGCCGGCTCGGCGAGCACATAGCCGGCGCGGATGCCGGGGATCGCCCAGAGCTTTGTCAGGCTGCGGATGACGATCAGTCCGGGTATGCGTGCCGCCGCCAATGAGTGTTTTTCGGCCGGGACCGAGTCCATGAACGCCTCGTCGACGACGAGGATGCGTCCGGGAGCCGTTAGCCGACGCAATGCGCTTTCAGCGTGCAACACGCTGGTGGGATTGGTTGGATTTCCGACGAAAACCAGGTCAGCCCCTGCCGGTACCTCGTCGGGGTCGAGGACAAATCCGGTCGACTCGGCGCAGAGGACGTGCTCGACCGTATGGCCGGCCGCGGCCAGTGCCACGTCGGGTTCGGTGAACTGCGGGTGGACGACGACGGGTCGTTTCCAGTCGCGCATTCGCGCGATCAGCCCGAAGGCCTCCGCGGCTCCGGCGGTGGCCAGAACGTCCTGGGGGGCGCGGCCATGGCGCTTGGCGATCGCTGCCTCGGCAGTGCGTGCCTCGGGATAGAGGTGCGCGATGTCGAGGCTCGAGGCGAGTGCCTTACTCAGCCAGTCGGGGCGTTCGCCGTCGTAGACGTTGACCGCGAAGTCGAGCAGGCCGGGAGAGGCTTCGACGTCGCCATGATGTTTGAGGGGG
>JALYQD010000038.1 GCA_030856025.1 Actinomycetota bacterium
GTGGAAGCGGCGTCGCTCAACGGATAAAAGGTACCCCGGGGATAACAGGCTGATCTTCCCCAAGAGTCCATATCGACGGGATGGTTTGGCACCTCGATGTCGGCTCGTCGCATCCTGGGGCCGTAGCAGGTCCCAAGGGTTGGGCTGTTCGCCCATTAAAGCGGCACGCGAGCTGGGTTTAGAACGTCGTGAGACAGTTCGGTCCCTATCCGCCGCGCGCGTAGGAAACTTGAGAAAAGCTGTCCCTAGTACGAGAGGACCGGGATGGACGAACCTCTGGTGTGCCAGTTGTTCCGCCAGGAGCACTGCTGGTTAGCTACGTTCGGAAGTGATAACCGCTGAAAGCATCTAAGCGGGAAGCATGTTTCAAGATGAGGTTTCCCACTGGTTTACCAGGTAAGGCCCCCAGCAGACCACTGGGTTGATAGGCCGGAGGTGTAAGTGCAGCAATGCATTGAGCCGACCGGTACTAATAGGCCGAGGGCTTGTTTCTTACAAAGTTAGACCGCGTCCACTGTGAGGTTCCCGAGATATGTTCGGGGACCGCGAAGCCCGAGAGGGCTCCAAGGTTTTTGAAATCTCCATAGAGTTTCGGCGACCATAGCGTTAGGGAAACACCCGGTTACATTCCGAACCCGGAAGTTAAGCCTTTCTGCGCCGATGGTACTGCATGGGAGACCGTGTGGGAGAGTAGGACGTCGCCGGACAATTTTTAGCGCATGGCCGCCCTCTTTGAGGGCGGCCATGTTGCATTTACAGACATATACGCAATGAACAATGAGGCATCGCGGTGGCCCGCACGGGCGCTGGGCATCGTTGTTTGCCGGCAAGAAGGTAGGTTCGGAACATGGCAGAGGGACGCAGGCCGCAAGGTGGCGGCAGAAGCGGCGGCGGCGGTCGCGACGGAGCAGGCCAGGGCAGGTCAGGAGGCCGTCCCGGCGCTCAAGGCGGCCAGGGCCGATCCGGCGGAGACGCCCGCCGTGGTTCGGACTCTCGTCGAGACGGCAAGCCCGCAGGTGCGGGTGCAGGTCGTTCCGGCGATCCGCGTCGAGGTGGAGACGCGCGGCGTGACGGCAAACCGGCTGGAGCCGGTGCAGGTCGTTCCAGCGATGGACGGCGTGGCAGTGACGATCGTCGCGGCGCACGACCGGACCGCAACGACCGGACCGACACCTACCGAGGCAAGGCCTCAGGTTCCGATCGCCGCGACGGCGGTTTCCGTCCCCGTGACGATGCCGAACGGACAGCCGAACAACAGGTCTACGACGGGCCGCCCATTCCCGACGACGTAGCCGCGAAAGACCTCGACAAACACGCTCTGCAGGCGCTGAGCGGTTTGGCCGACAAGCTCGTCGACCGCATTGCGCGTCACCTGGTGATGGCAGGGCTCCTCATGGAAGAGGATCCCGAGACCGCCCACAAGCACGCCCTGGCGGCTCGCGCCCGTGCGACCCGCAACCCGATGATCCGCGAAGCGTGTGGCGAGACTGCATACGCCGCCGGCAAATTCTCCGAAGCGTTGTCGGAGTTCCGTGCGGCGAAACGGATGAACGGACAGGTCTATTACACGCCCATGATGGCCGACTGCGAGCGCGCTCTCGGTCGTCCCGACAAAGCCATCAAGATGGACACCCCGGACATCCGGATGAAGCTCGACGAGGCAGGCAAGATCGAGCTCTCGATCGTCGTCGCCGGAGCCCGCCGCGATCTGGGCCAGGCCGAGGCCGCCGTCCAGCTGCTCGAGACCGAACCACTTCATACCAAGTCCAGGGCCGAGTGGGTGGCACGTCTGCGCTACGCCTACGCGGACTCCCTGCTCGACTGCGGTCGCAAGGAAGAAGCCATCGAATGGTTCCACCGCGCGGTGGCCGTCGACGGTGACAAGCTGACCGACGCCGAAGAACGGCTCGCTGAGCTGATCTGACCACCTGACTGAATTGTGCACAGACAAATCCCCGCCCGCGGGCCATCCACAGGCGGGGATTTTGTCATTGTCGGGGGTGGTCAAGGGCGTCAACGTTGGTGCATGACCCCTACGACAAACCACGTTGCCGTTGCAGGCCGCGTCTCCAACCAGGCCGAGATCCGCACGCTGCCCAGCGGCGACACCCTTGCGAGCTTCCGGCTCATCGTCGATCGACCTCCTGCGGCCAGGAAGCGCTCCAAGCAGACTGTCGACACGTTCGAATGCGTCGCGTGGACGTCGCGCCTGCGCACGGCCGTCACGAAGCTCTCACCGGGAGACACCATCGAGGCGACCGGCCAGTTGCGGCGACGCTTCAGCCGTCCCAACGGCATTCCGGCCAGTTGGGTCACCATCGAGCTCGAGACCTGCCGCAAGGCAGAGGCCGCGGCTTAGCGACGGGTCGATAGTGTCGACGCCATGACTCTCGCCGCGTCCTCGCAACCCCTGTGTCAGCACTACGATCTGGCGATGCTGGACCTGGACGGCGTGGTCTACATCGGTGCCGACGCGGTTCCCGGAGCAGATTCCGCGCTTGCCGCGGCACAGGACGCCGGCATGGCGCTGGCTTACGTCACCAACAACGCTTCGCGACCACCGGCCGACATTGCCCAACACCTGCGCGAACTCGGTATGCCCGGAGTCAAGGACACCGATGTCGTGACCTCGGCACAGGCAGTGGCCCACCTGATCTCCAATACTGTGCCCCAAGGGTCGCAAATTCTCGTTGTCGGCGGCCTCGGGCTCTATGAGGCGCTCGAAGAACGCGGATTGAGGGGAGTCGACGCTCTCGGCCCTGATGTCGTGGCCGTGGTGCAGGGATTCCATCCCAACGTCGGTTGGCAGCTTCTGGCCGAGGGCACCTATGCCGTTAGTGCCGGATTGCCATGGTTTGCGAGCAATCTCGACATGTCAGTGCCGACACCACGGGGCATCGCGCCGGGCAACGGCGCCCTTGTTCAGGTAATCGCCGGTGCCACCGGCAAACGGCCGGTTGTTGCCGGCAAGCCGGAGGCCGCCCTGTTTGCCGAGACCACGGAGCGCGTGGGCGGCGACAAGCCCCTTGTCGTGGGGGACCGTCTCGACACCGATATCGAAGGCGCTGCCAATGTCGGCGTCGACAGCCTTGCCGTGCTCACCGGGGTGAGCGACTTGCAGTCGATCGCTGATGCCGAAGGTAGACAGCGACCGTCCTTCGTGTCGCCGGACCTACGCGGACTCCTCGTCGCGCACCCGGCGGTCGAGGTCGACGGTGACATCGCACGATGCGGCCAATCCTCGGTCGAACTGAAGGGAGGTGCCGTGCGCCTCGTGACCGAAGGGGATGAGATCGGCACGATCCGGGCCGCGCTCACTCTCGCGTGGACATACCGCGACCGCACCGGCAAATCGGCGGGGCTGGATGGGATGATGGGCTCATGAGCGAGATCATTGGTGACGTCGTCCCGGACAACGGACCGTCCGAGCCTGCATCGACGGGCCATGGTGGGATTGATGAGGCCATCGCCCGGTTGGACCGGCTCGATGAACTGCCGGTCGACGCACATCCCGAGATCTTCGACGAAATTCACACCGGATTGCGTGATGCCCTTGCCAACGCGGGTCGCGACGAGGATCCCTCGGCAGCATCATGAAGGTCGGGCCATGAGCAGGAGGCTCCGACTCGATGCCGAACTCGTCAGGCGCGGACTCGCGCGGTCACGTGAGCACGCCAGCACCCTGATCGAACAAAAACTCGTGAGCGTGGGGGGCGCTGTGGCGTCCAAACCTGCTACAGGCGTCACGACTGATCAAGCCATCGTGGTCAAGGAATCGTCCGGCCCGACTTACGCATCCCGCGGCGCCTACAAGCTCCTCGGAGCACTGGAAGTGTTCAGACCCCTTGGGCTGACGATCGAGGGCAAGCGGTGTCTCGATGCTGGCGCCTCGACCGGCGGTTTCACCGATGTCCTCCTGCGTGAAGGAGTCAAGGAAGTTGCCGCGGTCGACGTCGGCTACGGGCAACTGGTCTGGGCGTTGCAGTCCGACGACCGGGTTCATGTTTTCGATCGCACGAACGTCCGCACGATGGATCCTTCGCTCATCGGCGGCAAGGTCGAGCTCGTCGTCTCCGATTTGTCCTTCATCTCCCTTACGGTGGTCATGCCATCATTGACGCGGGCATGCGAGCAGGAAGGCGACATCGTCTTGATGATCAAGCCGCAATTCGAAGTGGGCAGGGAAAACCTCGGCAAGAAGGGCGTGGTCCGCGACCCGGCCCTCCACGCCGACGCGGTGCTGCGCGTATGCCAGTCCGCCCACGAGCAGGGATGGGGCACACGCGCTCTTGCACCGAGTCCGCTCCCGGGACCGGCGGGCAATGTCGAATACTTCTGCTGGCTGCGCACCGATGCCGACGCGCCAGTTGCCGATGATGCGCGTGCTGTCGTGGCCGCGGGCCCTCTGGACGCCGCATGACACGCACGATTCTGCTCATCGTCCACTCAGGACGCGAGGAAGCCACCAAAGTTGCCGCGGACTTCGCCGCCGACATCCGCGAGTCCGGCATCGTCATACGGATTCTGGAAGCCGATCGTGAGGCACTGGAAGCCGCCGGGCTCACCGATGCCGAAGTGGTGCCGGCCAACCTTGCCGCCGAGGGATGCGAGCTCGCGGTCGTCTTCGGCGGCGACGGCACGATCCTCCGCTCGGCAGAGATCTGCCACCACACCGACACACCTCTGCTCGGAGTCAACCTCGGCCATGTCGGCTTCCTCGCCGAGGCCGATGTCGAGGACATCCACCACGTCGTCAAAGGCGTCGTCGATCGGACCTATGAAGTCGAGGAGCGGCTGACGCTCGATGTCGAGGTCATGGTGGGCGGCAAGGTCGTCGCGACCAACTGGGCGCTCAATGAGGCCTCGGTCGAGAAGGCCGCCCGCGAACGCATGCTGGAGCTCGTCGTCGAGATCGACAACCGCCCGGTGTCACGATGGGGCTGCGACGGCGTGGTCTGCGCCACTCCGACCGGTTCGACCGCCTACAACTTCAGTGCCGGCGGACCGATCGTCTGGCCCGAGGTCCAGGCACTGCTGATGGTGCCCATCAGCGCGCACGCCTTGTTTGCCCGACCGCTTGTCGTGTCGCCGGCTTCAACGCTGGCCATCGAGGTCGTGGGTGAAATGGCTTCCGGAGTGTTGTGGTGCGACGGCAGGAGGGCCTCGGAGCTCCCGCACGGCGCACGCGTCGAAGTTCGACGTGGCGCGCGGCCGGTGCACCTGGCACGGTTGCAGAACGCTCCGTTCGCCGATCGACTCGTCCGCAAGTTCGACCTTCCCATCGCCGGATGGCGCGGAGCCGCCGAACGACGTTCGCAGGACAAAGACTGATGTGGCGCAACATCCGGCTGACCTCGCTCGGAGTCATCGAGGAGGCCGAGCTCGAGCTGTCCTCCGGCTTCACCGTGATCACCGGTGAGACCGGGGCCGGCAAGACCATGGTCGTGACGGCTCTGGGATTGTTGCGGGGCGAGCGCGCCGATCTCGGGCTGGTGCGCCATGGGGCGGTCCAGGCAAGAGTGGAGGCGGCCGTTGACGTCCCCGAGGGATCTGCTCTCGAAGGGATCGTGACCGAAGCCGGGGGAGTCGTCGAAGACGGCGAGCTGCTGCTGGGCAGGGTGTTGTCGGCTCAGGGTCGATCGCGTGCGTTCGTCGGGGGTTCGGGCGTTCCCGCGACGGTGTTGTCCGCCGTCAGCGACCAACTCGTTGCCGTACACGGCCAGTCCGATCAACACAGGCTCTTGCGCGCCGCCGAACAACGTTCGGCTCTCGACCAGCTCGCGGGGGCAGAATTCTCGGAGATCCTTGACGAGTTCGCTCCCGCATTCGCAAGGCTGCGCGAAGTCGACCGCCGAGTCGAGGAGCTGCGGATCCATGCTCAGGAACGCGCGCGCGAACTCGATTTGCTCAACTTCGGCCTCGACGAGATCGCTGCCCTCGAACCGCGCGAAGACGAAGACGCCACGCTGCTCGCCGAGGAAGGCAAGCTCGCGCACGCTGAGGCGCTCGTCATGGCGGCGCAGCGAGGTCATGATGCGCTCGCCGGGGATGACACCGAGACCGAAGGCGCCCGTTCGCTCGTCGCCGCTGCGCTGGCCGCGCTCGAAAGCGTCCATGGTCACGATGCCGAGCTCGATGACCTCACCGTTCGTGCCAACGAGGTCGGGATCCTTCTTGACGAGCTCGGCGGCGAGCTCGGCTCCTATGCCTCCCGTGTCGAGCTCGATCCGGCCCGGCTGGCAGTCGTCCAGGAGAGACGGGCCGGCCTCGGCGGGCTCTTGCGCAAATACGGTCCGACGATGGATGACGTCTTCGCGTGGCAGGAGAAGTCGTCATCGAGACTCGCCGAGCTCAGCAACGACGATTCCCTCATCGACGAGCTGACGGACGAACGCGAACAGCTCGCGCCGGCCGTCCTCGACCTCGCGCGACGGATGTCGGCCATACGCACCGATGCCGCCCAAAAACTGAGCAAGCTCGTCACCGCGGAGCTGGCCGCACTCTCGATGCCTCATGCCTTGCTTGAGGTGCAGGTGACGGCGCGCGAAGACAACAGGCTGACCCCGCACGGCCTCGACGACGTCGAGTTCCTGTTCGCCGCCAACAACGGCATGCAGGCCAGACCCCTCAGCAAGGGCGCCAGCGGAGGCGAGCTGTCGCGGCTCATGCTTGCGCTCGAGGTCGTCCTCGTGGACCAGAAGACGGTGCCGACACTCGTATTCGACGAGGTCGATGCCGGCATCGGCGGCAAGGCCGCCGTCGAAGTCGGCCGCCGGCTGGGGCGACTGGCCCAGCACGCACAGGTTCTCGCCGTGACACACCTGCCCCAGGTCGCCGCGTTTGCCGATCACCATTTCCACGTCCAGAAGGATGATGACGGCTTCGTGACCAGCAGTTCTGTCGTCGCGCTCGAGGGCGATGCCCGCGTCGACGAGCTCGCCCGGATGCTCGCCGGTCAGGAAGATTCAGCCACGGCCCAGGCCCACGCACGCGAATTGCTCGACCTCGCCCGCAACAGTCGCTGACCCTGACGCGCAGAGGGCTCTCGCCTCCCCGGAATCGGGCAATTGCCGTGAAACGATGGATGGCGATGAAAATAATCAGTCGAACCAAGACCTCACCCGCCCATGCTGCCGTGGTGACCGGGGTCGCGCGTTTCGAGCGCGACAACCTGAATACGAGCCGAAAGCTCAAGAGCGGCGAGATCGCCATCATCGACCACATCGACCTCGATCGCGCTCACGCGGAGGCGCTCATCGACCGCGGAGTGCGTGCAGTTGTCAACGTGTCGCCGTCGACGTCGGGCCGCTATCCCAACCTCGGGCCACAGATCCTCGCGCGCGCCGGCATCACCCTCATCGATCAGGTCGGCCCGAGCATATGGTCGAAGCTCAGGAGCGGTGACAAGGTCCGGCTCGAGGGCGGCAGCATCTTCCGGGACGAGATCCTTGTCGCGGAGGGCACCGAGCTCGACGACACCCGGATCGCCGTCATGCTCGACACCGCCCAGAGTGGCCTGTCCACTCAGCTCGAGTCGCTCGCGGCCAACGCCGGCGAGCACCTGCGCCGCGAACAAGCCATGTTGCTCGAAGGCGTCGGCGTTCCGCGCTTGCGGACCAAGATCCGCAAACGGCCTGTCGTCGTGGTGTCCAAGACCTATGACTACCGGCAGGACCTGCGAGGACTGCGTGAATACATCAAGGACTACGACGCGATCCTGATCGGTGCCGGAGCAGGCGCCGATGCGTTGCTCGATGCCGGCTACACGCCACACCTGGCCGTCGGAGCCCTCGATGACCTCTCGGACAAGGCGCTCAAACAGAGTGTCGAAGTCGTCATCACGAGTGCTTCGGGCAAGGTGACCGCGGTCGAACGACTCGAAAAGGCCGGCGCCGACGCCCAGACATTCGTAGGCACCGGTTCCGATGAGGACCTGGCGCTCGTGCTCGCCGACACCAACGACGCCTCGGTGATCGTCCTGGCCGGTGGGCACCGGAGCCTGGTCGAATTCCTCGACCGCGGTCCCACGGACATGTCGAGCACCTTCCTCACCCGACTGCGCGTCGGGTCCAAACTCGTCGATGCCAAATCGGTCGGGGAGTTCTACAACCACCGCATCAGCGCGTGGCCGGTTCTCATGTTGCTCATGCTGGGCGTCCTTGCCGTGGGTGTGGCCATCGCCGTCACTCCGGTCGGCGATTCCTGGTTCGAGAGCATCGGCACGCACATACAAGACGCCATCAACTGGATCCAGGGGCTCTTCACGTGATCAACTTCCGCTACCACCTCGTCTCGATCGCGGCGATCTTCCTGGCCCTTGCCGCCGGTGTCGCACTCGGTTCGGGACCGCTCGACAACGCCAAGAACATCATCGGCGACAGCAGCAATGCTTCGGTGACCACTGAGAAGAACGATCTCGCCGGCTTCGAATCGGCGTATGCCAAGCAGACCGGCTCGTCCGTGGTGAACGGGAAGCTCAAGGGACAGTCCGTCGTCGTGTTCACGCTTCCGGGTGCCCGCGCCGATCAGGTGCAAGGCCTCAAGTCGGCGATGACCAGCGGGGGAGCGAAGGTCACCGGCGAAGTGTCACTCAGTTCGAAGCTGCTGGACTCGACCAGTCGGCAGTTCGCCGAGGGCGTCACTCAGCAGGCCGCCAAGGGCGTCAAGGGCGTGGCCACGACGGGCGACAGCTATCTGCGGATCGGTTCGGCTCTCGGCCGCGCCTACCTCGCAAAGAAGACGACCAAGGTCGATGGACCTGCCTCGACGATCGGCTCGGCGTTCGCCGAAGGCGACCTGATCTCCGTACCGTCGAAGCCGTCGGACCTGGCCACGATCGCCCTCGTTGTTGCTGGCCCGGGGACTGCCGATGGCGACCAGGGTCAGGGCGACATCATCACCCAGATGACGGTCGGATTCGACGCTCAGTCGCGCGGTGTTCTCCTTGCCGGCCCGAGCGCGTCGAGCGAAGACGGCGGCTTCCTACAGGTGCTGCGTTCGAGTGACACCGCAAGCCAGGTGTCGAGCATCGACGTCACCGATTCGGCAGCGGGTCGATTGATCGCCGTATTGGTCGCCGCACGTGAGATTGGTGACAATTCAGGCTCATTCGGCACGGCTCGCAGCGCAGACGGGTCCATACCCAACTAAAGGGGTCGTGTGTCGTTCTTCGGAACGGGCATTCTCTTGGTAGGCTGAAACCCCGTGGAGGACTAGTTGGTTTTGACCGACTGGAAGCCCTGACATGATCGGCCTTCGACCACGGGAGTCACCTTGGCAGGTTCAACGCCAACAAAGCATCTATTCGTCACCGGTGGCGTCGCGTCCTCCCTCGGCAAGGGACTGACGGCCTCGAGTCTCGGCATGCTCTTGAAGTCACGCGGACTGCGCGTCACCATGCAAAAGCTCGACCCGTACCTCAATGTCGACCCGGGCACCATGAACCCGTTCCAGCATGGCGAGGTCTTCGTCACCGACGACGGCGCCGAGACCGACCTCGACGTCGGCCACTATGAGCGTTTCCTCGACTTCGACCTGTCCGGCAACGCCAACGTGACGACCGGTCAGGTCTACTCCGAGGTCATCGCCAAGGAACGCCGCGGCGACTACCTCGGCGACACCGTCCAGGTCATCCCGCACATCACCAACGAGATCAAGGCCCGGATCCGCGCCATGGCCGGTCCTGACATCGACGTCGTGATCACCGAGATCGGCGGCACCGTCGGCGACATCGAGTCGCTTCCCTTCCTCGAAGCCGCCCGCCAGGTCCGTCATGACGTGGGCCGCGACAACGTCTTTTTCCTGCACGTGTCACTGATCCCGTTCATCGGACCGTCCGGCGAATTGAAGACCAAACCCACACAGCACTCGGTGGCAGCGCTGCGATCCATCGGCATCCAGCCCGACGCCATCGTGTGCCGGGCCGACCGCGCCATACCCACCAGCGTCAAGCGCAAGATTTCGCTGATGTGCGACGTCGAGGAGGAGGCCGTCATCACGTGCAGCGACGCGCCCTCGATCTACGACATCCCGAAGGTCCTGCACAGCGAGGGTCTCGACGCATATGTCGTTCGCCGTCTCGACCTGCCGTTCCGCGACGTCGACTGGACACAGTGGGACGAGCTCCTCAAACATGTCCACGAACCCGCCGAAGAGGTCAACATCGGCCTCGTCGGCAAGTACATCGACCTTCCCGACGCCTACCTGTCGGTCGCCGAGGCGTTGCGCGCCGGTGGCTTCGCCAATGACGCCCGCATCAACCTCACCTGGATCCCGTCCGACGATTGCGCGACCGACGCCGGCGCAGCCGCCCTGCTGTCCGAGATGGATGGCATCTGCGTTCCAGGCGGCTTCGGAATCCGCGGGATCGAGGGCAAGATCGGTGCGTTGAAGTATGCGCGTGAACGCAAGATCCCGACGTTGGGTCTGTGCCTCGGCCTCCAGTGCATGGTCATCGAGCACGCCCGCAACGTCGCCGGCATCACCGACGCGAGCTCGACCGAGTTCGGCGACAAGCCCGCCAATCCGGTGATCGCCACGATGGCCGAGCAGAAGGCCATCGTCGACGGCGACGGCGACCTCGGCGGCACGATGCGGCTGGGCTCATACCCGGCCGATCTGACACCGGGAAGCATCGTCGCTGAGCTGTATGGAGCGACGAAGGTCGAAGAGCGCCACAGGCACCGCTATGAGGTCAACAACGCCTATCGCGACCAGCTCGAGAAGGCCGGCATGGTCTTCAGCGGTATCTCGCCGGACCGGACGCTCGTCGAGTACGTCGAGCTCTCGCGCGAGGTCCACCCGTTCTACGTGGCAACCCAGGCCCACCCCGAGCTCCGTTCGCGGCCCACGCGGCCCCATCCGCTGTTCGTGGGTCTCATCGGGGCGGCCCTCGACCGACAGCGCGAAATGCTGTTGCCGGTCGACGCGGACGTTCCGGCCGAGGTATGACGTCGCATCCTCGCCTGCCGGGACTGCTCCTGGGCGACGAGGAACTTCGTGACACCGAACAGCGCTGGAAGGTCGCCGACCGCAAGCTGGTTTACGACACCCCGTTCATCGGGCTGAGCGTCGACCACGTCGTCGGCCCGGACGGCGCAAGTTTTTCGCGCGCGGTTGTCCAGCACCACGGTGCCGTTGGAATCCTCGTCCTCGACGAGGAGGATCGCGTCCTTGTGCTCGACCAGTACCGCCATCCTGTCGGCAGACGACTGATCGAGCTCCCTGCCGGGATCCTCGACATCGAGGGCGAACCCGCGATCGATGCCGCCAAGCGGGAGCTGCGCGAAGAGGCCGACCTGGAGGCGACGACGTGGCGGAGCCTTCTGCGTATGTATGCCTCACCCGGTTGCTCGACCGAGCACTGGGAAGTGTTCCTCGCCGAGGGGCCGACGCCGACCCCGCACGCGCTCCGGGAGCCCCGTACGGCCGAGGAAGCCGACATGCGCCAACTATGGGTTCCTCTGGCCGACCTGATCGAGGCCGCCCTGGACGGCCGCATCGGCGACAGCATGACCGTGTCCGCCGTCCTCGCCGTCCATGCTCTGCGAGGACGGGACCAGGCGTGACAACCAGCGCCGTTTCCCGCGCGGTGCAGGACTACCTGAGCCACGTGTCCGTCGAGCGGGGACTGGCCGACAACACGGTGCGCTCCTACCGTCGCGACCTCGTGCGTTATGTCACCTTCCTTGAAGGACAGAGCCTCGACGCCCGGGATCTCGGTGAGCCGAAGCAGATCGGTGAGGCCCAGGTGCTCGAATTCCTGGCATCGCTGCGCACCGGCGACGAGAACCATGTGACCCTGAGCTCGGCGAGCACTGCCCGCACCATCGTGGCGGTGCGCGGATTCCACAAGTTCATGCTGCGCGAAGGCCTCGTCGACGTCGACGCGTCGGCTGCCGTCAAGCCGCCGACGCCGGCGAAGCGATTGCCCAAAGCGCTGCCGCTCGAGGACGTCGAAGCACTGCTCGCTGCCGCCGGAGGACCGGGAACGACCCTGGCGAAGCGTGACAAGGCTCTCCTCGAAGTCCTCTACGGCACCGGCGCCCGGATCTCGGAGGCGATCGGCCTCGACGTGGACGACCTCGACTTCGAGGGCGGTTCGGTCCTGCTGAAGGGCAAGGGCAGCAAACAGCGGATCGTCCCCCTCGGCTCATACGCGCAGGAGGCGCTCAGGGACTATCTGACGGTCGCTCGTCCGACACTGACCTCGGCCAAAGGGAGTGGGCCAGCGGTCTTCCTGAATGCTCGTGGTGGCCGTCTGTCACGCCAGAGCGCCTGGACGGTGCTGACGAAGGCGGCCGAACGCGCCGGCATCCGCACCGACGTCTCCCCGCACACCCTGCGCCACTCGTTTGCCACGCATCTCCTCGACGGTGGGGCCGACGTTCGCGTGGTCCAGGACCTGCTCGGCCACGCCTCGGTGACGACC
>JALYQD010000050.1 GCA_030856025.1 Actinomycetota bacterium
CATCGGAGACGTCGAAGGCTTCGCCGCGCTCGTGGCCGGATTTCGGGTTCGCCGCGGTGTGCGCTGCGCTCGGGCAGATGCCGTCGCTCGTGCGGCGACGGTTCGGCCAGAGCTTCGTGGCTTCGGCCAGAGCTGCTTTGCAGGCGGGGGCGGGGACGCACACTTAGAGCGACACCCAGCGTGCCCCGGCTTCGGGGCTGTAGTTGGCGCCGGCGTTGATGTTCAACGCGGCACCGCTGGTTTGGTTGACCATGATCTCGACGTATTGGCCGGCCGTGAACGCGTACTCGGTGTAGATCGTCATGATGGTGACTTGGGTCGCGTTCGTCTGAGCGACCTGCGACGCGATGATCGTGGCACCCCCAAGCCGAATCTCGAGCGCCCGGTAGCCGGTGGCGTTGGATGCAAACTCGACGTTCGCAAACAGGGAGTAGGTGCCGGCCGTCGTGAACGTGATGCGCCCCGTGTTGACCGACGTGGAGTGCATCGTGTCTGTGTCGTACCGCTCGCTGTTGAACGTGAGCGCCTGCGACGTTCCGCTCGTGACGTGGCTGATGCTCGCCGAGTTGTAGACCCGGACCTTCGGCGGGTTGGCGAGGAACTGGACGGCGTCCCGAACGGCGTCACCCCACGCAGCGGGAGCCACGGCCCCCGCCGTCGGGTTGTTGACGGTCTGTGGATCGACGTACGGCACCTAGAACCCCCAGCGGGTCGAGCTGGTGCCCGAGTCCCATGTCGATGTGTCCCAAATGAAGTACGGCGCACCCGTAGCCGCGTACGGCACCGGCTCGAGAGCGAACGTGGTGCGCAGACCGCTACCCGGCGTCCAGCGGTGGCTGATGCCGATGATGTAGGAGTCGTAGGTGTAGGTGCCGCCGTACGGTGGCCGCCACTTCACGGTGATCCGGTCCCCGATGGCGCGAGCGAACACTTGCGCCCACGCCGAATGGGTCGACTTGCGGGGCTCGAGGGTGATGCTGCGAACCCGCCGGTGGCGGTCCTTCTTCTCGGCGACGATGGCGTTCGCCCTCGACTCGACCTCGGCGTCGGTCAGGAGGAGGAGGCCCGTCTCCGAGTAGGAGCGGATCTGATACTGCGTCTCGCTGGCCGAGTCGCGAGCGGTGACGTTCGCCCCGCCGAAGCGTTGAACGACAGCGTTGTTGACGATCCGGTCGTCTTGAATGTCGATGGCCGAGTACGTGACCTCGGCGCCCGAGTCGCCGAACGTGGCTTGGCTCGTGATGCTGCGAGCCTCGGTCCACCTGGCGTGGCGGCCACGGAACCGGAGCTTGCCGCCGTCGGCGTGGTCGATGTAGAGCTCGCCCCGCTCGGCTTTGTTCACGTCGAGCAGCGCCGAGAGTGCGTCGGTGTTGAGGCTCGCCGCCGGCATCGAAGACTGGCCGGTGCCGATGGTGCGCAACGTGGCCGGGAACGCGATGGCGTCAAGGATGTGGGTGATGCGAGCCGACGTCAGCTCGGACGCCCACGGGTTCGTGCCGGCGTTGTAGTGGGCGAGGACGCGTGCCGCGGAGAGAGCTGTGTCGTAAACGGTGACCTCGTCGAGGGTGCCCGCCAAGAGTGAGGTGGTGGTCCCGGCAAAAGACGAGCCGATCCGCACGCCGGGACCAGCGTTCCCGTCCGACTGGGTCGGGGCCATGCTGTTGTCGCTGGACACGAGGACGCCGTCGACGTAGAGCGAGACCGTGTCTGTGCCGTTCCACGTCCCAACGGCAAAGTGCTCGCTTCCGTCGTTGTATGCGGCAGTCGAATCCGCGGCTGATGATGCACTCCCGGTGTTCGCCGAGAACTGGAGCTTCCCGTCCGTTTTCAGTATGAGGAACAGCCGGTGGGTTGTGGTCGGCGCCGCCGAGAACAGGGATTGGCTGGAAGCGATGACCGCCCCGTCTGCGACCTCGAACCACACGGCCACCGACGTCGCCGAGGTGAGAGAGGTCACTGCGGCCGGCGGCACGACCACATAGTCGTCGACCCCATCGAAGCCGATGGCGCCGTCCGGGTCGTTGTCGACGAGTCCCGCGCGAGCGTTGAACGTCGCCCCGCCCTCGTAGGTGCCGTGGTAGCCGTTGCCGCTCGAATCGGTCGCCACCGTGCCGGACGACTCGCCGAGGCGATACCAGGCGCGAGGCGTGTCGGCTTTCACTTCGATGGCGTAGACGCTGCTGGGGGTGCCGGTGTTCGCCAACTGCTCGAACATGTCGATGGCGTCGACGCTCACGTCCACGTTGCCGGAGAACTGGGACGCACCCAACCGCCAGCCCTCGATGCTCACCTGGCCGTAGAAGACACCCACGTTCGCCGAGGTGGTGCCGCCCATGATGCGGACCCACGTCAG
>JALYQD010000065.1 GCA_030856025.1 Actinomycetota bacterium
GCGGACCGTCCTCGGCCAGCACCCAGTCGAGGGGTCCGCCGGCTTCGAGGAGCCTCACGATCGGGCCGTCCTCGGCCGCCATACGGTCGATGAGTCCGTCCCGGGCCAGCGCCTTGCCGATCGGGCGGTCCTCGGAGGTGATGTCGGCGAGGGTGTTGGCGAGGCCTACGGGCCCGCGTTCGTCGGCGAGGACCCTGGAGAGCTGATCGAGCAGCCCGCCTTCGCCGAACAGGAGGCCAAAACGCTTGGCGTAGCCGCCGTCGCGCAGGATCGGCCCGTTGGGGGATGCGAGCTGACCAAGGGCCAGGGTCGCTTCGGTCGCTGCGACCGTCACCCGCAGCGGGAGGAAGACGAAACCTTTGATGTCCATGCACCGAGACTAAGGCGGTCGCTCCGGCCTGTCACGCAGACCCCGGACTTTTGTAACTCTGATTTACCGATTGCCGCGGAATGGGTCTTGACGAGCCACTCCGATCGACCTATATTCAACACATGTTGAATATAGCCATCGAGGTCGAAGACCTTGTCGTCATCCGCGGGAAGAACCTCGTGCTCCCCGGACTGACCACCGACGTGAAGACCGGCTCGGTGACCGGCCTGCTGGGCCCGAGCGGCTGCGGCAAGACCACGCTGATCCGCGCGATCGTCGGGATCCAGATCATCAAGTCCGGCCGGGTCACCGTGCTCGGCGGTCCCGCCGGAACGGCCGCGACCCGCGACCGTGTCGGGTATGTGACGCAGTCGAGCTCGGTCTATCCCGACCTCACCGTCAGCCAGAACCTCGCCTATTTCGCCGCGCTCGCCGGCAGCGACTCCTCGGCGATCACCGAGGCACTCGGCAACGTCGGGCTCACCTCGGACGCGGACTCGCTCACCGGCAACCTGTCGGGCGGACAGCGGACCCGCGTCTCGCTCGCCGCCTCGCTGCTGGCAGACCCCGACCTCTACCTCCTCGACGAACCGACCGTCGGACTCGACCCGGTCCTTCGCCGGGACCTGTGGCAGATGTTCGTCGCGCTCGCCCGCGGCGGCAAGACGATGCTCGTGACGAGCCACGTCATGGACGAAGCGGCCCGTTGCGACCGCGTGCTCCTCATGCGTGAGGGCCGGCTGGTCGCCGATGCGACTCCCGACGAGCTGCGCGCCAAGACCGGTGAGGACGACCTCGAACAGGCATTCCTCGTCCTCGCAGAAAGGCAAATGGCATGACACGCACCATCGCCACCTCCAGGCGTGTGCTCCAGCAACTGAGCCACGACCACCGCAGCATGGCCCTGATCATCGTTATGCCATCGCTGTTGCTGGTCTTATTCAAGTACGTCTTCGACGGCAGCCCGATGGTGTTCAACCGGGTCGGGCCGCAAATGCTGGGCATCTTCCCGTTCGTCATCATGTTCCTCGTCACCTCGGTGACGATGGTCCGCGAGCGCACCTCCGGGACACTCGAACGGCTGCTCACCACGCCGCTCAAGCGTGGCGAGCTGATCGTCGGCTACGGGCTGGCCTTCGGCTTCGCCGCCCTCATCCAGTCCCTGGTCAGCTCGGCCGTCGCGATCTGGATACTCGACATGGACGTCAGGACCCCATGGGTCGTCGTCCTCTTCGCCGTGGTCGACGCCATACTCGGCACGGCACTCGGACTGCTCATGTCGGCGTTCGCGGTGACGGAGTTCCAGGCCGTGCAGTTCATGCCCCTGATCGTCATTCCGCAGCTCCTGCTGTGCGGCCTGATCGCCCCGAGGGACAGTATGGCCGACGTCCTGCGCTGGCTCTCCGACGTCATGCCGCTCAGTTACGCGACCGACGCGTTCACCCGTGCCGGTTTCACCGCCAACATGGACTCGGAGATGTGGATCGACCTCACTGTGCTCGCCGGGTGCTGCGTCGCCGCGATCGCGCTGGCATCGCTGACGCTGCGGCGCCGTACTCCATGACCGAGGCTCGCAGACGCGGTCGCCCCGCGGCAGGATCGGGACCGGACCAGCGCGAGCTGATCCTCGGAGTGGCGCGCCAGCAGCTCGCGGCCAAGGGTTTCGCCGGCTCGTCGTTGCGCGCGATCGCCCGCGAGGCAGGTGTCGACCCGAGCCTTATCAGCCATTACTTCGGCGACAAGGCCGGTCTCCTGGTGGCGACAATGCAGTTGCCGTTCAACCCGCTGGAGAAGATTCTGCCGGTACTCGCCGGCGACGTCGAGGGGCTGGGAGTCCGACTTGTCACCACGTTCCTCGAGGCGTGGGATCCCCATCGCGATGTGTTCAGCGCACTGCTGAGGTCGACCTTCGGCAGTGGCGATCCATCGACGATGCCCGCGGTCCAGGTGGCGCAGAATGTCGTCGTGAAGGGTTTGCGGGCCAAGCTGAGCGGCCCCGATGCCGACATACGGGCCACTCTCGCGGCGTCGCAAGTCATCGGGATGGCGACCTTGCGGTATGTCGCCCGGCTCGAACCCGTGGCGAGCGCGCCGGCCGAGCTGGTCGCCCGGTGGTACGGCCCGGCGATCCAGGAACTGCTGACTCCCTCAGCCGAACGCTGAGGCGAGGCTGCCGATCGCGGCGAACAGGGCGACGACGATCGAGACAGGTATGAGCCACAGGGCGGCCATCGTCACCGACACCGTCGTGCCGATCTTCGGCGGCCCGAAGTAGCGCGCCCGCGGCAGGTCGCCGATGCCGTCGATCCACCGACCGGTCATCGCGGTGCCCCGCCACAGCGCCTGGAGGCGGGAGAACACCCGCCATCCTCCCCCGCCGGCAAGTTGCGCCAACGCGCCTCGGGTCTCGCCGACTTTGTCGCTCAGGCTGATCATGATGCCCAGCTCGGTGGCCAGCTTGTCGGGCTCCTCCACGGCCTGCAGGATGCGACGGCGTCGGCCCCAGAAGGCACTTGTGACGGCAGCCATGACCAGGCCGAGGACGAGCCCGACGACCCTTGCACCGCCGTCCGCGCCGACGGCGAGGAGCAGGAGCAGCGCGATGAACGGCACCGGGATCCACAACACGATCGCAGTCGGGATGCGCAGCGCCCGTACGGCCACCACGATGACCCGGGAGACACGTTCGGCCGCCTGTCCGGTCTGATCGTCGACCTTGCCGGCCCAGTTGCCGACCGCCTCATTCGCGTTGTGTCCGAGTGACTTCGCACGTCTCCATTGCATGGCACGATCGTAGCCAGCGGGACCACGCCATATAGTCCGCTTGTGGCTATCGTCTTCGCGCTGATCTCAGCGTTCGCCTACGGCATCTCCGATTTTCTCGGCGGCCTGTTCGCGAAACGCGTTTCGGCGTGGCAGGTCGCGGTCGTCGGCCAGTCCTCGTCGGCGTTCTTCGCGCTCATCGCCGGACTGTTCATCGGCGGTGACCCGACTCGCTCGGACTGGGTCTGGGCCGGGATCGCGGGCCTCGGGGGCGGTTTCGGCGCCGCGTTCCTCTACCGCGGACTGGCGCGCGGACGTATGAGCGTCGTCGCGCCGATCTCCGCAATCGGTTCGGCGCTCGTTCCGGTCGCCATCGGACTGATCCTCGGCGACCGGCCCTCGACACTCGTCTTCCTTGGCGTACTGTTCGCCTTCCCCGCGATCTATCTCATCTCCCAGGTCGTCGAGACCGCGCCCGCCGGCAACGGCGGGATCCTCGACGGTGTGCTGGCCGGTCTCGGCTTCGGCATCATGTTCGCGATGCTCGGCCAGGTCGGTTCGGAGTCGGGCCTTTTGCCTCTCGCGCTGACTCAGGTCGGCGCCGTCCTCGGCGTCATCATCACCGCGGCGATTCTCCGCGCGGCATGGGTTCCGCGCGATCCGGCGGCATACCGCGCACTGATGATGGGTCCGCTCGGCATCGCCGCAACCGGGGCATTCCTCTATGCCACCCACCACGGTTTGCTCTCGGTGGTCTCGGTCATCGCCTCGCTGTATCCCGCCGGCACCGTCGTACTCGCCTCGGTCGTGCTGCGCGAGAAGATCCATCTCAATCAGGCCATCGGCCTGATGCTGGCGATGGCGGCCGTGGCACTCGTCGCCGCCGGCTGACTTCCCCAGGATTTGGCCGATCCTTAACCCTCTTGGGCCGGAATTCGACAGTTGCGAGTGCTTCAGCGGCCAAATCTTGGGGCCTACTTGAGGAACTTGGAGGTCGTCCGGTCCTTCAGGGGCTTGCCGCCGGTCTGACAGGTTGGGCAGTACTGAAGGGATGAGCCGGAGTAGACCACCTCGAGCACCGTGTCACCGCACACCGGGCACGCTTCGCCGGCGCGGCCGTGAACCCGCATACGGGTGCGTTTGTCGTCCTTGAGCTCCTCGGCCGGTTTGCCCCGAGCTTCGGCAACGGCTTCGCGGAGGATGTCCTGCGTGGCGGCTTCCAGTCGAACGATCTCGTCCTCGTCGAGGTTGACGGCGAGGGCGAACGGCGACAGCTTCGCCGCGTGCAGGATCTCGTCGCTGTAGGCATTGCCGATGCCGGCAAGGATCTTCTGGTCCCGCAACAGCCGCTTGACCTGCATACGGCGTCCGAGCAATGGGCGGAGCTCGAAGCCCGGAGACAGCGGGTCGGGACCGAGGGCGGCGATGCCGGGCACGTCCTCGGGCTTGCGGACGGCATACATCGCCAGGCCCTTGTGCGTCCCGGCCTCGGTGACGTCGAAGCCGATCGTCGGCCCGTCGCCCCTGTCCAGCCGTACGCGGGCGGCGAGCGGACCGTTGCCCATCTTGAGCTTGGTGTCGGCGAGCCTGTCCGACCAGCGCAACCAGCCCGCTTTGGCGAGATGCACGATCAGGTGGAGTCCGTCGACATTCACGTCGATGAACTTGCCGTGACGCGTGACATCGGTGACCGTCAGCCCGGCGAATGCGGAGATCGGCGGGTCGTAGGTCTTGAGCACGGAGAACGAGGCGAGCTCGATGTCCACGAGCACCGCGCCGGCCGCCTTCTCGCTTAGGAATCCCACCAGGGAGTCGACCTCGGGCAATTCGGGCATGACCCATTGTTACGCGTTCGGCCCGCGATGGTGAGCCGAGCCAGCAGCATCAGGCGCATATGCACCGAGAACCAGCCGTGCTACTACTTGCCCGGTTGGGCCCCCCGCGCCACCGGCAAATCAGGGTGGTTGCTCCATTGCGACCACGAACCCGGGTAGAGCGCGGCGTCGAAGCCGGCGATGGCCAAGGCCGCTATTTCATGAGCGGCCGTCACCCCCGAACCGCAATAGACCCCGACGCCGGTGCTGCGACTCACGCCGAGGGCCTCGAACCGCGCCCGCAGCTCCTCGGCACCGAGGAACCGTCCCGCGGAGTCGAGGTTGAGCTCGGTCGACGCGCTCACCGCGCCAGGGATGTGGCCGGCGACCGGATCGATCGGTTCGACCTCGCCGCGATAGCGCTCACTCGCCCGGGCATCGAGCAGCAACGCGCTCGCCGCGAAGGCCGGGATCTCGTCGATCGTGACGACGCCGAGTGCTCCGCAGGTCAGCTCGACATCTCCGGGCTCCGGCTTCACGCCATCTGTGTCCAGTGAGCCACCGGCATCGATCCACGCGGAAAGCCCTCCGTCGAGCAGCCGGACGTTTTCGAACCCGCCCCAGCGAAGTAGCCACCAGAGGCGCGCTGCCGCGAGGTTGCCGTTGGCGTCGTATGCGACCACGGGGTCCCCGACGCATACGCCCCAGCGGCGTGCGGCCTCCTGGAGGTCGGAGACGCTCGGGAGCGGATGACGTCCGTCGCGTGCCTCGCCGCGACCGGCCAGCTCGCCGGGCAGATCGACGAAGACGGCGCCGGGGAGGTGCCCCGTCAGGTACTCGTCGTGCCCGGGCGGCCCGCCCAGCTTCCACCGCACGTCGAGAATGACGACACGTTCGGAAGACGTCATGAGCGCCTTGAGCTCCGCTGCCTGAATGAGGACGTCCACGTTCGTCACCCTACTTGCAGCACAACAGCACAACGTCCCCCCGGAAAACCGGAGGGACGTTGTCAGAGTGTCAGATCAGCGGCTGTACGAACGCTGGCGCGACTGGCCGCCGTTGCTCGAACCGCCCTGGCCGCCTTGACGGCTGCGGGCTCCGCCGCGGTTGCGTGCAGCGGCATAGCTGCCTTGCGGCTGACCCTGGCGACGACCGCCACCGGGACGACCCTTGCCGCCACCGCCGGACTTGTTCGAGGCGCCGGCCGCAGGAGCGGCGGTGCCGCTCTTGGACAGCGCTTCGACCGTCATCGGCTGCGGAGCAGTGCGTACGTCGTGGTGCTTGGCCTCGACGCCGGCCTTCTGCTGCAGCCGGATGACGTCGCCGACATCGGCCGTCGTGGTGATCGTGATGACCGCACCGGACTCGCCGGCACGCGCCGTACGACCCGAGCGGTGAAGGTATGCCTTGTGCTCGGCCGGGGCGTCGTAGTGGACGACGAGACCGACGTTGTCGACGTGGATGCCGCGGGCAGCGACATCGGTGGCGACGACGACGGAAGCCTGACCGGACGAGAACGACTTGAGGTTGCGCTCGCGCACACGCTGCGAAAGGTCACCGTGCAGGTCGACCGCTTCGATGCCGTTCTTGGTGAGCTGGCGGGCGAGGTTGGAAGCGCCGCGACGGGTCCGTGTGAACACGATCGTGCGCGGGTTGGCGTCGAGAAGTGCCTTGGCGGTGGAGACCTTGTCGGTGCCCGCCGTCACGAGGACGTGGTGCTCCATGGTCGACTCCTGGCCGTCGGCCGGGTCGAGCTCGTGCAGGACGTGCTGCGGAAGGTGCTTCTTGACCAGGCGGTTGACGTCGCCGTCGAGCGTGGCCGAGAGCAGGAGGCGCTGGCCGTTTGCCGGAGTCATGGAGAGCAGCTTGTCGATCGGCTTGTAGAAGCCGAGGTCGCACAAGTGGTCGGCCTCGTCGAGGACGGTGATCATGATGTCGTCGAGCGTGCAGGTGCGACGGTCGATGAGGTCGGTGAGACGGCCCGGAGTGGCGATGACGATGTCGACGCCCGAACGGAGCCGCTTGATCTGGCGATCGATCGACGTGCCGCCGTAGACGGTGGCGAGGCGCAGGTTGAGTGCGTCGGCCAGCGGGTCGAGGGCTTCGCGAACCTGTGTGGCGAGTTCACGCGTGGGCAGGATGATGAGGCCACGGGGAGCCTTGGGGCGGCTGGTGCCACCGGCGAGGGCAACGAGGACCGGGACGCCGAAGGCGAGGGTCTTGCCCGAACCGGTGCGGGCACGGCCGAGGACGTTCTGTCCGCTCAGCGCGTCGGGGACGACAGCATCCTGAACGGGAGTGGGGATGGTGATGCCCTGCCGCTCGAGCGCTTTGACCAGCGTGGCGGGGAGGGCAAGGTCGGAAAAGGTGCGCGACGAAGTGTCGCTGATTGCGTTAGACAAAGAACTCACAGACTTGAGAGAAAAAGCCCGATCATTCCAGGCCGCGCAGGAGTGCGCACCTTCGCCGGGCAATAAAGTGAAGTCGCCTGCGTGAGGCGGCTTCACTAATTCACATACTACCACTAGACGGGCGATACCTTGACATCGAGATATCAGGCGAGGAGGTCTTTGTACTCCGGATGCTCGCGCAAAAACCGCCGGACGTAAGGGCAATCGGCCCGTATGAGCCGGCCGTTGGCGCGCACGTCGTCGAGGGCACCTGTGACCAGGATCGCACCAAGTCCCTGACCGTCGAACTCGTCGAAGACCTGGGTATGTGGAAAGACCAGTAGCCCGCCGGTGTCGACATACTCGGTGAAACCGGCGAGCTTGCCGTCCACGCTGATCTCATAGCGCGAGTTCTCGGGATTGTTGACGACCGTGGGAGTGCTCATGCAGTCACCAACAGTCAGGCGACAGTGAGGATTCCCAGCACGCCGACGGCGAGGCCGAGCGTGAGCGAGACGCCGATCAGGATGCCGTGGACCCGGAGGAAGGTCGTTGGCTTGCCGGCCGCGTCACGCGCGCGGGCGTCCTTGGCGATGCGCTGGAAGAAGCGCGGCCAGATGAGGAGATTCCACAGCGCCGTGACGATGAGGACGAGCGACCAGCCGACGGGGAGTTCCATGACCCGAAGGTTAGCGGTGAGGCGCAGCGGACTAACCGGCTCCCTCCGCGACTTGAGCAACGTATGACGAAGCTCCGGATCCACACAGCCTGGCTGGTCGCCGCCGTCGCCTTCGTCGCTCTCCTCGGTGCAGCCGGATTCCGTGCGGCGCCGGGCGTGCTGATGACGCCGCTGCACCACGAATTCGGCTGGTCTACCAGCATCATGTCGCTCGCCGTCGGCATCAACCTCGTCCTGTATGGACTCACCGCGCCGTTCGCGGCCGCGCTCATCGATCGTTTCGGCATCCGCCGCATCACCACATTGGCGCTGTTGCTGGTCGCCGCCGGCAGCGGCCTGAGCGTCTTCATGACCGCGAGCTGGCAGCTGCTCATCCTGTGGGGACTGCTGATCGGGCTCGGCACCGGATCGATGGCGCTCGTCTTCGCTGCGACGGTCGCCAACCGCTGGTTCGTCGAGCGCCGCGGACTGGTGGTGGGCATCCTGACCGCGGGCAGCGCCACCGGTCAGCTCGTCTTCCTCCCGATCGTCGCCGTGATGGCGGACAACGCGGGCTGGCGTGCGGCCTCCCTCGTCATCGCGATCGCCGCTCTGTGCGTCGTGCCACTGGTCGTCCTGCTGATGCGCGACTACCCCGAGGACCTGGGCGTCCCCCCTACGGTGCTCCCGAGGGCTACGTCCCAGTGCGGGCGGCCGAGGGTGGCGCAGCGCGGCGGGCCATCGAGGGCCTGCGATATGCCTCGCACATCCGGTCGTTCTGGGCCCTCGCCGCGGCGTTCGCGATCTGCGGCGCGACGACCAATGGCCTGGTCGGCATACATTTCATCCCGTCGGCGCACGACCACGGCATGCAGGAGACCACGGAGGCCGGCCTCCTCGCCGTCGTCGGGATCTTCGACATCCTCGGCACGGTGGCCTCGGGCTACCTGACAGACAAGTACAACCCGCGCACCCTGCTGGCCGGCTACTACGCCTTCCGCGGCGTCGGGCTGATGTTCCTGCCCGTGCTGCTGTCCGCGACGATCCACCCGAGCATCGTCATCTTCGTCGTCATCTACGGGCTCGACTGGGTCGCCACAGTTCCGCCGACAGTCGCGTTGTGCCGGGAGATCTTCGGCGAGCGCGGGACGATCGTCTTCGGCTGGGTCCTCGCCGCGCACCAGATCGGCGCCGCCGCGGCAGCTTTCGGAGCCGGCATCATCCGCGACACGACCGGCACCTACACGATCGCCTGGTTCGGAGCAGCCGGTATGTGCGCCGTCGCGACGGTGCTGTCGATCAGCGTCCGCAAGGTCGAAGACGAACCGCTGACGGAGTCCGACGAGGTCAGAGCGCTAGAGCAGACAGCGCCGATGTGAAGAAGCCGAGCCCGTCGGTGCCCGGCCCGCAGAGGTCCTCGACCGCGTGCTCGGGGTGCGGCATGAGCCCGACGACATTGCCGCGCTCATTGGTGATGCCGGCGATGCCGCGCAACGATCCGTTGGGGTTGTCCCCGACATAACGCGCGATGACCCGGCCTTCGCCCTCGAGCCGGTCGAGAGTCGACTCGTCGGCGATGAATCCGCCCTCGCCGTTCTTGAGCGGCACGACGATCTCCTGGCCTTCGCCATACGAGCTGGTCCAGGCCGTCTTGTTGTTCTCGATGCGGAGAGTCTGGTCGCGGCAGACGAACTTGCGGTGGTCGTTGCGGACGAGAACGCCGGGAAGCAGGTGCGACTCGCACAGGATCTGGAAGCCGTTGCAGATGCCGAGCACCGGCAGACCGCCCTTGGCGGCGCCGATGACCTCGGTCATGACCGGTGCGAAGCGCGCAATCGCACCGCAACGGAGGTAGTCCCCGTACGAGAAACCACCAGGCAGGACGACGGCGTCGACGCCCTTCAGGTCATGGTCGCCGTGCCAGAGGGCAACGGCTTCGGCGCCGGCAAAGCGGACAGCGCGCCGGGCATCGACATCATCGAGTGAACCGGGGAAGGTGACGACACCGATCTTCATCCGTCGACCCGCACCGCATAGTCCTCGATGACGGGGTTGGAGAGCAAAGTGCCGGCGAGCTTGTCGATCTCGGCCAGGACTTCGTCGTTGACCTCGTCGACTTCGAGCTCGAACCGCTTGCCCTGGCGGACATCGGTGACGGCGTTGAACCCCAGTCGCGGGAGGGCGCCGTGAACGGCCTTCCCCTGCGGATCGAGAATCTCGGCTTTGGGCATGACATCAACGATGATGCGGGCCACGGGCGCTCCTCAGAATGTGGGTCGAACTGATGACCCCATCCTACCGATGCTCGCGAGAGAGTTTGTCCGGGCCGCGAGCGCTCGCCGCCGGGACAAACTCTCTCGCGAGCGGGACAAACTCTCTCGCGAGCGTTAGGTGAGTTCGCGCTTGAGGATCTTGCCGGTGCTCGTCATGGGCAGTGCGTCCATGAACTCGACCGTCCGTGGGTACTTGTAGGCGGCGAACTGCTCTTTGCCCCACGCGACGAGCTCGTCCTCGGTGGTCGGGTCCTCCGCATTCTTGACGACGACCGCCTTGATTTCTTCGCCGTGCTGGTCGTTGGGAACGCCGATGACCGCGACCAACGAAACCGCCGGGTGCGTCATGAGGACTTCCTCAAGCTCGCGCGGATAGACGTTGTAGCCACCGCGGATGATCATGTCCTTCGACCGGTCCACGATGTAGTAGAAGCCGTCCGAATCCTTCTTGGCAAGGTCGCCGGACCGGAACCAGTCGTCCCGGATGGCTTCGGCCGTGGCCTCGGGGCGTTGGTAGTAGCCCTTCATGACGTTGTGGCCCTTGATGGCGATCTCGCCGATCGCGTCTTCGCCGGTGACTTCGCTCCAGTCGTCGTTGATGAGCTTCATCTCGACACCGGGGAGGGGCAGCCCGATCGAGCCGACCCGCGGCTCCTGGCCGTATGCGGAGAAGCTGGCCACCGGAGAGGTCTCCGACAATCCGTAGCCCTCGAGGATCGTGACGCCGAAACGTTCCTGGAACTGGCGGTGGATGTCGACCGGAAGCGCCGACCCACCGGCCGCGGCGACCCGAAGGTTGGCGGCGATCTCCTTGACGTCGACCGACTCGCCATCGGGTGCGGCGTCGAGTGCGCCGAGCAGGCCCCAGTACATCGTCGGGACGCCGGCGAAGAACGTGACCTTCTCCTTGAGCATCAGCCCGAGCGCCGCCGTGGCTTCGAAGCGCGGAAGCATGACGACCGTGCCGCCGAAGGTGAAGGCGCCGTTCTGGATCACCGTCTGGCCGAAGGAGTGGAACAACGGCAGGACGCAGAGGTAGGTGTCGGGGTTGTCTGCGTCGGCACCGAACAGGTCCTTGCCGGCCAGGGCGTTGTCGCGCATGTTGCGGTGGCGGAGCTCGGCTCCCTTGGGCTGACCTGTCGTGCCGGAGGTGTAGAGGATGACGGCGGTGTCGTCGTCATCGGTCTCGACGGTTTCGAACGTCGGCGGCTGGGTCGCCACCGCGGCGCCATACGTCTCGGCTCCGTCGATCGGTGAGTCGGCGGTCGGATTGGCGGTGATGAGGAAGAAGTTCTTCGTGGCCTCGGTGGCGTTGAAGCCCTCCCAGACGGCGGCACCGATCGGTAGCTCCGGGGTGCCCTCAAAGGCGAAGACGATCTTGGCGTCGGAGTCGTCGAGGTGATAAGCGACCTCGCGGCCCTTGAGCAGGACGTTGAGCGGGACCACGGTTGCTCCGGCCTTGAGGATGCCGAAGTAGATGATGGTGAAGTACGGGATGTTGGCGCACGAGAGGGCGACCTTGTCGCCGGGGACGATGCCGCGGGACACCAAAAGATTGGCGACCTGGTTGGCCCCGCCGTTGACCTGCGCGTAGTTCAGTCGGGTCTCTCCGAGGACCACAGCGGTCCGCTCGGGGTACTTGGCGGCGGAATTCTCGAGCAGAGCAGAAAGGTTGGCCACGGTGTTTCCTCCGGTGTCAGGGGATTTTCAGACTACCCGGAGAGTACCCGGCTCACTCGGTGAACATGTCGGCATAGTGGCCCATCACCTTCGGCCAGCCCACGTCATAGTCCTCTCGCGACTCCTCGGGATCGGCGTACGCCTCCCAGCCGGAATGCTCGAGGGTCACCAGCGAGTGCCCGGCGTCGGCGGTGGGATCGAAGTGCACCTCCACATACGTGGCTTGATCGGGGCCGCGGCCCGGATGCCAGGTGAACCCGAGCCTTCGTGGCGCGTCCCTCACGATGACGGTGCCCCAGATGGATTCCTCGCCGTCAGGTGAGTACTCGACGATATCATCGCCACGGAACTCGACGCGGCCGTCGGCGCCGAACACGCTGTGTGACTGGAGCGGCCACCATCGGCCGATCTCCTTGACCCACAGCCGGAAGGCGGTTGCGGGATCGCCGGCTACGAGTACTTCTCGCCGGACCGGCGGCAAGGGAGCTGAAGTGGTCATCGGGATTCTCCTGTCCGGGACTCGACGTGATCGGCGAACGCTGTGAGCACACCGTCCCATGTATGGATCAGCCAGCGCTGGACAACATCGAGTCCGTCGGGGGCGAGCACGTAGAGATTGCGTGTGCCGACCGAATGGTGGGTGACGAGCCCCGCGCCTTCGAGCACCTTGAGGTGTTTGCTCACGGCAGGTCGGCCGACCGGAAGCGCATCGGCGAGGACGCCGACGGGTGTGGGTCCGTCGCGCAGCACCTCGACGATCGAGCGCCGGGTCGGATCTCCTAGTGCGTCGAGGACGGCGTGGGCTTGCAATTGGTTACTCATGGGCAACCGTTACTCTACGGCAACGGTTAGGCCGACCACAAGACCTAAAACGCTTCTCCAGTCAACTGCTCATAGGCCTGGATGTAGCGCTCCCGCGTCTTCACCACGATCTCGTCGGGAAGCGACGGGGGCGGCTTGTTGCCGTTGCGGTCCCAGCCGCTGGCCGGCGACGTGAGCCAGTTGCGCACGAACTGCTTGTCGTATGACTGCTGCGTGCGTCCGACCTGATAGGAATCGGCCGGCCAGAACCGGGACGAGTCCGGAGTCAGCACTTCGTCGCCGAGGACGATCGTGCCGTCGGCGCGCAGGCCGAACTCGAGCTTTGTGTCGGCCAGGATGATCCCCTGCCGCCGGGCGATCGTCTCGGCACGGCCGTAGACCCGAAGCGTCAGGTCACGAAGAGCGGCCGCATGTTCGGCGCCGACGGTCCCGACGATGGCTTCATACGACACGTTTTCGTCGTGGTCGCCGAGGTCGGCCTTGGTGGCCGGCGTGAAGATCGGCTTGGGGAGTTTGGATCCGTCGACCAGTCCGGCGGGCAACGGGACCCCGCAGACCTCACCGGTGGCGTCGTAGTCGAGGAGGCCTGAACCGGTCAGGTAGCCGCGGGCGACGCACTCGACCGGGAACATGTCGAGGTTTTCGCAGATGAGCGCCCGGCCCCGCACGCGTTCGGGGACGTCGGTCGAGATGACGTGGTTGGGCACGAGGTCCTTGAGCTGGTCGAACCACCACAACGACATACGGGTCAGGATCTCGCCCTTGTCGGGGATGCCCGGCGACAGCATGAAGTCGTAGGCCGAGATCCGGTCGGAGGCCACCATCAGCAGGTTGCCGCCGTCGAGGCGATAGAGATCGCGGACCTTGCCCGAATGGAGGTGCGAGGCACCGGGGATGTCGAGAACCACGGACTCAGCCTAGTGGGCGCTCGTCAGGAGCAGGTCACTGGAAGTCGTTCCACCAGGACGGGTCGTAGAGGATCGCGGCGACGATGACGAGGACGGCAACGACCAGCCCGATGTAGCGGTGCTTGTCCTCCATGGTCAGCTCCGTCCGGCGATCGTGATCAGGGTGGCCAGGCCTGTGACGCCGAAGACGATCAGCGGGACCGCAGCGACGAACATCAGGACCGGAAGCGACTTGTTGTCGCTGGTCCGCAGCCGCACTCCGCGGGCGGCGGCGAGGACACCCGCGACGACAAAGCCGCCGAAGATGATCCCGAGGACGGCGTTCATCGGTCTCGAGTCATGGTTCTAGAGGATCGCGCCGGGCGCGTAGGCGGCGGCCTCGGGGTGCCTGGCGATGACGGCTTCGGCCTTGGCCAGGACCTGGGCGACCTGGCTGACCGCGGCACCGGTGAAGGAGAGCGGTTCGGCGACGAGTGAGTCCAGGTCGGCTTCGCTCAGTCCGAGGCGCTCATCGGCTGCGAATCGATCGAACAGGTCATTGCGTGCGGCGCCCTTTTCGCGCATCTCCAGGGCGACCGCGACAGCATGTTCCTTGATGGCTTCGTGCGCCTGCTCGCGGCCGACACCGTTGCGTACGGCGCTCATGAGCACCTTGGTCGTGGCGAGGAACGGAAGGTAGCGATCGAGCTCGCGCTGGATGACGGCCGGGAACGTGCCGAATTCGTCCAGCACGGTCAGGAACGTCTCGAACAGTCCATCGGCGGCATAAAACGCATCCGGCAACGCCACCCGGCGGACGACCGAGCAGGAGACATCGCCTTCGTTCCACTGGTCACCGGCGAGCTCACCGACCATCGAGGCATACCCGCGGAGGATGACGGCAAGGCCGTTGACGCGCTCACACGAGCGGGTGTTCATCTTGTGCGGCATCGCGCTCGAGCCGACCTGGCCGGGCTTGAAGCCCTCGGTGACGATCTCGTTGCCCGCCATCAGCCGGATCGTCGTCGCGAGGTTGGACGGCGCGGCGACGAGCTGGACGAGTGACGTCACGGCATCGAAGTCGAGCGAACGCGGATAGACCTGGCCGACGCTCGAGAGCACGCGGTCGAAACCGAGGTGGGCGGCGACGCGTCTTTCGAGCTCGGCGAGCTTGGCCTCGTCGCCGTCGAGCAGGTCGAGCTGGTCCTGGGACGTGCCGACCGGGCCCTTGATGCCACGCAACGGATAGCGCGCGACGAGTTCTTCGACGCGCTCGATGCCGATCAGGAGCTCGTCGGCGATCGTCGCGAAGCGTTTGCCGAGGGTCGTCGCCTGGGCGGCGACGTTGTGACTACGACCGGCCATGACGAGTGATTCGTGTTCGGCGGCGAGGCGGCCCAGACGTGCGAGTGTGGCCACGGCTTTGTCGCGGACGAATTCGAGCGAGGCGCGGACCTGGAGCTGCTCGACGTTCTCGGTGAGGTCGCGGGAGGTCATGCCCTTGTGGATGTGCTCGGTGCCGGCGAGGGCGCTGAACTCCTCGATCCGGGCCTTCACGTCATGGCGGGTCATACGTTCGCGGGCCGCGATCGATTCGAGATCGACCTGGTCGACGACTGCCTCGTAGGCCTCGATGACTCCGTTGGGTGTGTCGATGCCGAGATCCTTCTGCGCCTTCAGGACGGCGATCCAGAGCCGGCGTTCGAGCACGATCTTGTGCTCGGGCGACCAGATCGTGGCGAGGGCGGCCGAGGCGTAGCGACTGGCGAGGACGTTGGGTGTTGTCACAACTCTATTGTCCCCTGCTCGGCCTTGGCGGCGATGTCGGTCCGGTGGTGGGCGCCGTCGATCCTGATGAAAGCGATGCCTTCGTATGCACGGGCACGAGCTTCGGCGAGATCAGAACCGACGGCGGTGACGGCGAGCACCCTGCCGCCCGCAGTGACGAGATTGCCGTCGGCGTCGGCGTCGGTGCCGGCGTGTATGACGTCGACGCCGTCGATCGCATTGGCTTCGGCGACACCGGTGATGCGGTCGCCCTTGCGGGGGAATTCGGGATAACCCTCGGCGGCGACGACGACCGTCACGGCCGCGCCCTTGCGCCACTGCGGGAGGCCGACCTCGCCGAGTCCGCCGGCGGCGGCGCCATACAGGAGTGCGGACAGAGGCGTCTCGAGGAGGGCCATCAGGGCTTGGGTCTCGGGGTCGCCGAACCGGGCATTGAACTCGACGACGCGCATACCGCGGCTGGTCAGCGCGAGACCGGCGTAGAGGAGCCCGGAGAACGGCGTGCCGCGTCGACTCATCTCCGCCACGGTGGGTTTGAGGACACGGCGGGTGACGTCGGCGACCAGGTCATCGGGCGCCCAGGGAAGCGGCGTGTAGGCGCCCATTCCACCGGTGTTGGGGCCTTCGTCATCGTCATAGGCGCGCTTGAAGTCCTGAGCGGGCTGCAGCGGCAGGACGGTTTCGCCGTCGGTGATCGCGAACAGGGACACCTCGGGACCGTCGAGGAATTCCTCGACGACTACCCGGCCGCAGCCGGCCGCATGGTCGATCGCGGCCTGGCGGTCGGAGGTCACGATGACACCCTTGCCGGCGGCGAGGCCGTCGTCCTTGACGACGTACGGGGCGCCGAAGGAATCGAGGGCGGCCTCGACTTCTGCGGCGGTGTCACAGACGTGGGCGAGGGCGGTCGGAACTTCGGCCGCTGCCATCACTTGTTTGGCGAAGGCCTTGGACCCTTCGAGCTGGGCGGCCTTGCCGCTCGGTCCGAAGCAGGCGATGCCGGCGGCTCGAACGGCATCGGCGACGCCCGCGACCAGCGGGGCTTCCGGTCCGACCACGACGAGGTCGACGCCGAGGTCGACGGCGAGCTCGGCCACCGCAGCGCCATCCATCGGGTCCACGTGGTGAAGCGTGGCGCAGTCGGCAATGCCTGGATTGCCCGGCGCCGCATGCACTTCGTCGACCTGAGGGTCGCGCGAAAGCGCAAGGGCAAGGGCGTGTTCGCGGCCACCGCCGCCGATCACAAGGGTCTTCACGGGAAACCAGCCTATCGACAGGTGTCGCGGGGATCGTCCACGGTCGTCATCGGCGCCGCTGAGGTCTCAGGACAACAGGGCAGGGCCGCGGTCCTGCCACCAGCCGAACACTCCGCGGAGATCGGCCGGGAGGTCGTCGCGGTCGAGCAAGGTGTCGTCGATTGAGCCGGAAATGCCGAGCGCATAGCTCACGCCGAACTGCGACGCAGGGTCTGTCAGTGCGTCGGCGACCTCTTCAGACACGCAGAGCCGGTCGAGGACGTGGCCGCGGGACGCCCACAACGAGCGCCGGGACTCGGGGTCGCTCTCGGCGAGGGCAAGTGCCTCGAGTCGATCGGGCTGGGAGGCGGGGACCTGGTATTCGAGCAGATTGGCCAGCCTTCTGCGCAACACCGGATCGGACTCGTCCTCAAAAGCGTCAAGGAGGCTGACGCTCAGCGTTGCCTGGAGTCCGGCCAACATCAGGACCAGCGACGCTTCATGGCGTTTGAGCCGCGAGCGGCCACCCAGGGCTTGCTTGAAGAGTGGCAGGGTCATATCGGTCTCGATGTGCGCCGTCGCCCATTTGGGCAACGTGCGGCACACCGTCTCGCTCAGATCGGTCACCGCGGTGCTGCTTGGCGCCTTTCCGGTCGTCGGTTTGCGATCGCGGACGATGTCGGCGATCCAGGCGCGGCCCTGGCGCCCCATCGGCGAGTCCGTGTTGCTCAGCCTGCCGACCAGCGCCGTCCTTGCGTTGGGCGAGGCCCTGAGGATCAGGCCGACCGCGTCGCCGACGGCCCCGGTCGAAGTGTCCTCGAACATCTCCATCAGCTGCTCAACGAGTGCTTCGTGCATACGGGACTGCGAAGCCAGCAGGTGCAGGGCCTCGAATCGCAGAATGTAGGCCGGACCGAGCGAGCGAGCGAGTTCCTCGATGAGCCGCCGCGCCAACACCCCGGTGTTGTGGCGGGAGAGATAGAAGTATTTGTGGCTCGCCGCGAAGCTCGCGAGCTTGTACCAGTCGGAGCCGCTGACCCTTGCCTCGGCGAGTCCCCGGTCCAAGATCTCGTAGATGTCTTCGGCCTCGAGGAGTCCGGTCGCCTCGACCGAGGCGACGTCGGAGAACCTGTTATCAGCGGCTCGCCGCTGACGGTCGTTGAGGGCGAAAAGCAGGAAGGGAGGCAGCGAGCAACCGGTCTCATAGGCCCGGAGAAGCCGGGCGGTGCCGCGAGAGTGCCCGTATTCCCAGCGACTCAGCCGGCTGGGCGATGCCGTCAGACCCCAGGACGCAAACGACTTGACGAGCTGGGCGGAACCCGCGTCATCGGCGCAATGGTCCAACCGCGACACTCTCATGACCCACCGGGTCCCGCGATACAACATCTGGTGCTCACTTCCCCCGAGTTGGTGAACATGTCCGGCGTCTCTGCAACCTCATCCCGCCGCGGGACTCTTCGATTCAATCGCCGGTTGACGCCTAAAGCAAGTCGTGGACGACGATCGTTTCTTCGCGGTCCGGCCCGACGCCGATCGCCGAGATCCGTGCTCCGGACATCGATTCGAGCGCCGCGACGTATGCCTGGGCGTTGGCCGGCAGGTCGTCGAGGGTGCGGGCCGAGGAGATGTCTTCGGACCAGCCGTCGAAAAACTCGTAAATCGGTTTGGCGTGGTGGAAGCTGGTTTGCGTCATCGGCATCTCGTCGACACGCTCGCCGTCGACCTCATAGGCCACGCAGACGGGGATCTTGTCCCAACCTGTCAGCACGTCCAGCTTGGTCAGCACGAAGTCCGTGACGCCATTGATCCGCGCCGCATAACGGGCGATCGGGGCGTCATACCAACCGCAGCGCCGGGGGCGTCCGGTTGTGGTGCCGAACTCGAAACCGTTCTGGCGCAGGCGCTCGCCGTCGTCGTCGAACAACTCGGTCGGGAACGGGCCCTCGCCGACGCGGGTCGCATAGGCCTTGACGATGCCGATGACGCCGGAGATCTCGGTCGGGGCGATGCCCGAGCCGGTGCAGGCGCCGCCCGTCGTTGCCGAAGAAGACGTGACGAACGGGTAGGTGCCGTGGTCGACGTCGAGCAATGTCGCCTGGCCGGCTTCGAGAAGAACCGTCTTGTCGGCCGCCAAGGCCTCGTGGAGCAGCAGCGGCGTGTCGGCGACCATCGGGCGTAGCCGATCGACGAACGTCAGGAGCTCGGCGACGATCTCGTCGACCTCGACGGCGCGCCGGTTGTAGATCTTGGTGAGGATCTGGTTCTTGAGCTCGAGCGCGCCCTCGACCTTCTGACGCAGGATCTTCTCGTCGAACAGGTCCTGGATGCGGATGCCGAGCCGGTTCATCTTGTCCGCGTATGTCGGGCCGATGCCGCGACCGGTCGTGCCGATCTTGCGTGAACCGAGGAAACGCTCGGCGACCTTGTCCATCGTCCGGTTGTAGTCGGCAATGACGTGGGCGTTGGCGCTGATCACGAGCTTGGAAGTGTCGATGCCGCGGGCCTCGAGGCCGTCGATCTCCTCGAACAACACGGCAAGGTCGACGACGACACCATTGCCGATGACGGGGACACAACCGGGGCTGAGGATGCCGCTCGGCAACAGGTGCAACGCGTACTTCTCATCACCGATGACAACGGTATGGCCGGCGTTGTTGCCACCGTTGAACTTCACGACATAGTCGACGCGGCTGCCGAGGAGATCGGTTGCCTTGCCTTTGCCTTCATCGCCCCACTGGGCCCCGACGATCACGACTGCGGGCATGGATATGCACCCCTGTTAGCAGAACGAAGCCCCGCAGAGCGGGGCCTTACCAACGCATTGTAGCGAAAATGTCGACACCGTAGGGTTGAGAAATGTTGACAGCGATTGCGATCACCAATGACAACGCCGGCTCGACCGACGAGGACGCCGTAGCGGCCGCGCTCGAGGTCCTCCGCACTGGATTCGAGGTGCGCGTGGTGTCGACCGCCAGCGATGCCGAACTCGACAAGGAGCTCACTGGCGAGGAGGTCGTCATCGTCATCGGCGGCGACGGCAGCCTGCATGCGGTCGTCTCATCCCTGGCACGGCTCGACCGCCTCGGTGCGGTGACCCTCGGACTCATCCCGCTCGGCACCGGCAACGACTTCGCCCGCAGCTTGGCGATCCCCGACGGTCCGGCCGACTCGGCGCGGCTGATCGTCGACGGCCACCGTGTCACGGTCGACCTGGTGCGCGACGACGCCGGCGGCACAGTCGTCAACGCCGTGCATCTCGGTGCGGGCGCCGAGGCAGCGGAGCGGGCCGAGACGTGGAAGGAAGCTCTCGGGCCGGTCGGCTATGCCGTCGGCACCCTGATCTCCGGAGCAGACCACGATCCGCTGGACGTCCAGGTGAGCGTCGACGGCAGGGCGTTGCCGGCCGGAAACGGCATACTCCAGGTCGCGATCAACAACGGGAAGTACGTCGGCGGCGGCACACCCCTGGCTCCGCAGGCCGATCCCGGCGACGGCGAGTTGGACGTCCTCGTGTCGTATGCGGTCGGGGCCACCGAACGACTCGGCTACCTGCGCGACCTGCGCGACGGCACGCACATCGAGCGGGACGACGTCATGACCGTGCGGGGCACCACCGTTTCCGTGCACGGCGAACCCTTCTCCTGCAGCGCCGACGGCGAGATCGAGCGGGGTGTCACGGCACGCACGTGGAGCCTCGAGCCGGCCGCCCTCACGATGTTTGCCGCCGCGTCCGTGACCTGAGCCGGCTCAGTCGTCAGCTGATGAGCTCGGCGTATGCCTCCGCGCTCGACTCGTGAAGGAACTCACGGCATCGGTGGGTTTCCTCGACGTCGCCAAGGCGTTCGGAGGCCTCGGCGAGGACGGCCAGGGACCGCAGGAAACCCCGGTTGGGTTCGTGCGACCACGGCACTGGTCCGTGGCCCTTCCAACCGTTGCGGCGCAGCATGTCGAGTGAGCGGTGGTAACCGGTACGGGCGTAGGCATAGCCCTCGAGGTCGCGCCCTGCCGACAATGCCTTGTCGGCGAGAAGTGACCAGGCGAGCGGTGAGGCCAGGTGGGTTTCGGCCACCAGCTCGAGGCTGTCTCCGGCATCGATTGCCGCCGTCGCGGGATCGGGCGGCAGCAGCGTCGGTTCGGGTTCGCCAAAGAGGTTAGTCATGGGCCCATCCTCGCAGCCGCCCCAAGTTTCCCAGGAGGACGCTCACGGTCCGAACCCGCCCCAGAAAACCTGTACTCGGAACAGGTTGTCCCGGTGTTACCGTCGAGAGCATGGCACGCAGCAAGCAGGTTCTGTTCGCGGCAGCAGTGATCGCCGGGGCCTACGAGGTTGTGGCTGCGTTCTTTCTCGAGGTCCCCGCCGTCCCGCTGGTCTTCGCCGTGCTATTTCTCGGTGCGGCGTGGGCGCTGCGGGGCCGACGGGCGACCGTGGCCACGGTCGTGCTTTGGCCTGTTGTTCCTGTTCGAGCTGGTGGGGTTGCCGTTCTACCCGCGTGATTCGGCACAGGACTGGGTGGAGCAGGTCGGGTTCGGGCTCGTGAGCCTGGTCGGGCTGGCGGCTGCTGTGGAGTCGTTGCGGCACCCGTCGCACCCGTCCCCGGCCGGCGGTGACTGAGCGTCCACCCGATTCACTTGGGTTCGTGGACGCCAGGTCACCGCCAACCTGTGGTTAGAGGCGGGTGCCGGCCGAACGGAGGTTGGCGCAGGCCTCGGCGACACGGGCGGCCATGCCGGCTTCGGCGGCCTTGCCCCACGCGCGGGGGTCATACAGCTTTTTGTTGCCGACTTCGCCGTCGACCTTGAGGACGCCCGCATAGTGGACGAGCATGTGGTCGGCGACCGGGCGGGTGAACGCGTATTGCGTGTCGGTGTCGACGTTCATCTTGATGACGCCGTAGTCGACCGCGGCCGAGATCTCTTCGGGCAGCGAACCCGAACCGCCGTGGAACACGAGGTCGAAGGGCTTGTCCTTGCCATACTTCTCGCCGACGACGTCCTGCGCCTGCTTGAGGATTTCGGGCCGGAGCGTGACACCGCCGGGCTTGTAGACACCGTGCACGTTGCCGAAGGTCAGGGCCGTCATGTAGCGGCCGTTCTCGCCGATGCCGAGGGCCGCAGCGGTCGCGAGAGCGTCTTCGGGCGAGGTGTAGAGCTGCTCGTTGATCTCGGCTTCGACGCCGTCTTCCTCGCCGCCGACGACACCGATCTCGACTTCGAGGATCACATGGGCGGCTACAGCCTTGGCGAGGAGCTCCTGGGCGATCTCGAGGTTTTCGTCCATCTCGATCGCGGAACCGTCCCACATGTGCGACTGGAAGTAGGGAAGTCCGCCGTCCTTGACCCGCTGCGTCGACAACTCGAGCAACGGCCGTACGAAGCCGTCGAGCTTGTCCTTGGGGCAGTGGTCGGTATGGAGGGCGACGTTGACGTTGTAGCCGGCCGCCACCTCCTCGGCGAACTTCGCGAACGCGACCGAGCCCGTCACCATGTTCTTGATCGTCGGACCGGAGAGGTAGTCGGCGCCGCCGGTCGAGATCTGGATGATGCCGTCGCTCTCGGCTTCGGCGAACCCCTGGAGTGCCGCGTGAAGAGTCTGCGAGGACGACACGTTGATGGCCGGGTAGGCGAAGGATTCGCGCTTGGCCTTGTCGAGCATCTCTGCATAGACCTCGGGTGTGGCGACGGGCATGGAGCACTCCTTGACGGTTCGAGCGGTGCGGAGCGACAAGTATCCCAGCGCGTGGGCGCAATCCGCCAGTTACTGGCCAGTTGTCTCATCCCGGGTGGCAATCCCGGGGCAGTGCCGGGGTCTATGCGGTCAGGTATCCCAGCTCTTTGATCACCGCACGCGCGGCCACCTGGACCGGGTCCCATACGGGTGAAAACGGTGGGGCGTACGCGAGGTCGGTCATCGCGAGCTCGTCGACGGTCATGCCCGACCACAACGCCATGGCGGCCGTATCGATACGCAGAGCCGACCCCGACCTGCCGATGATCTGCACACCGACGATCCTCCGGTTGGCGCGGTCGGCGTGCATCCTGACGGTCATCGGTTCGGCGCCGGGAAAATATCCGGCCTTCGTGGTGGCTTCGATCGTTGCGCTGGCGACGTCGATGCCGGCGGCCTTCGCCTCGCGGTCCCCCAGTCCCGTACGGGCGATCTCGACGTCGCAGATCTTGGTGACCGCTGTGCGAACGATGCCGGGGAAGGTGAGGAGCGGTGGCTTGCCGGCCACCCTCAACGCGATGGCGCTGCCGGCGACGAGGCCTTGCTTGTTGGCGTGGGTGCCAAGCGGCACGTGGAGGAGATTGCCGGTGATCCGGTCGCGCGAGAGGCAGCAATCGCCGGCCGCCCAGATGTCGTCGAATCCCACAACGCGTTGGTGCTGGTCCACCTCGATGCCATCCCGCTCGCCGACCGACAGACCGGCGGCGGACGCGAGCGTGCTGCGTGCGTGGACGCCAAGACCGAGGACGACGATGTCGGCGTCCAGGTGCTCCCCGGTCGTGTCGACACCCTTCACCCAACCGTCCTCATCGAGATCGAAGGACAGCGCTTCCGTGCCGGACAACACGGTGATGCCCATGCCGATCATGGCGGCGCGGACCTGCTCGCCGAGCTCGGCGTCAACCAGGTGAAGCGGGGTCTTGCCACGATCGACGACGGTCGTGTCGATCCCCCGCTCGACGCAGGCTTCGGCCATTTCCAGGCCGATGTAGCCGCTGCCGACCACAACGGCCCGACGCGGTTTGCGGGCCAGCGTCTCGAGCATTTCGGTGCCGTCGTCGAGTGTCTGGATCCCGTGGATCCCCTTGCCGTCTATGCCGGGGAGGTCGGGCCGGATCGGTTCTGCTCCGGTCGCGATGAGCAGGGAGTCGTATGGATGTGTGGAGCTCGCGCCGTCCTCGGCCAGCGCCGTCACGGTACGACCGCCGGGATCGATTGCCGTCACCGTCGTGCCTGTGCGGACGTCGATGCCGCGTTCGCGGTGCTCCTCGGGAGTTCGCGCGACGAGTTCCTCGCCGCTCGCGACCGCTCCGCCGACCCAGTAGGGGATCCCGCACGCCGAGTACGACGTCCAGGTGCTTCGTTCGAACACGGTGATCGACAGGGCATCGCCCGCGCGGCGTTTGGCCGTCGCCGCGGCGCTCATTCCCGCGGCATCGCCGCCGATGACCAGGAGCCGGTGAGTCATGATCGGAGACTAGCCGAGGCATCCTCAAGCGGTCTTCTCCTGCGGCGCGTCGAAGTAGTAGACCTCCTCGCGGGTGATCCGACCATCGGCCACTGTGTAGAGAGACATCTTCGAGGTGGTCGAGCGCACGCCTGTCGGCACGTGTGTCCCGTCGAATGTGAAGCGCACGGCGAATTGGTCCGCCGCCATGAAGGGGCCACCGATGTCGACCCTGTGGAGGTCGTAGTCGCCGGTGAGGGCTGCGGCGTTCTCCATGATCTCGTCAAGCCCTTCCCGCTCTACGGGCTCACCGTCGGTCTCCATCGGCGCGACTCGGATCATGTCTGGCGACAGCAGCACGTCGGCATCATCCAGGTCGCCGTCGCGGAACGCACCGACGTAGCGGGCGGCCACCTGGTCCGTCGACAGCGGGGCGAATGCGTCGGCGTGTTCCGCCGCCCAGGACCGGAAGCTGCGAGCCGGGTGACCCGTAAGGCTCTGCACGGTGTCCGTGACCTGCTCCGGGTTGTCGACCAGCGTGGCCCAGTACTCGAAGGCCGAGGCTGCGAACTCCGGATCCCCGATCGAGCGGGCGAACTCGGCCTGCGCCACCTCCACGTCGAGGTCCTCCCACTCCACGTTCCGGCCCGTCTCCTCGCCGATGATCCGGACCTGATCGGTCTGGGTCACCGTCTCAGGGCCAGTGAGCAGGTACTTCCCGCCTGTATGACCGTCGCGGGTGAGGGCCAGCACCGCGACGTCTGCGAGGTCACGCTCGTGGATCAGCGATCGGGCGGCGCCACCGAACGGCATCCGGACGCGGCCCTCGGTGCGGATCTCCTCCGCCCATTCCAACGTATTGGTGGCCAGTCCTCCGGAGCGCAGGAAGGTCCATTCCAGACCCGACCGTTCGATCATGCCCTCGATCTGGCCCCACACACCGTTCTCCTGCGGGTCCTTGGTGTCGTCGACTCCCGAGGCGGAGAGGTAGACGATGCGACGCGCGCGTTTGGCGATCATGTCCACCACGGGCTGTGCGCCGTCCGAGGACGTCGAGGGCCATAGCAGGAAGACGGTGTCAACACCGTCGAGTGCGGCGTCGAGGTCGCCGGCGACGGCAGTGTCGCCGTGGACAACCTCCACGGTCTCGGGCAGCCCGGCCGAGGATGGGTCACGCGACAGCGCCCTGATGTGAACATCTGAGTCGGCGAGCTGCGTCACGATGTGGCGACCGATGTTGCCGGTCGCTCCGGTCACCAGGATGGTGTCGTTCTCGGTCATGGTTCTCCTGTTGATGCGTGGGGGTCGAAACAAGGCCCTGTATGAGCCTCACTCCCAACATCGCACCTCAACAAGGGTTCAGGTCAAGGCTGATCGAGCACGGCACCCGAACCAGTCGACCTCGCCGCCGATCACGAGGAGTCGGAGCATCATTCCCCGAGAATCGCCGGGCCGGTCGAGTGGGGCACTCCCAGCCAACCGAGAGCACCGCTCTTGCTTTAGCGATCGACCTGATGGAGACTGGACGCAACCGAGAGCACCGCTCTCACTTAATCGGGAGAACCATGACCACACGACGATCCGCCACGGCAGCAACCGCTGCCTTCACACTTTCGGGCATCCTCTTTTTTCTCTATCCGGCACTGCGCCCTTGGACCGACGAGACGACCCTCGACGGCGCCGAAGCAATGGCCTCGACCAGCTGGGTCGCCGCGCACACGGCGGGCATCTTGGGCTTCATCCTCCTGATCGCGGCCATGGCAGCACTCGCATTCCTCGCCCCGGTCGCAGCGCGACGGCCGGCATTCCTGGCTGCGATCTCGACCTGGCTCGGTGCAAGCCTGGTCCTGCCGTACTACGGCGTCGAGGCGTTCGGTGCGCAGGTCATCGGGGGGCGTGCGGTCGAGGATGGCGATGCGACCATGCTGACCATGGTCGAAGACTTCCGCTACGGTCCTGTCGCCGTCACCATGTTCACCTTCGGACTGTTGCTGCTCGCTGTCGCCGGCATCGCCGTCGCGTTCGCGTTGTGGAACCAAGGCACCCTGGCTCGCACAGCCGGCCTGTTGCTCGCCACCGGACTCGTCCTGTATCTGCCTCAGTTCTTCGGCACCCCGGCGATGAGGATCGTCCACGGCCTCATGCTTGGTCTCGGTTGCCTGGCGCTCGCGGCCTTCACCTGGCGCTCCCGAATCCCGGCGGCCGAGACTAGCTCGGCTGGTCGAGTCGTGCGTGCTGCCTGATCCACGTATGCATGGCGATGGCCGCCGCCGCGCCGGCGTTCATCGACCGGGTCGAGCCGAACTGGGCGATGGCCAGGGTCGACTCGCAGGCCTCGCGGGCACCGTCGGAGAGCCCCGGACCTTCCTGGCCGAAGACGAGGACACAGTCCTGGGGCAACGACGCGGTCTCGATGGCGATCGAGTCATGGACGTTGTCGATGCCGATGATCGCGAGGCCTTCGCCACGTGCCCAGTCGACGAAGTCCTCGACGGTCGGATGGTGGCGCACGTGTTGGTAGCGGTCGGTGACCATGGCACCGCGCCGGTTCCAGCGCTTCTTGCCGATGATGTGGACCTCGGCGACGGCGAAGGCGTTGGCGGTCCGCACGATCGAGCCGATGTTGAAGTCGTGTTGCCAGTTCTCGATCGCGACATGGAGCGCGTGCCGGTGCTCATCGAGGTCGGCGACGATCGCCTCGAGCCGCCAGTAGCGGTATTTGTCGACGACGTTGCGACGATCGCCTTCGGCCAGAAGCTCGGGGTCGAACTGGTCCTCGGTGGGCAGCTCGCCCTGCCAGGGACCGACGCCGACACCGAACTCGGGCTCGGTACCGGTACCGGCGACGTTCATGACAAACCGAGGTCGTTCTTGTCGAAGGCGTAGAGGTAGTCGAAGCCGGCTTCGGCGATCCTCTCCCGGGAACCGGTGTCGCGGTCGACGATCACGGCGATCGCGACGACTTCGGCGCCGGCTTCACGAAGTGCGTCGACGGCTGTGAGGACCGATCCACCGGTCGTGGAGGTGTCTTCGACGGCGAGCACGCGGCGTCCGGCAACATCGGGTCCCTCGATCCGGCGCTGCATACCGTGTGCCTTGGCATCCTTGCGGACGACGAAGGAGTCGAGCCGGCGTCCCTGGGCCGCGGCCTGGTGAGTCATCGCGAGGGCGACCGGGTCGGCACCAAGTGTCAACCCGCCGACGGCATCGAAGTCGAAGTCCTTGGTGAGGTCGAGCATGACCCGGCCGATCAGCGGAGCTGCCTCGGCGTCGAGGCTCACCCGGCGCAGGTCGACGTAGTAGTCGGCTTCCTTGCCCGAGGAGAGCGTCACCTTGCCGTGGACCACGGCTTTGGACTTGATCTGGTCAATGAGTTCGTCGCGGTCGGCCATACGGACCACTCTAGGAGAGCGATCAGCCGGAGCTGCCCTTGGTCTTGTCGATGGTCTTGACGAGATCGCCGAGGACCACGCTGCGGTCGCGGGTGTGGAACAGCTCCGAGCACGTCAGCATGGTGAGCATCGGCTTGGTGGGTTTGGCGTTGGCCTTGCCCTTGATCGGCACAGCCTGCAGGGGCCACGACGTGGTGAAGTCGACGGTGATGTCGGTGCCGTTGTTGAGCAACTTGTAGGTGAAGATCTGGGTGCGGGTCTCGACGACGACATCGTCGCCCTTGCGGAGCTTGAGGAAGTCGCGGAACGGTTCGCCGTGCGTCACGCGGTGGCCGGCGATGGCGAAGTTGCCGATCTGGCCGGGCTTGGCGCCCTTCTCGTACCAGCCGACGCCTCTGGCGAGTGCCGACTTCTCAAACGTCGGCACGATCGGGACTTCGTAGTCCTTGCCGAAACGCTCAATGCGCAGCAAGCCGATGGCGTCGCCGTCGATGCCCTTGTCCCAATTGAGGACGAGGCTCTTCCTGACTTCGGCCTGCTTGTGCTTGGAGACGACATCGGTGCCGTAGTACTGCCAGCCGACATATCCCAGGAAACCGAGTCCCGCGAGTATCAGCGCGACGCCGATCGTCGTGAGCACGCGCTGACGGCGGGGGGTATTCGTTTCAACTACGGACATACCCACGATTCTCGCATCCCTGCAAGGCCTTCGCCCCGCAGTTTCAGAAAGCAAACCCTAAAGAACCCTGAGAATTTTCCGATTTTCGGGACACCGCTTTACCCGCGACCTAATATTGAATTTGCAGGGCCAGTGCGCACACCAACCATTGACGCTGTGGTCGCCCCATTCTTTCACCCCCCGAGAAGGATGGGGCGACACCTATTTCCGGGGCCCTCTTTTCCAGTTCGGCAGATTCGCGAAAATCACCGCCAGTTTCCGTCGCTCGTATGCCCGCCGTCAACCCTGTGCGGCGAGGTCTGTCGTGGAGTCGGCCGTGCGGAACGACTTCGCGACCACGAGTACGAGCGGGATGAGGACCAGCGGGATGATGAATGCCCACCGGAGCTGGCCGCCCGTCGCTGCGGCCCCGATGAGGCCGCTGCCGAGGATCGCGCCGAGGTAGTTGGTGATGTTGAGGCGGGCAATCGCCACGTCGACTCCGTCCGGGCCGACGGCTC
>JALYQD010000100.1 GCA_030856025.1 Actinomycetota bacterium
GTCACGCACTGCGTGACGCGGCTTCTTTGTGTCCGGTATGTACCTGCCCCGCGGTCTGAGCTGTTACCGGGTTTGGGCGCCGACTCCACGGGCCATCGCGACGGCGCCTTCGACGATGTAGGTCTTGACCTCGTCGAAGGAGACCTGGTCGACGGCCGGGAGCCCGGGATTGCCTTCGCGGACGGTCAGCTGCAGCCGGGCGAGGTTGAGGCCACCAAGAGCCTGGTTGTAGAAGATGTTGGCGAGAAGGGACGGGTCACGGACCTCGAAGTCGCCGGTCTTGACACCGGCTTCCAGCGCCTCCACCAGATGCGTCATGCACGCGGTCATACTGCGTCCGAGGCGGAACATGACCGCTTCGCTGACTTCGGCCATGAGCTCGTCGCCGCGGCGGCGCAGCAGCGAATGGGCGCAGTCGACGAAGGCGGGATACTGCTCGCCGAACTCCAGGAAGCTGTTTGTGAGCTGGCGCAGACGGTCTGCCGGGTCGGCGTCGGGGTCGACGGCCGCACTCAGGGCGACATCGAGCTCGTTCAGGTAGCCGACCAACGTCATCGCGAAGAGTTCCTCCTTGCCGTTGAAGTGACGGTAGATGATGGCGCGGTTGATGCCGACGGCCTTCGCGATGTCCTCGATCTGAGCGTCTCGCAGTCCACGTTCGTCGAACAGAGCACGTGTGGCAGCGAGGATTTCCTGCTCGCGCTGAATCCGACGAGGTGACTTGGTCATGGTGTAAGCGTAGATGGGAAAACGTCAGTCTTAGCCCGTAGGCTCGATAACTATGAGACCGCTTGAGGATTTACGACGCCAGGTGGCGCCCCTGCACGTTGTTTCGGACTTCGAGCCCGGTGGCGATCAGCCGACCGCGATCGCCGAGCTGGAGCGCAGGATCAACGCCGGCGAGCAGGATGTCCTGCTGCTCGGCGCGACCGGCACGGGCAAGACCGCGACGATCGCCTGGCTGACCGAAAAGATCCAGCGGCCTCTGCTCGTCCTGCAGCCCAACAAGACGCTGGCCGCCCAGTTCGCCAACGAGCTTCGGGGCTATTTCCCCGACAATGCGGTCGAATACTTCGTCTCCTACTACGACTATTACCAACCCGAGGCCTACGTCCCGCAGACCGACACCTACATCGAGAAGGACTCGTCGGTCAACGAAGAGGTCGAGCGGCTCCGGCACTCGGCCACCTGGTCACTGCTGACAAGGCGCGATGTCGTGGTGGTGGCGACGGTCTCGTGCATCTACGGACTCGGCTCGGCCGAGGAATACCTCAACCGGATGCTCCACTTCAAGGTCGGCGACGACATGCCGCGTCCGGAACTGCTCAAGACACTGGTGCAGGCCCAGTACACCCGCAATGACGTCGCCAGCACCCGCGGCACCTTCCGGGTCAAGGGCGACACGATCGAGATCTTCCCGGTCTACCAGGAGCTGGCGGTCCGGGTGGAGTTCTTCGGCGACGAGGTCGAACGACTGATGACATTGCATCCCCTGACCGGTGAAGTCCTCAGCGACGAGCCCGAGCTCTATGTCGGCGCGGCCACGCACTACGCCGTCGGCCCCGAGATCATGGAACGCGCCATACCCACGATCCAGGCCGAGCTGGCCGAACGGCTCGAGGTCCTCGAGGGCGAGGGCAAGCTCCTCGAGGCACAGCGGCTGCGCATGCGGACCACATACGACATCGAGATGATGCAGCAGGTCGGCACGTGCGCCGGCATCGAGAACTACTCGCGCCACATGGATCAGCGCACGTCCGGCTCGGCGCCCAACTGCCTGCTCGACTACTTCCCGGAGGACTTCCTGCTCGTCATCGACGAGTCGCACGTGACCGTGTCGCAGATTGGCGCCATGTATGAAGGTGACATGTCGCGCAAGCGCACCCTGGTCGAGCACGGTTTCCGGCTGCCGAGCGCGATGGACAACCGGCCGCTGCGCTGGCCCGAGTTCCTCGAACGTGTCGGCCAGACCGTCTACCTCTCGGCGACGCCGGGTCCCTATGAGATCGAGAAGACCGGCGGCGAGATCGTCGAACAGATCATCCGCCCGACCGGGCTCATCGACCCCGAAGTCATCGTCAAGCCGACCAAGGGCCAGATCGATGACCTCATTTCGCAGATCCGGATGCGTGTCGAGCTCCAGGAACGTGTGCTGGTGACGACGCTGACCAAGAAGATGTCCGAAGACCTCACCGACTATCTCCTCGAAGCCGGCATCCGTACCCGTTATCTCCACAGTGAGGTGGACACGCTGCGACGGGTCGAGCTGCTGCGCGAGCTGCGGATGGGGGAGTACGACGTCCTCGTGGGCATCAACCTGCTCCGCGAAGGCCTCGACCTCCCCGAAGTCAGCCTCGTCGCGATTCTCGACGCCGACAAGGAAGGCTTCCTGAGGTCCGGGCGTTCGCTGATCCAGACGATCGGCCGTGCGGCACGCAACGTGTCGGGCCAGGTCATCATGTACGCCGACAAGGTCACAGCCTCGATGGAGACGGCAATCGACGAGACCAATCGCCGCCGGGAAAAGCAGGTCGCCTACAACACGGCCAATGGCATCGACCCGACTCCGCTGCGCAAGAAGATCGGTGACATCACCGACATGCTGATGCGGGAAGACGCCGACACCACGACATTGCTGGCGCAGACCGGCGGACGCAAGGGTCGGACGGCCCCGGTCCCGATCGGTCAGCACACGGCATCGCTCGCAGACCGGCCGGCCGGCGAGCTCGCCGACCTCATCGCCGAGCTCAGCGAGCAGATGCATGCCGCCGCGGCCGCGCTCCAGTTCGAGATCGCCGCCAGGCTCCGCGACGAGATCAGCGAACTCAAGAAAGAGCTGCGGGGGATGCTCGAAGCCGAAGCGTAGCGAAGGCTGAGAGTGCCGGGGACTGCTTTGCGCCATCGGCGATGACCGGATTCGCGTCGACCGGATTCGCGTCGACCGGATTCGCGTCTGGGATGGGGTACTGAAACAATGGCGCGTGGAGGGGAGTATTCCTCAGCCACGGTGTCGTCATCACGATCGTCCTCATGGATGATCCGGTGCCATGGGTCGCTGACCGCGACGGAAGAGACCTCCGGGAGTTCGACGACCGGAGGATTTTTTTATGCACGTTTCGACCCTTGAATGGGCCATCACCGTCGGAGTGACCATTGCGGTCCTGCTCTTCGACATCGTCATCGTCGCACGCAAGCCGCACGAGCCGACGGCCAAGGAATGTGCTGTCTACCTGAGCATCTATGTCGGACTGGCGATTGCCTTCGGCATCTGGGTGACCGTCTTCCACAACACGTCGGCACCCAATGGCGACTACGGCCTGCAGTTCTTTGCCGGATGGCTGACCGAGTACAGCCTCTCGGTCGACAACCTCTTCATCTTCCTGATCATCATGGCGAGCTTCAACGTGCCCCGGAAGTACCAGCAGGAAGCGCTGCTTATCGGCATCATTCTCGCGCTGATCTTCCGCGGTGTCTTCATCGCGCTCGGCGCCGTCGCGATCGAACAGTTCTCCTGGATCTTCTACATCTTCGGCGCGTTCCTGCTCTACACGGCGGTCAAGCTCGTCCGCGACACCGACCACGACGACGACGCCGAGAACGGTGTTGTGCGCTTCGCCCGGAGCTACCTCAACACGACTGACCAGTGGCTCGGCCTGAAGATGTTCGTCAAGGACAACGGCAAGGTGTTCATCACGCCGATGTTCCTGGTCATCCTGGCGCTGGGCACGACGGACCTGTTGTTCGCGCTCGACTCGATCCCGGCGATCTACGGCCTCACCTCGGAGCCATACCTCGTCTTCACCGCCAACGTCTTCGCACTCATGGGCCTGCGCCAGCTGTACTTCCTGCTCGGCGACCTGCTGAAGAGACTCATCTACCTGTCGCAGGGACTCGCGTTTCTGCTCGCCTTCATCGGCGTGAAGCTCGTGCTCCATGCGCTGCACGAAAACGAGCTTCCGTTCATCAATGGCGGCGAGCACCTGGATGTACCGGAGATCCCGACATTGCTGAGCCTCGGCGTCATCGTCGCCACGCTCGCGTCCACCGCAGTCATCAGCCTCGTGGTGAGTGGTCGCCGCGACAAGATGGAAGCCTGACGGTCAGGCCCGGCCCTCGCCACTGGTGAGCCGGCCGGCGATGACAATCAGGGAATCTTGTGCGGTGGAATGTCGTCGGGATCCTTGATCTCGAGATCGCTTCCCGAGGCTCTGCTCATGATGTACATCGGCACGGACAGGATCAGGCCGATGGCGAGCAACAGCCCGGCGACTTCATACTGCTGCGAATCGCGTCCCGACAGCGGCGTGACGAGGTAGAGGCACGCGGCCGAACCGAGGACGGCCAGCACGGTCGACGTATGGAAGTGGTCGTGGTCGACCCGGTCATGGCGCAGGATGAGCACCGCGATGTTGACAACCGCGAACACGCCGAGGAGCAACAACGCCGTGGTGCCGCCCAGGACGGCAACGGCATCGGTGCTCGCATACGACACGTAGGCGATGAGGGCGAAGGACAACGCGGTGGTGAAGAAGATCGCCGTGTAGGGCGTCTGGCGCTTCGAGTGCACCTTGGCCAGGAGTGGCGGAAGAACGCCTTGGCGCGACATTCCGTACAGCAGCCGGCTGGCCATCATCATGTTGATGAGGGCCGAGTTGGCGACCGCGAACATCGAGATGAACGGCAGGATGTCGCTGATCGGGATGTCGGGTGCGCCGCGTTCGACGACGAGGACGAGCGGCGTGTCGGTGGCGGCGAGGTCGCCGACGGGCACCAGCGCCACGGCGCACACGGAGACGAGGACGTAGATGACGGCGGTGATGCCGAGACCGGTGAGCATCATCTTGGGGAAGATCTTGCTCGGGTTGTGACACTCCTCAGCCATGTTGACCGAGTCCTCGAAACCGACCATCGCGAAGAATGCGAGCGACGTCGCTGTCGTGATCGCGATGAACACGTTTTTGTCATCGGGAGTGTCGAAGGCGATGACGCGGGAGAAGTCGGCGTCTCCGCCTGCCATCGCGTAGAACCCGACGAGGATCACCATCACGAGTCCGGAGAGCTCGACAAGGGTCAGGACGACATTGGTCTTGACGCTCTCGCTGACGCCGCGGAAGTTGATCGCCATGACCATGGCCATGAACGCCAGCGCCATGAACATGATCTGGGTGTTGCTGGCCTCCCAGTTGACGCCAACCGCGAGGTTGGAGGCGAAGGCGCGCGAGGCGGTCGATGCCGACGTGATTCCCGAACACATCACCGTGAAAGCCACGATGAACGTGAAGAAGTGCACGCCGAACGCTTTGTGGACGTAGAGTGCGGCGCCTGCGGCCTGTGGGTATTTCGTGACAAGTTCGAGATATGAGAACGCGGTGAGCAAGGCCACGCCGAAGGCCACCAGGAACGGCAGCCAGGCTGCACCGCCGACTTCGGCAGCCACCTGACCGGTCAAGGCATACACGCCGGTGCCCAGGATGTCGCCCACGATGAAGAGCAGAAGGAGTTTTGGCCCCATGACACGTTTCAGTTCGGGTGCTTTGCCTTCCGGCGTGGTGTCGATACTCATGAACTCTCCTCGGACGTGGGGCGGAGCATGTCAACAACTGCTTCTCACCTTCATACGCATTGATGCTGATGGCAAGGGGCCGGTGTAGTTTCATGACCGTGTTGCAGTTCAGATCGCGGACCAGGGCGTGGGTGGGAAAGCTCGTTGTCCGGCGCATCAAGACGAAGGGCATCGACCTCGCGCGCATCTCCTTCATCGCCGAGCCGACGAAGGTCCCGCTGCAGCGAATCGGCACCAATCCGGTGCCCCGGCTGGCCGAGATCCGCGCCATGGGACCCCTTCACAAGCTCGACCTCCCGTTCGATTTCACCGCTTATCTGGTCACCGGCTATGAGGAGTCCCGTCAGGTCCTGACCGATCGCCACAACTACAGCAACGACATCCGCCACATGTTCAGCGGAGACGGGCCGGCCACGGCCGACGACATAGGCGGCCTCGGCTTCACCGACGCACCCCTGCATACGCGCCTCCGCAAGATCATCACGCCTGAGTTCACGATGCGCCGGCTGGCACGGCTCGAGCCGATGATCGACGGCATCGTGGATCTCCAGCTCGATGCGCTGGAGAAGGCCGGTTCGGGTTCGGACCTGGCCAAGCACCTCGCGTTCCCGATCCCCTTCCAGACGATCTGCGCTCTCCTCGGTCTGGACTATGAAGACCGCGACGCCTTCGGCAAGCTCGGCAGCGCTCGGTTCGACGCGACAAATGGCGCGGCCGCCGCCTTCGGCGCGGTCTCCGCCCAGCGGGAGTTCCTGTTCGACGCAGTCGCGCGGCAACGGAAGGAGCCCGGCCCGGGCCTCATCGGCCAGATCCTCCGTGACGAGGGGGAGGCGATCTCCGACACCGATCTCGCGGGGCTCGCCGACGGCGTGTTCACCGGCGGTTTCGAGACGACGGCCGGCATGATCGCGCTCGGCACCCTGGTCCTGCTGCGCAATCCCGAACATGCCGAACTCGTGCGCAACGGTTCACGCGAAGAGGTCGACCGCGTGGTCGACGAGCTGCTGCGCTATCTCGCGGTCGTCCAGCTGGCGTTCCCGCGTTTTGCCAAGCGGGACATGGTGCTCTTCGGCAAGAAGATCAAAGCCGGCGATCTAATCCTGTGCTCGCTCAGCGGCGCCAATCGAGACCCTCAGTCGGCGGGGGAGGACCCCGACGGCTTCAACCCCTACCGGGTGCCGAAGTCAGCGCACCTCGCCTTCGGCCACGGCGTCCACCGCTGCATCGGCGCCGAGCTCGCCCGTATGGAGTTGCGGATCGCCTTCCCCAAGTTGCTGAAGCGATTCCCCAACCTGGCCGTCGCCAAGCCCCAGGAAGAACTCGCCTTCCGGCAGTTGTCGTTCGTGTTCGGCGTCGACGAGCTCCCGGTCACGTTCTGACGTCCCGGCTGGGATTGCCGAAACCCCCTCACGGTGGCCCGGGCCAGTGTTAGCGTCCCAGTCATGCGCCGATCTTGGCCGCTTCTCGTCCTCGGGTTGCTGATCTGCGCTGTCTTTCTGGGGTTCAGGTCACGGGAAACCCCCAACGCAAAAGTCATCAACGACGTGAAGCAGCACTACAAGAGCGCCCCGTGGATGAAACACGTCACGGACTGGGGGACCACCCTCACCATTTCTGTGAAGACCGACTACCCGCGTGACGACATCGACTCGTATGCCGCCGCATACGAAATCTGTGCCGCGGTGAAGTCCGAGTACGCCAAGAACGCCACCGACCTCCCGAATCTGCGGATCTACGGGACCGACACCACGGTGAAGGTCAAGATCGACGGTTCCAAGGAGAAGGAAACCGACAGGGTCCCCATGGCCGAGGCCACGAGCCTGCACGACTACAAATGCGGTATGACCCCGCCGGATGAACTCCTGATGGACGCCAGGGACTTCGCCGTCCCGGTCTTCGGCGGCTGACGAGCAGTGCAGGCCGACGTTGCTCGACTCACGCCGGCTGCGCGGGTTCTTCGCTGTAGCAATACCCGAGTGTGATC
>JALYQD010000101.1 GCA_030856025.1 Actinomycetota bacterium
AGCCGCGCGACGTCCTCGTCGCGTCGCGCATCGCGATACTCGGCCAGAAGGGTCATAAGACAACCTTATCTCTTTCGATCTGCCCCGTCGAGGCATTGGCTCGGACCGAGGATGGACATCGACGGCAACCGTCTGAGGTAGATGAGACGATGCCGGGACCATGACCACCGTCTACAACAAGGACGTGCGTCACATCGCCCAGATTGACGCAGCCGTCTCATCCCGCCCCCCGTTGGTGCAGCGAGTCATCTCGCGGACGAAGACGCGAGGGTCACGGACCTCATCACGCTCGCCCGAAACGTGATTAGGCGGTATTTCGGATGCGTTGATGTGGCGGCAGTGTCATCGTGATGCGGGCACCTGGGGTGTTGTCATTGATGGTGAGGCGTCCTCCGTGGATTTTGACGATGTCATCGACGATGGCGAGTCCGAGGCCGACGCCGCCGGTGTCGCGTGCGCGTGCATCATCGAGCCGTGTGAAGCGTTCAAGCACGCGGATCCTGTCGGATACGGGGATTCCGGGTCCGTCGTCGGCGACGGTGACCTCCGCGTCCTCGCCCCTGGAACGGACCGTGATCGTGACCCGGGTCGTGGCGTGGCGGGCCGCATTGTCGAGAAGGTTCCGAACCGCTCTGGCCAGCAGAGGGGCGTCGCCGACCACCTGGCAAGCGTGTATGTCGCGAGTGTCGACGATGCGGTCGGTGCGTTCGCGCAGGAGCTGGGCTTCGTCGTAGACGAGGTGGTCGAGGTCGAGGGGTTCTTGGCGGTGCTGGGGAGTTGCGTCGATCTTGGCGAGTGCTAGAAGGTCATCGATGAGGTGGGAGAGCCGCACACTTTCTTGGGTGAGCGGGCTGGGAGTTCCGTCGTTATCGATCCTGTCGGCGACCTCGAGCTGGGACCGGATCGCGGCGACGGGGCTGCGTAGTTCGTGTGCGGCGTCGGCAACGAACTGTCTTTGGTGGCGCAGCGAGGTGTCCAGTCGGTCGAGCAGTTCGTTCGTCGGTTTCAAGGCCATGCCGGCGAACAACCAGGTCAGCAACGCGAGGGCAGTGAGCAGGACTGGGACCCCAACGGCCAGGGCGGTCGCGAGGGCATCGGTGCTGCGGGCGACCTCTGCGAGAGGCAGGCCTACGTAGACCCGGTACTGCGGAGTGCCGTCGGTGAGCACCGCGGCCACCCGGTACTCGGTGTTGTCGATCGGCCTGGCCCGTACTGTGCGAACCGCGGGCGCCGACCCGGCCGGGGCCGGCGGGACGTCGAAAACCGGCCGTTCACCCTCGACATTGGCGGAGGCCGCGACCACCTGGCCGGAAGTGTTGATGATCTGCGATACGTCGTTGAGCCCAACGATCGTCGATACACGCGGACTCGGCGAACTGGCTGCCGCAGCTGCCAGGGCGGTGGCCTGACTCTCCGCCGTCTTGTCCAGGTCTGCCACCAGGCCGGTGTGCACCCGCCACACGAGCGCGACAGCGGCTGCGCATAGACAGATGGCGAGGGCGGCTGTCGCGGCGGCTGTCAGGCGAGCACGTGGCGACCAGGCGCCCAGGAGTCGCGGCACGTCAGCCGCCGTCGCCCTGGAGCAGATAGCCGGCACCGCGGACGGTGGTGATCGCCTGCCGTTGGAACGGCGCGTCGATCTTGCGGCGCAGGTAGGAGACGTACACCTCGACGATGTTGGGGTCCCCGTCGTAGTTCTCGTCCCAGACGTTGGCCAGAATTTCGCTCTTGCGCACCGCCTCGTCGCGATGGCGCATCAAATACTCAAGCACCTCGAACTCGCGGGCCGTGAGCGGAACATCCACTCCGTCGCGCTGGCAGCGGCGCCGGGCGGGGTCCACCACCAGGCCGCCGGCTTCCAAGAGTGTCGGACGCGCCCGAGCACCGCGCCGGTGCAGCGCCCTGACCCGAGCGAGCAGCACCACGAAGCTGAATGGCTTGACCAGGTAGTCGTCCGCCCCGATGTCGAGCGCGTCAGCGATGTCGTAGTCGCCGTCCTTCGCAGTTAGCATGAGGACCGGGGTCCAGTTGTCGGCTGCCCGCATCCTCTTGAGCACCTCGTAGCCGGACATCCCGGGGAGCATGATGTCGAGCAGCACCACGTCGTAGGCCTGGGTGGCGGCCTTGGACCAACCCTCGGTCCCATCGCGCGAGACATCCACCGCAAATCCGGCAGCACCCAGGCCCCGGCACAGTGCGTCGGCGATCGACTTCTCGTCCTCGATCACCAGCACCCGCGACACGTCACCCTCTTCTCCTCCGACCTCGGGGACAGCCCGGGCCACACCTCAACGTTATAGGTTCGGGCTGCCGTCGGTGCGTCGCCTGAGCGCCCTCTCAGCAAGGCTCAGCCCCGTTTAAGGTCGCGACGGGCACAGTGATCGGTGTGACGGGTCACCGTCGAGACTCTCTGGAGGAAATCATGAAGCTCATGCGCAACATTGTCATCACCGCCGTTTCCCTAGCGTTCATGGGCGCCGGGTTCACCGGTGTCGCGGTCGCGAGCGGCGGGGGTGACTCACCGTCCACCTCACAGACGTCGACCCAGAACGAAGGCCAGGAAGGCAAGGAGGCCAAGGAGTCCGAGTCCCCCGGTGACCAGGCCCGACAAGACGCGGCCTGCGAGAAGGCGGGCGTCCCTCTGACGGCCACGAACATCGACTACGACGACGAGACTGGAATCTGCAAGCTCGATTCCGGCGACGACGAAGGTGGCGAGGACAGCGGCAACGAGTAGTCAGCCAGCCTTCTGAGACATCACTAGCGCGGGGTCCCCATCGTAAGGATGAGGACCCCGCTCCCGTCTCACGACGCTTCATTGCGGATGGTCCTGCCGGTACAAACCCTCCGAGGCCTCATCGAAATCGCCAGTCAGGCCTGTGATGACAGCGTGGACACGCGCGCGAGGCGTTCACTTCGGCCGCAACGCATGAAGCTATGGCGATCGCCGGCCCTGAGTCCTTTCGCCGCGTCACGGCACCCCGTATGGGCGAGCTGCGCTTATGCGGCTATTGGGCGGAGAGGCCAGTCCGCATTTAGTCCGCATTCGGTGTAGTTGCGCGGATGTGCCGCACAATATCTCTCCCGCGATCGGCGAGTTGCTCGAGGCCCTCGGCGACACTTTCCCACACGGACATGTCCGGCATCACGATGGCCACGGTCCCGTCGACGCGGACTCGCGTAGACATCGGCTCGAACTCTGGATCTCCCCACGGCGGCCGGATCCAGTACGCGTGAGTGATGCCGTTGCGGGCGTTCCGGAGCGCCTCGGACTGCAAGATCAGTCCTCGCAGCGCCCGCCGCAGCTCAGCATCTGACGTCTCTTCGGCGGCCGCGGATAGCTTGTTCTCGCACTGAGCGACCGACTGCGACTTGAGCATCTTCGCGATCGCGGCGCCGAGGCCGACTCGTTGTCCACCCAACTCGAGACGAACCTGGCACATGACAGCCTGGGCGTCGGCGCTGTAGACCGTCACTCGGCCGACGATTCTGAAGAAGTCGTCACTAAGCATCTCAATCCTGCCCCGCCGGTATCCCGAGCTCTGCGTCGATCGCGGCTCGGGTGGTGTGGTCCAAATTTGCCCCGAGGTGAGAATAGACGTCCGAGATTTCTGTTGCCGATGCGTGCCCAAGTTGAAGGCCGCTAAGACCGCTGACCGCGCTCGAGTATGGTCGCGCCACGATGCGCGCCGACCGTCATTGTCTGACGTGAACGGCATTGTGGGCACATGACTATGCGTGGCGACTGGACGCTCGACGAGCTCCGGGCGGGCTTGGACGGGTCCCCATACTCGATCCCGAGTGCCAGCGACCAGTCGGCGACCCAAATGCTCGACCAGCTGCGTCTCGTGACAGCTGAAGCAACGACTGCCCGACACAATCTGCACAAGAACTACCGGGTTCGGTTGAAAGACTCGCGACGTTCACGCGAGATCCACGAGAGCAATCGGGTGGAGTATCTAGGCCCGGAATTCCTCGCCGACACGCATCGGATCCTGCGAAGCAAACAGGCCGACGACATCGAGGAGGCGATCAACCGTTTCACGCTCATCCGCTCACTCGACGCCGACCAGCGAACCTTGGACGTGCTCGGCCTGCACGGCGCCAAGTCGTTCGCCGACCAGCTGCTGGCGTCGCCGAGTGCCCATCTCGCCGAGACCGATGTCAGGGACATACACGGGCTGCTCATGGGCAAGGACTACCGGGGAGGTGCCTACAAAGGCTGGCTCAACGAGATTGGCGACTCGGAGCACGTGCCGCACGCTCCGAGCGACACACCTGAGGCGATGCATGAACTCATGACATGGATGAATCGGGTCATCGCGCAGGATTGTCTGCCGGCTCCGGTGGCGGCGGCAGCAGTGCACGCGTGGCTAGCGCACATCCACCCGTTCCACGACGGCAACGGCCGAGTCTCACGTTTGCTCGCGAACCTGATCGCTTACCCGTGAGGTGCGACGGCCCGATGGCTACTTCGGTGTTCCGCCAACCTGGGAAAACAACAATGTGTCGGGTGTGCTGTTGGTCAACCAGCTCATGCCCTACTACGTGCAACGTGCGGAAGTGACATTGTGGCGGCACCCGCTGCCACTACATCCGCTGCCGGATGATGTTGGCCTGCCGTGGCGATCAGTAGCCGTGCGCGACAATGCCCTTACAGAGGCCGAGCCAGCAATGAAGGCAGCCGAGTTCTTGGGCCTACCGGACCCTTGGCCTCATGGCGAGCCGTGGCCCGACAAGTGAGTCGCAATGAGGCGCGTCATTTCGCCGCGAATCCCGAGTTCGCCTACGGCTGCGCACCATCCGGGCCCGTCACTTTGGCCAGGTCGGATTCCTTGCCGGGGCAATCTGGGTTCGGACAGACGTCCACGGCGAGGACGGTCACGGGCGACCCTTGGTTCCAGTCATTCGTCACCAGCGAGTCGACGACCTCGGGCTCAAGCTCAGCCCCGCACTGGGGACAGTGAGTCGGCCACTCCACCTGATCGTCAACGTCGGAAGTCATGGGACCATGATACGCCGGTCAGCACCGACTGCGAGGTCACTCGCCCACCTGTTACAGCGTCAATCCGCCGCGTCAGGGCTGGTAGAGAACCGTCCGTCCTTCCCGATGGGAAACTGTGTCGCGTTCAGGGCTTGTTACGAGGCTCAACACTCGACGTTGGGGCGTTTGAACCATCAAGAATCGGGTAATAATCCAACATGTTATGGATAATTTTGATCGTCCTATTGGTCCTAGTGGTTTTCGGCGGCTTCGGATTCAGTCGACGCGGCCGATAATCCCGTCACGGACGCTCCCCGCGAGCCTGGCCGTGGGTTCGATCGTGGTCACGGTTCTGACTAGCCGCTTCGTCGGCCACGCCGTCTGTGGTGACCCGGAGTGGATCAACGGCCTCTCCAACCCGACCTCGGACAGCTACCACCCGAACAAGACCGGCCACGCGTCGGGCTACTTCCCGCTGGTGAACGCGCTGCTGGTCTGAGTGGCGCAGCTGAGCTCCGCACTCTGGTGGCCGGTGCACCGTAGTTGCGGTCGGCAGAGCGCTCACCCTGGCCGACGCCGGTCTCTCGCGGCCTCCTCATCGCCGAGATCTGGTATCCCGCCATGCGACGGCGGTACGACGCGTCCCATTAGTTGATGGAGCGTCATTCC
>JALYQD010000124.1 GCA_030856025.1 Actinomycetota bacterium
ACACGATCTTCTGCTGCAGGGTACGGATCAGCTCGAGGCCCGTGCGGTCGCCGACGTGGGCGAGCCGCGGATAGGTGTGCCCGCCGAAGTTGCGCTGGCTGATCTTGCCATCTGGTGTGCGGTCGAAGAGAGCGCCATAGCTCTCGAGCTCCCAGACCCGGTCCGGCGCCTCCTTGGCGTGGAGCTCGGCCATACGCCAGTTGTTGAGGAACTTTCCGCCCCGCATGGTGTCGCCGAAGTGGACCATCCAGTTGTCTTTGTCGTTGACGTTGCCCATCGACGCCGCGCAGCCGCCCTCGGCCATCACGGTATGGGCCTTGCCGAACAACGACTTGCTGATGATCGCGGTCTTCTTGCCTTGTTCGCGCGCCTCGATCGCCGCTCGAAGGCCGGCGCCGCCGGCTCCGATGACGATGACGTCATAGGAACGTCGCTCGATCTCCGTCATCTGGTCACAGTCCTTATCAGTTGATGATGCGGGGGTCGTCGAACCATCCGGCCGAAATGGCCATGATGTAGAAGTCGGTCAGCGCAAGAGTGCCCAGCGTGAACCAGGCCAGCTGCATGTGCTTGCCGTTGAGTCGCGTGACCCAGCCCCAGAGCCTGTAGCGCACCGGGTGCTTGGAGAAGTGGTTGAGCCGGCCGCCGATGATGCTGCGGCACGAGTGGCATGAGGCCGTGTAGGCCCACAAGGCGACGACGTTGAACACGAGGACGAAGTTGCCCAGCCCGAGACCGAATTCGCCGTCGCCGGTCTCGAAGGCCTTGATGGCGTCGAACGTGTTGATCAGCGAGATGATCACCGCCGCGTAGAAGAAATAGCGGTGAAGGTTCTGGCCGAGCAGCGGGAAGCGCGTCTCGCCGGTGTACTTCGCGTGCGGCTCGGCCACGGCGCAAGCCGGCGGCGAGAACCAGAAGGCCCGGTAGTATGCCTTGCGGTAGTAGTAGCAGGTGAGCCGGAAAAGCAGCAGGAACGGCAGCGTCAGCGCCGCGTAGGGCAGGATCCAGAGGTCGGGCAGGAAGCGTCCGAAATGGGCTGCCTCGGGGACACACCCCGTGGAGATGCACGGCGAGTAGAACGGCGTCAGGTAGTTGTAGTCACCGACGAAATAGTCCTTCTGCATGAATACCCGCACGGTCGCATAGGCGATCCAGGCGATGAGGCCGACGGCGGTCACCAGCGGCGGCATCCACCATCGGTCGGTTCGAAGCGTGCGGGCGGCGATCGCGGCGCGGCCGGCGCCACTGGCCCCGGATGACGGGGCGGAGGAGGTAGTTGTCATGCCTCATCGATTCGTGTCGGTGTCGGCTGCCGGCGAAGGTGGAACTCGGTCACGTAGACCTCGGCTTCGCTGTGACGCAACTCATAGTGGGGTCACTCTACGACGAAACCGTCAGCACGGGTGTGTGGCGTGGGTCACATGCCGGGCCCGAGCGCGAACTCGTGTCGCGGCGCCCAGCCGTTCTCGCCTTCATGCAGGTAGAGATGGAACGCATCCACCTGGAATGCGCACTCGAAACCAGCGAGTTCGTCGTACGCGCGGTCGAGCGCGTCGTCGTCGAGATTGTGCGCGATCGTGACGTGAGGGTGGAACGGGAACTCCGGTTCGGGCGCTTCCAGCTTGGTACGCACCGCCTTGGCCAGGATCTCGGTGTAGGAGATGCCTTGACTGACCGCGATGAAGACGACCGGAGAGATCGGCCGGAACGTCCCTGTCCCCCGCAATCTCATCGGGAACGGGTGCAGGCTCGATGCCGCGCTCTGCAAGGCCCCGCACACGCCTTCGAACTCGGTGTCCGTGACCTCCGTCGGCGGCATGAGCGTGACGTGACTCGGCACGGTCTCGGCCATGGGATCCCCGAAGTCCGCACGTCGTCGCCTCAGCTCCGAACCGAACGGTTCGGGGATGGCGATCGCTACACCCATGGTCAGCATCGTCGATCCCCTAGAGCACGTATCCGAGATGGTCATACACAACGGCAAGGGTTTGTGTCGCCACGGCTTGAGCCTTGTCCGCACCGCTCTTGAGTATGCGGTCGAGCTCGGCCCGGTCGTCGAGGAGCTCGTGGGTGCGTTGTCCGAACGGTCCGACGAAATCGGCCACGAGCTCGGACAAGGCGACCTTGAACGCGCCGTACTGCTGGCCTTCATACTCCTTCTCGATGGCTTCGACCGGTGATCCGCTGAGCGCGGAATAGATCGTGAGAAGGTTGGAGATTCCCGGTTTGTTCTCTTCGTCGAACCGGATCTCGCTGCCCGAATCGGTTACGGCCGAGCGAATCTTCTTGGCCGCCTTTTTGGGGTCGTCGAGGAGGTCGATGATGCCGTTGGGCGCCGAGGCCGACTTGCTCATCTTGGCGGTCGGATCCTGGAGGTCGAGGATCTTCGCCGTCGCCTTGACGATGTAGGGCTTCGGCACGGTGAACGTCTTGCCGAAACGGTGGTTGAAGCGACCGGCCAGGTCACGCGTGAGCTCGAGGTGCTGGCGCTGGTCTTCTCCGACGGGGACCTGGTCGGCCTGGTAGATCAGGATGTCGGCGGCCTGCAGGATCGGGTAGGTGAACAGCCCGACCGATGCCCGGTCGGTGCCGCCCTTTGACGACTTGTCCTTGAACTGCGTCATACGGCTGGCTTCGCCCATACCGGTGATGCAGTTGAGCACCCAGGCGAGCTGCGCGTGCTGTGGCACGTGGCTCTGGGTGAAGAGCGCGCTGCGCTCGGGGTCGATCCCGGCGGCGATCAGCTGAGCCGCGGAAAGGTAGGTGCGCTCGCGCAGGGCGGCCGGGTCGTACTCGACCGTGATCGCGTGCATATCGGCGAGCATGTAGAACGTGTCGAATTCGTCCTGCATGAGCGGCCACTGACGAATCGCCCCGAAGTAGTTCCCGAAATGGAAAGAGTCCGCGGTCGGCTGGATGCCAGACAGCACCCGGGGCTTGTTCTCAGTCGGCATGACCGCATTCTGCCAGCCGACCGGTGTCGCATTGCAGATAGGCTCCGAGGGTGACTGACGTTCGGCAATGGATGGCTCCCGGATGCGTCACTCTCCTGGGCGGGCACCTCGACGACAATGGCGGGCCGTTGCTGCCGATCGCGATCGACCGTCACCTGACTCTCAAGGCCCGATTGCGCGACGACGACGCCGTACGCGTGTGGACGACCCTCGGCGGCAGACAAACGGCCGAGTTCACGGTCGCGGCGAGGCCCGGCGATGTCGCCGGATGGGCAGACCGGGTCGCGGGCGTCGTGTCGGCGCTGGTCGATGCGGGTCACCCGTTGAGAGGCGCCGATCTCGTGATCGACGGCGATCTCCCGGCCGCCGCCGGCTTGTGTTCCTCAGCAGCGGTGGAGTCCATCGTTGCCCTCGCGCTCAATGACCTCCTCGATCTGGGCCTCGAACGCCATATGCTTGCTGCCCTCGTCGGAGGGACGACCGAACACCTCGCAGTCCTCAACGGAGTCGAGGGTCAGGCGCTTTTCATCGATACGTCGAAGGAACCCGCCGGGATCGAGCCGGTCGACGCCGACTGGGCCTCGGCCGGGCTCTCGCTCGTCGTCATCGCCGTCGGCCGCGACGCCGCGGACCTGCGCGGTGCCACACGCGCTGACGAGTGCCGGCGGGGTGCCGACGCACTGGGCCTCGTCCGGCTCGCGGCGGCCGGGCCCGATGCCGTCCTGAAGCTCGAGGACGAAGTGCTGAAGGCCCGCACGAGGCACGTCATCACCGAGACCGCCCGCACCCGCGGAGCCGTACGTGCCCTCCGGACCGGCAACTGGACCCAGTTCGGATCCATGTTGACTGCGTCGCACGCCTCGATGCGCGATGACTTCGACGCCAGTCGGATGGAGCTCGACATCGCCGTCGAGGCCGCCCTCGAGTCGGGTGCACTCGGTGCCAGGATGACCGGCTTCGGGGGCAGCGTCATCGCGCTCATCGACCGGGCAAAGCTCGGCGCCCTGGCCGAACGGGTCACCGGCCGGTTCAGTCATCACGAGTTCGCCACCCCGACGCTGTTCCCGGTTGCCGCCGCGGGCGGCGCAAGAGAGGTCACGCGATGAGCAAATCCGTTGCAGTAACCGTCACCGGCACGGCCCACACATCGAGTGAGCGGACGTTCGACACGATAGTGCCGATCGACCTGCCCAGCGTGTTCCGCGGCTACGGTCCGCTGCCTGCGGTGACCAGGACGACGGATCAGACCGGCGCCTGGGATGCGGTGGGCCAGTCGCGAACCGTGCATCTGTCCGACGGCAGCTCGGCGCCCGAGCGGATCAACTCCTACGGGCGGCCGGGGTCGTTCGGCTACCGCGTTGGGCCGTTCACCGGCATGTTCGGCCGGATCGTCGAGCATGCCGACGGGCTGTTCATCTTCGAGGAGTCCGGCGGGTCGACCCATGTCTCCTGGACCTACACATTCCGGGCCCGTCCCGGTCGTGGGCCGCTCCTCCCGGTGGTGGCCATCCTGTGGCGCCGCTACGCCACGCGGGTGCTCGATGCCATGATCGCCGGGGCGTAGATGACCGACCAGGGCGCGTTGAAAAAGCCCATCGGCTGGTGGCTCAAGGAAGCTGATGCCCGGATCAACGCCGCCTTCGACGAGAGTCTGAGTAGCCGCCACGTGGACCGACGGGGATGGCAGGTGCTGACTTCGCTGGCCAGGACGCCGACCAGCCGCGCCGACGTCGCTGCCTCGCTTTCGTCGTTCGACGAGCCGGCTGTCGTCGAGGCCGTCGTGGAGGATCTGCGCCGGCGCCGGTGGGTGGAAGAGTCCGACGGGCTGTTGCGGTTGACCGCCACGGGAACGAAGGAACTCGCCGAACTTGCGCCGCTCATCGCCGAGGTGAGGCAGAAGGTCTCCTCTGCGCTGCCCGGCGATGACTACGTGACGCTCGTGCGTCTGCTCGAGAGGCTGGTCACCACGCTTTGATCGCGCCCGATCGCCTCGTGAGAACCTTGTCCTGTGACTGCTCGACACCGCATCGCCTACCAGGGAGAGCC
>JALYQD010000122.1 GCA_030856025.1 Actinomycetota bacterium
CCGGTGCGACGCAGGAGCAGCCGACCGCGGCCGAGGACTGACCCACTACGAGGATGTCCAGCTTCTCGGCCGCCGCTCCCTGCTGTTGGCGATCACGGGTCGTCGCGACCTGCCCCAAGGGTTCAGCGTCGTCTAATCGGAGCAGGGGTCACCTGAGAGCAGCGCCTACCTGTGCTGGTGGAGCAGGTGGGGTTGGCAACAAGTCGTTCGTCCGCGGCGGGGCAAGCACTAGGAACGAGCGTGGAGCAATCGAGCATGGCCTCGCTCAGCCCGATTCTGGGCTCGAGGGGTTCCCGCTCTCGTCGAGGTCGGCGACGAGAGCGTCAGGGGCACGCATCCGCCAAGCGTCGGTCAGGAGTTCCCCCAGACGCTCGGCGTCCACCTCCGCCAACCGGAGCATCACCAGCGGCCAACTGTCGTAGCCGGGCGTGGTGAAGAAGACCTCGGGCTCACCAAGGAGAAGTGCCTGCTTCTCCGCCTCGTCGCCGACGAACAGCACTGCGATGTCGGTCCGGATGAGGCGCGGCTTGCCCGGTCTGCGCTCCGGGTAGGACCAGACGAACCCGTGGCCGGCCACCCGGAAGTCGAAACCGTCGCTCTCGATCTCCGCAACGTGTGGCAGGGCCCGCGCGAGGCGGCGTACATCGTCAGCGTCAGCGTCAGCCATGGAATCAGACGTTGAAGCGGAACTCGACGACGTCGCCGTCGGCCATGACGTAGTCCTTGCCCTCCATACGGACCTTGCCGGCCGACTTGGCCGCGGCCATCGATCCGGCGGCCATCAGGTCGTCGAAGGACACGATCTCGGCCTTGATGAAGCCCCGCTGGAAGTCGGTGTGGATGACGCCGGCCGCTTCGGGTGCCGTGGCGCCCTTGTGGATCGTCCACGCGCGCGTCTCTTTCGGACCGGCGGTGAGGTAGGTCTGCAGGCCGAGGGTGTCGAAGCCGACTCGGGCGAGAGCATCCAGCCCGGGCTCCTCGACGCCCATGTCGGCGAGCATCTCGGCGCGCATGGCGTCGGCTTCCTCGTCGTCGCCAAGCTCGACGAGCTCGGCCTCGGACTTGGCGTCGAGGAAGATCGCCTCGGCGGGGGCGACGATCTCGCGCATACGGGCCTTGAGGTCTTCGTCGCCGAGCTCGGCGGTGTCGCAGTTGAAGACGAAGATCTGTGGCTTGGCGCTCAACAGGTGGAGCTCGCGCAGGAGCTCGAGATCGAGGCCGGCCTTGAAGGCTCCGGTGCCGCTCTCGAGGATTTCCTGGGCCTTCTTGACCGCTTCGAACTGCGGCACGAGCGACTTGTCCTTGCGGGATTCCTTGTCGAGCCTGGGCAGCGCGTTCTCGATGGTCTGGAGGTCGGCGAGGATCATCTCGGTCGCGATGGTCTCGATGTCGTCGCTCGGCGAGACCTTGCCGTCGACGTGAGTGACGTCTTCGTCTCGGAAGACGCGGGTGACTTGACAGATCGCGTCGGACTCACGGATGTGGGAGAGGAACTTGTTGCCAAGTCCTTCGCCTTCGGAGGCGCCGCGCACGATACCGGCGATGTCGACGAACTGAACCGTCGCCGGGAGCAGCTTCGCTGATCCGAAGACCTTGGCGAGCTTGGCCAGCCGGTGGTCGGGGACGCCCACGACGCCGACGTTGGGTTCGATCGTCGCGAACGGGTAGTTCGCCGCGAGGACGTCGTTTTTGGTCAATGCGTTGAAGAGCGTCGACTTGCCTGCGTTGGGGAGACCGACGATTCCGATGGAGAGTGCCACAAGGGGGAATCCTACGGGTTAGCTCAGGGCTCCTTTGCGGAAGGCACGAAGTTCCACGTCATACCAGTCGGCACGCAGACCAATGTCGTCCATACCGAGCCGTCGACAGACGGACTGTGACCGCACGTTGTCCGGATCGGTGACGGCGAATATCTCGTCCAGCCCCGCACCGAAGCCACGATCGAGCAGAGCCGATGCGGCTTCGGTGGCATAGCCGTGGCCCCACGAATCGGGATGCAGGTGCCAGCCGACCTCCATGTCCGTTCGGTCGACCCCGTCGCTGGCCGGGATCGGCACGAGCATGCACATGCCAGCGACTGCCCCGGTTTCGCGCAACTCGATCGCAAAGACACCAGCGGCCGGATGTGTGCCGGCCCGCGCCGGCTGTCGGTCGATCCGATCATGCGCTTCGGCGACGGCGGTCATCGGCTCACCGGTGCCGCTCCACCGCGCGACTTCGGGTCGCCGGAACATATCGAAGAGTCGCTCGGCGTCGTCGTGAATCCAAGGCCGCAGCGTGAGTCGTTCGGTTTGGTAGGTGGGAAGGTTGCTCACAGCCAAGTCGTACCAGACTGTCAGACCCCCGTGCGACCGTGGACGTATGGACACTTCTTCCCCCCTTGTCATCGTGTTCGCCCTGGTCACCGGACTCGCTGTCGGTCTGCTCATCGGAAGCCGGGCGCTCCGCCGCAACCAGACGACCGCCGTCGACCACCTCGGACTCTCGAGCGCCGCCACGGCCACCGCGGTCGGGCCCGTACGCGAGAGCCTCGACCGGTTCACCGAGCGACTTCAGCAGCTCGAGTCGAGCCGCATCGAGTGGCACACCCAGTTGCGCGAGCAGGTCGACGCCGTACGGCTCAACAACGAGTCGCTGCGCAAGGAGACTGCCTCGCTCGCCACCGCGCTCCGCAGGCCGCAGGTCCGCGGCCGCTGGGGCGAAATGCATCTCAAGCGCACCGCTGAGCTCGCCGGCATGATCGACCGTTGTGACTTCGACCTGCAGGTGAGCGTGCGCGACGGCGAGGACTCGCTGCTGCGCCCCGACATGATCGTGCGCCTCGCCGGCAACAAGCAGGTCGTCGTCGACTCCAAGGTGCCACTCGATGCCTATCTCGACGCGGCACAGGCCGAGGACGACGAGGAGATGGCTGCCCACCTGCGTCGCCACGTCCGCCAGCTCCGCACCCACATCGACCAGCTCGCGGCCAAGTCCTATTGGAAGCAGTTCGATCAGGCACCCGAATTCGTCGTCCTATTCGTTCCCGGCGAATCCTTCCTGTCACAAGCGCTCGAGACGGAGCCGACGCTCCTCGAGTACGCCTCGCAGAAGCGCGTCGTCCTGGCCACTCCGACCACGTTGATCGCACTCTTGCGCACGGTCGCCTACGCCTGGACGCAGGAGCACCTCGCCGACAACGCACGCGAAATCCAGTCCATCGCCCGCGAGATGTATGAACGCATCGGCACAGTCGCCGCTCATGTCGACGGACTGGGCCGCGCCCTGTCGGGGGCAGTGTCGGGCTACAACGACGTCGTCGGCTCGATCGAGTCAAGGTTCCTGGTGACGGCTCGCAGGTTCGCCGACCTGCACGTCGGCGAGGAACCGATCCAATCCCCACGACGCGTCGACAAGACTCCCCGTCTGCTTACCGCTCCCGAGCTCGTCGATGAGTTAACGTCGTGAATATGTCGACGACTGCGGCACGCTCCCCAGTAGCGCTGGCGCGGCACGATCTCGGTGCCGGTCAGGCAGTCTTCTTCGCCTGCATCGCGATGACTTCCATCGCCCTTCTCGACGTCGTCGGGGACGGCAGGCTCGGCACCCTGTTCTCGGTCGGTTTCATTCTCGTGGCGGCCACGACTCCGCTCAGCGTCGACGTACACGCCCTGTTTGCTCCCGGCATCCTGCCGCCGTTGCTCATGATCGGCACGATCCTCGCCTTCGCGATCGTGGCGCCGTCCGCGATCCCGACCGAGGGCCTCGCCGATTCGGCCGGCACTTTGCAACGGCTCATCGCCGGCGTGATCGACCAGGCCACCGCCCTCGTCATCGGCCACCTGCTGGCCCTGGGCGTCATCGCCTTGCGCATCACCACCGCCCCCGCCAGCCGCGACTAGAGTCGGCGCGTCTCGACGTATGGTGGCCAGATGAACGAGGACCTGGCCATGATGGCGCTCTTCACAGTCGGCCCGCCGGTTGCGCTCTTGCTCTTCGCCGTCTCCATCGTGGCCGTCGTCATCTTGCCGCGAGGTCGTCGCGAAGGCTTCGTCGTCTGCGCGGCTGTCCTCACAGCAGTCGGCCTGGTCGGTGTCTTCATCATGGTGTGGATGTGGGGAATCGGCTTCGACTATGCCGACGCCAACAAGCCCGTGCCGCCGGCGATCGACGATTCCATGGTGTTCGGATTTTTCGTCGCCTGTGCGTCATACGCGGGTGTTCTCGCGGCCGGGCTCCTGGCCGCTGCGCGGCGAAACCGTCTCAAGAGCACGCCCACCTGACACTGCGCTGCGATCGACTGACGTTGATGGTTTCGGCCTGCATGACGACCCAGAGCCATCAAGATCCGTCCCTCGGGAGGGCCCGTCTACCCGATCAGTTCGTCGATGAAGCACCAACGCCAGGCTTCGCCGGCCTCGAAGCTTAGCATGACCGGGTGCCCGGTCGCATGGAAGTGTTTGGTGGAGTGATTTCCGGGTGAGGAGTCGCAGCAACCGACGTGACCGCAATCCAGACACAGCCGCAGATGCACCCACTCGGCGCCGTCGCGAAGGCATTCCTCGCAACCCGTCGGCGTTCTGGGCGTGGGCAGCTCGCTGCAGTTGCGCAAATGCTCACAGCCGCCCCTGACCTCCGGTGTCAGTTCGGTTTCGCGGTCGGCCGTCGTCTCGTCCTCATATAGCCGGTCGAGGATGGACTCCTCGACGTCGAGCGCGTCGAGCACGCGTTTCAACACCGTCTGGTCGACTGTGCCGAGCGCACGGATCTTGAGGACCTCCTCGCGTTCCTTGGCGAGCATGACCGCGCGTACCCGCGAATACTGTGCGCTCGGGGTCTCGGTGCCGCCGAGGCGTTCCCACACCGAGTTGGTCCGCTCGGTGGAGCGCTCACGCAGCCGCGCGGCAACCGCTTCGGGGACTTCTTCGCCGTCGAGCCAGACCAGGCCCGCATTGGTCACCGCCTGATAGATCGTCGCCTCCTGCAAGTGGTCCTCGTGGCGGTCGGGCCCGTTCACGCCGAGCCACCGCACGAGCAGCGGAAGGGTCAGCCCCTGGATGAGCAGGGTTCCGGCCGTGACGAACAAGGCGATCGCGACGAACACCTCGCGGTGTGGAGTGTTGTCGGGCAGCAGGAAGACGGCTGCAAGTGTCACGACACCGCGCATACCGGCCCACGACACGATGGCGGGAATTTGCCACGGCGGCGGAGGGCTGGCCCTGCCGATCCTCGGGATCATCCGCGGCAGGTAGGTCGCCGGGAATACCCAGACGATGCGCAGAATGATGACGCCGAGGAGGGCGGCCACAGCGGCGGCGGTGATCCGGCCGTAGGAGAGCTCGCTGGCGCCGACGTCGTTGAGGATCGTGCGGACCTGCATACCGATCAGCAGGAAGACCGAGTTTTCGAGGACGTAGGAGATGGTTGCCCAGTTGGTGCGCTCGAACATCCGTGACGATGCCGACTGGATCACTGGCGACTTGTGGCCGAGGATCAGGCCAGCCGTCACCACGGCCAGGACGCCCGAAGGGTGGCCGACCACGCCAGGGAGATGCACCTGCTCGGCCGGCAGATACGCCACCCAGGGCGTCAGCAGCGAGACGGCGACATCGGTGAGGTCATCCTTGATCAGGTAGCGGATCTTGCCGATCACCATGGCGGCGATGCCGCCGACCACGATGCCGCCGACCGCAGACAATAGGAAACTGCCACCCACCTCCCACACCGACACGGTTCCGGCGATCGCCGCGATGGCCGTCCGCAACATGACGATGGCGGTGGCGTCGTTGACAAGACTTTCGCCCTCGAGAATCGTCACGACCCGTCGCGGCAAACCGATGCGGCGCGCGATGGCGGTGGCGGCGACTGCGTCGGGCGGCGCCAGCACGGCGCCGAGGGCCAGCGCCGCGGCGAACGGGATCGGCAATATCGCCACCATCAGCACGGCGATGCCGAAGGACGTGAATATCACCAGGCCGACGCTCAACAGCAGGATCGGCCGACGGTTCTTCTGGAAATCGACGAGCGACGTGCGGATCGCCGAGGCATACAGCAGCGGCGGCAGGAGACCGATGAGGACGAGCTCGGGGGTGAGCTCGTAGTCGGGGACGAACGACACGTATGACGTTGCCGCGCCGACCAACATGAGCACGAGCGGCTCGGACACATCGAACCGCTTGGCAAGCGAACTGACCGCGACGACGATAGTCAACAAGACGACCAGCGTCAGGGCAGTATCCACGGATTCATTCTGACACGGCGCTTTCGGGCCACCAGGCCAACAAGGGCATTCAACCCAGCCCGATCAGGCTTTGGCGGCCTTCATGTCGCGACGCAATTCGGGCGGCAGCGCGAAGATGAGGCTCTCTTCGGCCGTCTTGACGGCTCGGGCTTCGGGGTAGCCGCGCTCGACCAGGAACGCGAGCACTTCGTCCACGAGATCGTCGGGCACCGAAGCGCCGGACGTCACGCTCACGTTCTGGACGCCCTCGAGCCAAGCCTCATCGATCTCGGAAACATCGTCGATGCGGTACGACGCCTTGGCGCCGGCTTCGAGTGCGACCTCTACCAGGCGTACGGAGTTGGAGGAGTTGGCCGAACCGACCACAATCAGCAGATCGCAACCGGTCGAGATCTCCTTGACCGCGAGCTGACGGTTCTGAGTCGCGTAGCAGATGTCATCGCTCGGCGGATCTTGAAGCTGAGGGAACTTCTCGCGGAGGCGGTCGACCGTTTCCATCGTCTCGTCGACGCTCAGCGTCGTCTGCGAGAGCCACGACAGCTTGGTGCCCTCGGGGAATTCGAGACCGGCGACATCGTCGGGGGTCTGGACCAGGGTGATGTGGTCGGGAGCCTCGCCCGCGGTGCCTTCGACCTCTTCATGGCCTTCGTGGCCGATGAGCAGGATGCGGTAGTCCTCGCTCGCGAAGCGCTTGGCTTCATGGTGGACCTTGGTGACCAGCGGGCAGGTCGCGTCGATCGTCTTGAGTCCACGAACTTCGGCCTCGTCGTGAACGGCAGGTGAGACGCCGTGGGCGGAGAACACGACAGTCGAGCCGAGCGGCACCTCGTCGAGTTCTTCGACGAAGATCGCGCCGCGCTTCTCCAGCCCGGCGACAACGTGTTTGTTGTGCACGATCTGCTTACGGACATAGACCGGTGCGCCGTAGAGGTCGAGGGCCTTCTCGACCGTGATCACGGCCCGGTCGACGCCGGCGCAATAACCACGAGGCGCGGCGAGCAACACATTGCCATCGGCGATTGACGGCATGCCGAGAGAGACTTCAGAACCCATGCCCCCATATTAGGCGGGATTACCGCACAACCGAATTCGACGGCATGTCCGATCGGACACATAGGGTGTCGGTATGCCCCTGGAGACCAGCGCCGATTCGCCCGCACCACTGCGGCAGATCTCCCAACTCATCGGCGGCTACATCGGCAAACTCGGTGCCGTATGGGTCGAAGGCGAGATCGCCCAGCTGACCCGGAGGCCGGGCATCTGCTTCCTGACCGTTCGCGACCTCGAGGCCAAATTCTCGCTCCGCGTGACGTGTCATCGCAATGTCCTCGACGCCTCGCCCGTGCCCATCGCCGAGGGTGCACGGGTCGTCCTGCACGCCAAACCGACGTTTTATGAGCCCAACGGCGACTTCGCCCTGAGTGCCCGCGAGATCCGGCCGGTCGGCGAGGGCGAGCTCCTCGCCCAGCTCGAACGCCGTCGCCAACTGCTGGCGGCCGAGGGACTGTTCGACCCCACTCTCAAGAAGAGGCTGCCGCTGCTCCCCCGCCGTATCGGGCTGATTACCGGGCGCGGTTCGGCCGCCGAACGCGATGTCCTCCAAAACGCCCGCCTGCGCTGGCCCGATGTGGACTTCGTGGTCCACTACGCGCTGATGCAGGGCAATGGCTCGGCTCGGGCTGTCATCGACGGTGTGCGCACCCTCGACGCCGACCAATCGGTCGAGGTCATCGTCATCGCCCGTGGCGGAGGATCGGTCGAAGACCTGCTTCCGTTCTCCGACGAGGCGCTCATCCGCGCCGTCTACGCCTGCTCCACCCCGGTCGTCAGCGCGATCGGGCATGAGCCTGACACCCCCATACTCGACCTCGTCGCCGACTTGCGCGCCTCGACTCCGACCGATGCGGCCAAGCGCATCGTCCCCGACGTGCGCGAAGAACTCGCCGGAGTCGCGGGCATGCGCGAACGCGCTTCCCTCGCGGTCCGCGCCATCCTCAACCGGGAGATACACGGGCTGACGGCCATACGTTCCCGACCGGTGCTGGCCAATCCCGCGACGTTGGTCGACGCACAGGAGCTGCTCATCGGCGAAGCCCGTATGCGCGCCCGCCGTTCGCTGGGACACCGGCTCGAACGTGCCTCCGACGAGGTCGGCCACCACCTCGCCCGGGTGCGCAGCCTGTCTCCGCTCTCGACCATGGCCCGTGGCTACAACGTCGCCCAGCTCGCCGACGGCACTGTCGTCGCATCGGTCGCGCAACTCTGCGATGACGCCGAGTTCTCACTGCGATTCGCCGACGGCCACGTCGATGTCCGCACCTTGTCCATCAGGCCCGACCCCGTTTCCATCGACGCCGGCACACTGTCCATCGAACCCGACGCCGTGCCCGACAAGCCCGACAAGCCCGACAATCAAGCAGGAGCCTCCCATGAGTGATGCGCCAAAATCCAACCAGACCATGCCCTACGAGCAGGCGCGCGACGAGCTCATCCAGGTCGTCCAAAAGCTCGAGACAGGCGGCACGACACTCGAGGAGTCGCTGTCCCTGTGGGAGCGCGGCGAGCAGCTCGCGGCCATCTGCCAGCAGTGGCTCGACGGTGCACGGGCGCGCCTTGCCGCCGCAGCCGGCACCGAAGGTGAAGAAGACGCGACGTCCGCGGGTTGAGCGAGCCGCTGGCGGCCGGCCACACCCGTCGTGGCGTGCTCAACCAGCCGAGAGCGTCGCGGCGTAGGTCTTGATGACTTCGAGGTCGGCGGTTCCGGTCACGATGATCGTGATGTCGCCGTCGTCGCGGACCAAGGTGTTTTCGCCCCGGTCGCTGTGACGCACTTGCCAGGACTGGCCGGCGACGGTGGTGTTGCCCGTGGCTTCGGTCTTCGGCGCAAAGCGCTCGATGGCGCGTTGGGTGCCCATTCCGGACTGTTCGAGGCCGATGTATTCCTCTGTGTCGGTCAGGACACCGAGGTGCCATTGGCCACGCCCACCAGATTCATACCGGACAGTCGTCGCCTTCCAGCCGTTCGGCAGCGAGGTGGGGGCGAGGACGTCGTAGTCGGCATCGTCCCGGGCGGCATCGACCGCCGTGACATAGTCGACGGCCTTCACGTTGTCGTCCGGCTTGACCTGAAACCAGTAGCCGATGGCCGCCAGGCCCAGAAGGAGGGCGCCGATCGCGAGAATGGATCTGAGCATGTCGCCCAGCGACGCGTTGCGGTTATCTGCCACGTGGCCATTCTCGCCCATTCGGCAAACGCCGGGACCTCCGCCATCGGCCC
>JALYQD010000161.1 GCA_030856025.1 Actinomycetota bacterium
GCGGTGAGGTTGCGCTGGGCGTCGAACGCCTCAGCTGATCAGTCTTCGGACGCCGTGCTTCCCATAGCGAGGAGCACGGCGTCTATTTCTTGCGTGGCGAACCATGCGAGATCGCCGCTGCCGTCGACATCGACGTGAAAAGCGGCGACCTTGTCGAGGGTGACCGGCTCGTCGGCAGCGGCGACATCGGCCGAGATGACGACCGCACCGTGGTCGGCGGCCTCGCCGAAGGCGGCGAATTCGGCTTCCTCGTCCTCGGACTCGGGTATGAAGGCCTCCGCCGTCACGGCGCCGCCTGCTGCCAACGCCTCGACATCGGCACGGGCCGCGGCCACATAAATTCTCATGACGCTGTCGTCCTCATCACGCTGTCGTCCTCATGACGCTGCAGTCCTCATGACTTGGCGGTCGGTCGGGTCCGGCCGCGTGGCGCACGAGCGCGCCGGGTGCCGACGGTCTCGACCATCTCGACCAGCGCGTCGTCGATGCACTGGGCGAGGACGTCCGCATCGGGCACTGCCTCACGATCGGCGACGATGCCGTAGAACACCTTGCCGTTGTAGGAGGTCACTCCGATCGACATCGCCCGGTTGTCGCTGAGCGGTATGCACGGGTAGACCTCGCTGACCCGTTCGCCCGCCATGTAGACCGGCTCCTGCGGACCGGGGACGTTGGTGATGACGATCTGATGGCCGCGGCCGCTCTCGGCATCGGCGACACGGGCGCCGACGGCGTGGAATGTCGACGTCGCGAAGCCCGGCAAGTTGGCCAGCTTGTTGGCGGCCACGGCCGAACCGGTTTCGCGGTGGTCCTTGAGGGCATAGGAGACCTGGTGGAGGCGCACGACCGGATTGGACTCGCCGACGGGCAGCGACAACAAGTGGCCGCGAACCTTCGATCCGAGCGACGTCGGCAACCCGTCCTCGGCGACGACAGACATGGGAACCATCGCCCGAAAGCGGGTCTTGGCGGTGACCGGCTCGGCGCGGGTCAGCATCCAGCCGCGCATACCGCCGGCGATCGCGGCGAGTATGACGTCGTTGACGGTGCCGCCGTGCTCGCCGCGCACCAGGCGGTAGTCCTCGAGCTTGGTCTCCAGCGAGGCGAAACGGCGGTGCTGACTGAGCTCGATCGACAAGATGCCGTGGGGTGCCGGGCTCCTGCCGCCGATGCCGGGAAGGCGGGCCGCCACGCGACCGAGGTTCATCTCGGCGATGCGCAGACCCTCTGCCGGGCGTCGCAGGTTCTTGTTGACCGAGTCGATCACGAGGGCGGCGGCGCCGGGTTCGGGGCGCGGGTTCCAGTCCTCGTGCGGGATATCACGTTCGTGCGCGGTCTCCTCGAGGAGGACCTGCGCGAGGTCGATCGTCTCGGAGCCGTCGACGAGTGCCTGGTGCGACTTGAACAGCAAGGCCACCCGGCCACCGCTCAGCCCTTCGACGAGGTACAGCTCCCACAGCGGGCGATCAGGATCGAGGCGACGGGCGATCAGCCGGCCGACGAGCTCGCGCAAGGACTCCATGGTGCCCGGCCTGGGCAGCGCCGACCGACGCACATGCAGGGAGATGTCGAAGTTCTCGTCGTCGATCCATACAGGGGTGCCGAGACCGGCGGGGACCTTGAGGGCGATCTGGCGATAGCGCGGCACGATGTCGATGCGGTCGTTGATGACCTGGACGAGCCGGTCGTAGTCGAGACGGTTTTCACCTGGTTCGAGGATCGCGAGCGACGCCGTCTGGCGGGGCACTGTTGCACTGTCCTGATTCAGGAACATCGCATCGAGTGGGCTCATCCGTTGCATTGCGCTCCTCGGTGACTATTGACCCCAAAACTACCATCGCTCACGTATGGGCGGGTGCCCGCGACCGCACGCCGGGATGTTGCGTCGACCACTCGTGCGCCAGTCGGGCGAATGCCTTGACGAGTCGTGAATCGGGCGTCGTCTCGCTCGGCAAACGGCCGCCGATCAGCGCCGTGTCGACGGCACTCTGGTCCAGCGGCACGAACGCCACCGGCCAACGGCCGGTGAGGCGTTCGACCGTGGCACCGATCTCCGAGTCCGACCACCCGATCGTCGGCCGGGTCATGTTGATGACCACCGAGATGTCGGCCGACGGGATGACGGCCTGCAAGTCGTGGAGTCCCCGCACCAACCGGGTGAGGCCGACCGGATCGGCCCGACCGACCGCGATGACACTGTCGGCGGCCTCGAGCGATTGGAGCGTCAGCTGATTTCGCCGGGGAGCGCCGGAGTCGAAGCTGTCGGACTGTTCGAGGCAAAACCCGCAGTCGATCACGCTGAGAGCGAAGTCGTGGCGTAATTGCTGCAGCACGAGCTCGATGGCACCGGCACGGACCTGGGCCCAGAGGTCCGGGCGCGGCAAGCCGGTCAGCACGGCGAGGGTGTCGTTGATCCCGTAGAGGTGGTCCGACGTCTCGGTCGCACGCCCGTTGTTGGCAGCACGGCTCGCGGCGAGCAGCCCGCTGACCTCGTCGAGGATCCCGAGCATCTGGGCAATCGCCCCGCCATAGGGATCGGCGTCGGCCAGGATCGTGTTGACCCCGAGCTCTGCCCACGCGGCGGCCAGGCCGAGAGCGACCGTGCTGCGCCCGGGAGCGCCGGCGGGACCCCATACGGCGACGATCCGGCCCTCTCCGGCCGGTCTCCACTCGTCTTCGGCCGCTGGGCGGGGGCGCGGGAGGTGCTCGGCCAGTTGACCGAGCTCCCCGACCTCGAGCCGGGTCGGGATTCCGAGCGCTGAGCAGCGTCGCGAATCGGTCCCGATCGCGACGGGGTGGACGCCCGCCTGGATCAGTCGATAGACCGTGTCCGCGTCGAAGCCCTGCACCTCGGGCGAGACCAGGGCGGCGACCGCATCACCCGACTGCGCTGCGGCAAGCAGGTCCGCCACGTCCACGCAACGCCGGGCGAGCGAGAACTCGCGTGAGGAGTCCAGGAACCCCAGTGCGGCCGACTCCCACGCCGCTCCCCCGGCAGAGATCAGGACCCCGTTCACGGCACCCTTACCAGGGTGACGTGGCCGGCCGAGATCGCGCTCAGCGTCTTGTCCGCCAGCGCACCGTCGGCGACGCCCACGAGTATTGTCCGGGCCAGTGATCCGCCGACCGCGGTCGAGCCTCCGCCGGTAGACAGCACCCGGGCGGCGCGCAACACGAGAGTGGACTTGTCCTCGGCAGGTTCGCCCGGGCCCGGCCCCACCCATACGTCGACGCTTTCGCCACTGCGCAGGTCGAGCGGATAGGCGCCACTAGCGACGTTGAGCGGGAGCTCGCCCGCGGCCTGCTCGCCATCGACGACGAGCACGGAGCCCTCGAGGAGGGAGCCGGCGCTCACGTCACGTGCCCAGACGAGATCACTGATCCGCGCCGGAAACTCATCCTTGACCTGCACGTATGACCCTCGCGTCGGCGCACCGAGCCGAACGCGCGTGCTCACCAGGTCACCGCGCTCGACCGCGTCTCCAGCCGCCACAGACGTGCGGACCGACCAATAGGCCACCGTGTCGTCCTGCGCCGCGAAGAGCTTCGCACCCACGACCGTCGACAACAACACCAACATGATGCCGAGAAGGAGCCGAGGATCCCGCCACGGGTGCACGGCAATGCGCTGTGCCGCCCTCACGCCGTCCCCAGCTTCTTGCGTTGCGCAGCGCCTATGGTCCATGCCGTTGTCTGCGCCGAAAATTCAGGCCCCCGCCAGATACTCATAGGGAGTATTCACCTACAGATCGGTCCGCACGTCCAGTGCGGTTGACGTTTTCCACAAGTGTGGTCCTTCTGGACCCGTTGACACCGGATCATGCGAAACTAGGAATATGCCCCCAGCCGCCCCTCGTTTCCTCACGTTGGCCGATGTCGCCGACGTGTTGAACGTGACGGTGCGGCAGGTATATGCGCTGGTGCGCGGGGGCGACCTCCGCGGCATTCAGATCGGTGGTCGCGGCCAATGGCGTATCGAAAACAGTGAGCTCGAGGACTACATCGCCCGGCAGTATGCGCGCGCCGACCATTCGTCTGCGGACGGCGACCAGGCCGACGAGCCCGCAGAAGCTGAAGACGTCAACGCGGACAACTGACCGCGGCGATCGCGGCATAGGGAATCATCGGGGCGTTCTCGGCCTCATCGCGGATCTGCACGAAATCGGCACCCACCATGACAACGGTGCCCGCCCAGGTTGACGAGTCCGTCCGATGCATCTGCACACGATCCTGATCGCGTTGCAGCATTCGGAAGACATGGGGCCAACCCAGCCTCGACGTCACAGCAGAGGGTCTTGTCGCACGCCGCGAAGCACTCAGAACCGCCATCACGGCATCGGGATTGACGAGCAGGTGGGCGCGGTCGGTCACAACGTGAATGACCTCATCATTGCCCGACTGCACCGAGCCGTCGACCCTGCCCGCCCCGGCAACCTCGAGTGACACCTGCCCGCCGACCAGTTGTCGCCAGCTCGTCGCCGCCCTCTCGCCGTCGCGCAGGTCGTGGACCAGCGCATCGCGCTCGGTCAGGGCGTCGTCGTCGACCATCCCCTCGAGATCGGCAAACAACTTCTCCCAACGCATAGTCGGCAGGCTACCAACTGTGTGGACAACCGGTTGACAGCCGCGCCATATCGTCGTTATATGTCATCAAACGTTCTCAAACGTATGGAAGCGGGGAGTCGTGCGACTGTCATCGACCGGCTACACAGTTGCCGCCGTCTCCGTCATCTGCCTGGGTGCGCTCGGTCCCGAAGCCGGCGATGCGGCACGCGAGCTCAACGGCATGGACTTCGACCGGTCGTTGGCCGCCGTCGCGACTCTCCTCCTCGTGGTGCTGAGCACGTGGACACTGGCCTGCATCGGGCTGTCACTCGCCTCCGGCAAGGCCGCCGCGGTCCGGGTCCTGGCCCGCCTCATCACCCCGGGGTTCGCTCGGCGCGCGATGTTCCTCGGTGCTGCCGGTGCCCTCGCCATTGGCCCCGCAGCCGCGATCAACGACGCCGGTCGCGGGCCGCACGAACCCGCGCGGAGCGTCGTCAGCCAGAGCCTCGACGGACTGCGCCTTCCCGACCGGCCGGTCGGGTTCACACAGGAGGCCCCTGACCGACCGAACGCCCATCCCCACGTCGTCCGGGTCGAGCGCGGCGACACGCTGTGGTCGATCGCCGCGCGAGATCTCGGCCCGGACGCCTCCCCCGCAGAAGTCGCCTCAGCCACCAAGCGCTGGCACCACGCGAACCATGCCGTCATCGGGCCCGACCCCGATCTGATCTTCCCGCATCAACAACTCACCCCTCCCGCGAAGGAATCCCGATGAAAACAGCCACGTCGCTCCTTGTCCGCACCGCCCCCGAGCCACGGTTCGGCATCTCCTCATCGGCACCCGAGCAGGTGCCGCTGCCACTCGCAGGCATCTCGCAGCTGACGGTCGCGCCGGTCGCATCGCGAGGGGCCTCGCACAATCCGCTTCAGGAACGGGCTTCGCATTTCATGCAAGTGCTGGTGGAGGTCCTGAGCGGCGAGCGTCCGGTCAGGCAGCTGGGCGCATGGATGTCACCCGACGTCTACGACCAGCTTCAGGGTCGGCTCGCAGCACAGGCACGTGCGCCGCGGCAGATGCATATCCACGCGGGCTCGCGAATCGTGTCGGTCCACGTCGCGATGGTCACCGAGACGACGGCCGAGATCGCCGCGCGCATGGCACAGGGCGGACGATCGCGTGCACTGGCCGTGCGACTCGAGCTGCAATCCAGCTCTCGCGGCGTCCGCCAATGGCGCTGCACGGCGTTGACGTGGGCATAGCCCGCGAAAACTACCGGTTCTTCTTGCGTGACTGTCGCTGCTGCTTGGCCTTCTGGCGCGACTTCGACTTGGCCTTGAGCTGACGCTGTCTGGCCTGCTCCTCGGGATCCTCAGATGCTGCGGAGACCTCGACCTCCCCCGAGCCGTCCGAACTGGGCGACGAGTAGGACAAGTTGGTCTGCTTTTCGTGCTGCAGGCCCTTGGCCGAGATGTGCGGAGCCGACGCAGCTTCTGCCGCATCGTCGGGCTCCTCGTCTTGTTCGACCTGGACCTCCAGGTTGAACAGGAATCCGACGGACTCCTCCTGGATGGCGTCCATCATCGCGTTGAACAGGTCGAAGCCTTCGCGCTGGTACTCGACCAGCGGATCGCGCTGCGAGTAAGCGCGCAGGCCGATGCCTTCGCGCAAGTAGTCCATCTCGTAGAGGTGCTCGCGCCACTTGCGGTCGAGCACACTGAGGACGACCCGGCGCTCGAGCTCGCGGGTGATCTCCGAACCGAGTGCCTCCTCGCGAGCGGCATACGCTGCAAGCGCATCCTCCGAAATAAGCTCCTGCAGGAGTTCGCGGGTGAGTCCGGACCGTCCACCGTATTCGGCTTCGACCGCCTCTTCGGTGAGGGTGACCGGGTACAGCGTGCCGAGAGCGGTCCATAACTTGTCGAGCTCCCACTCCTCGGGGAACCCTTCGGTCGCTCCGTGCACGTAGGCGTTGGTGACCTGCGGGATCATTTCGCGGACCCATTCGTGCAGGTCTTCGCCTTCGAGGACGCGGCGGCGCTCGGCGTAGACAACCTGGCGCTGACTGCTCATCACGTCGTCGTACTTGAGGATGTTTTTGCGGGTGTCGAAGTTTTGCGCCTCGACCTGGGCCTGCGCCGACGCGATGGCACCGGTGACGCGTTTGTTCTCGATCGGCACGTCATCGGGGATCTTCATGGTCGTCAGGACCCAGTCGACCCAGTCGGCCTTGAACAGGCGCATCAGGTCGTCCTCGAGCGAGAGGTAGAAACGTGTCTCACCGGGGTCACCCTGACGTCCAGAACGTCCGCGCAACTGATTGTCGATACGGCGTGACTCATGACGCTCGGTGCCGATCACGGCGAGTCCGCCGACTTGCGACACCTCGTCGTGCTCGGCCGCGACCTGTGCCTCGATCTCGGTGACCATCTTGGGCCAGGCGGCCTCATACTCTTCGGATGTCTCAAGGGGATCAAGCCCCTGGTCGCGCAGTGCCTGGTCGGCCAGGAACTCGACACTGCCGCCGAGCATGATGTCGGTGCCGCGGCCGGCCATGTTGGTGGCGACCGTCACCGCGCCCTTGTGTC
>JALYQD010000185.1 GCA_030856025.1 Actinomycetota bacterium
GAACCGGCGTTCTTCGAGCAGGCTGTGCTTAATCTGTTGATGGCAATGGGATACGGCGGCGTCGAAGGCAAGGCCACGCTCACGCAACTGTCCAACGACGGCGGCATCGACGGCATCATCGATCAGGATGCCCTCGGACTGAACCGGGTGTACGTGCAGGCCAAGCGGTACGCTACCAACTCCTCGGTCAGTCGCCCCGAGATCCAGGGATTCGTCGGCGCCCTCCACGGCAGGCAGACTGACCAAGGCGTCTTCATCACCACAGCGCGTTTCTCCCGAGGGGCCTACGAGTACGCGGAGTCGGTCGCCTCCCGCCTCATCTTGATCGACGGCGACCGCTTGACCTCCCTGATGATCCGGCACGGCGTCGGCGTCCAGATCAAACAGACCCATCACATCGTCCAGATCGACGAGGACTTCTTCACATGAAGCGCTACCCGGCATACAAGGACTCCGGCGTCGAGTGGCTCGGAGAGATCCCGGAAGGGTGGGAGACAGGACGACTGGGTCACGTGGCTTCAGTCGTTGTGAGCAACGTGGACAAGCATTCCGAGGACGGCGAAGTCCCCATCAGGCTCTGCAACTACGTCGATGTCTACAAGAACGACGTGGTCAGGGATGGGCTCGATTTCATGGAGGCTACTGCGACAGCCGAGCAGATCGTGAGGTTCGGTCTGCGACGGGGTGACACGGCATTCACAAAGGACTCCGAAACCGCCGACGACATAGGAGTCCCCGCGTTTGTCGATGCAGACGGTCTTGTGTGCGGCTACCACCTTGCCGTCGCGCGACCGATCTCTCCGCTTGCGGATTCCAAATTCCTGTTCTACGTGCTGAAGTCGTCGCCATCGGCGAAACAGTGGTATCTCGCCGCCTCAGGCGTAACACGCGTGGGGCTCCGCAGTGCTGACATCCCAAAGCTCAGGACGGCGCGACCGCCCCTTGCCGAGCAGCGGGTGATCGCGGCGTATCTCGATCGGGAGACGGCGCAGATCGACGAGTTGATCGGCGAGCAGGAAGCCCTCATCGGGTCCCTCACCGAACGCCGCCAATCCGTCTCCAGTGCCATGTTCCAAGAGCGCATCGGCGTGGGTGAGCGACTGTGCTGGTCCTTCTCGGAGATTGATGACAGGGCCGGTGTGAGGTGGGAGTACCTCCCGTTGATGTCGGTGTCCATTTCCTGGGGCGTGCGGGTGAGAAGCGAGATGACTGCTGACGTTGCCAAGGCTGATGACCTCAGCAACTACAAAATCTGCGAGCCTGGCGACATCGTTATCAATCGCATGCGCGCCTTCCAGGGCGCCTTGGGAGTCTCCCCCGTACCTGGTGTCGTGAGCCCCGACTACGCCGTCATTAGAACTAGTGCTGTTGTCGATCCAATCTGGCTTGAACTCGTGATGCGGAGCAGCTCATTCGTGTCGGAGATGTCTTCACGTATCCGCGGGATCGGCTCAGTTGAGAGCGGCGCAGTTCGTACTCCGCGGATAAGCGTCACTGACCTGGGCCATATCAGGCTCGCCGTGCCATCGCTCGAAGATCAACGAGTCCAGTCTGCGAGCCTGTTCAAACAGACCTCCGCGATCGACTCCCTCATTGACGAGTGTCGTGAGCTCATCGCCCTGCTCAAGGAACGCCGCTCGGCCCTGATCTCGGCTGCGGTCACCGGCAAGATCGACGTACGGGATGTGGTTTCGACAGACTCACCCAGCGAGGTTTCTTTAACTACTATTGTAGATACATCTACACAATAGTAGATTTGATCGCATGGATTTCTCCCAGCCGTTCCGGACGCTGGCGCCGACGCTCGACGGCGCAGTGCTTCGTGTGCTGGCTCGGGTGGACGGTGCTCTCACCACCCAGCAGGTCATTGACCTGTGTGACGATGGAAGTCCGGCCGGCATACGCAAGGTCCTGCGGCGCCTGTCCGATCAAGGTGTCGTAGTCGAGGAGCGGATCGGCCGCAACTACACATTCCACGCCAACCGCGACCACCTCGTCTGGCCCGCGGTCGAGTTGCTTCTGAATGCCCCGCAGCGACTCGACGAACGGATCAAGACGAACGTCGAAGCCTGGGAGGCGCCACCGCTGTCAGTCGAGCTGTTCGGCTCGGTCGCATCGGGTGAAGCCACCGCCGAGTCCGATGTCGACATCCTGATCGTCAAGCCGAACATGCCTACGGATGACGAAGATGCGTGGGACCGCAATGTGGCCCGGTTGCGTGACGACGTCGAACGCTGGACCGGCAATCCCTGCGAGACCCTCGAGGTGAGCCCGGCCGAGCTCGTGGAGATGCAAGCCGCGAACGAACCCATCCTCGCGTCGAGCCGCATCACCGTCTCCGGCGCTGATGTCGACACCATGATCCGCGCTGCGCGTATCGCGGCGGCGAAGGGCTCGAAGTCGTGAATGCCCGCGCCAAGACCACGACGGTGGACCGAGCATATGCGGCCGCTCGGCTGAACATCGCCGACACTTTCCTGCGACAGGCGGAGGTCAGCGCGGAGCTTGTCGAAGGCGCCTATGCGCACAACGCCGTCGTGTCGGCGGCAACGCACGCCGGCATCGCGGCCGCCGATGGGGCGTGCGGGCACGCGCTCGGCGTCGTCAACTCGTCACCGAACCACGGCGATGCCGTCCGGTTGCTCCGCACCGTTTCCGGCAGTGCAGAGGCGGCCAAGGCGCTGGCGGGGCTGCTGGCCAAGAAGACTTCGGCGCAGTACACGACCCAGACGTTCAACGCCTCGACCGCCACCACGGCGCTGCGACAGGCGCACGTGTTGGCCGACTTCGCCCGAAAGGTCCTACGCACGTGATACCAAAGGCTCACAGGTGCCGCGATGCACGTCGACGATCGACCACTACCCGATGGAGCGCGAATCCTGATGGCTGACTATTACGAGAACAAGTTCGAGGCCGAGTTGTGCGAATACCTCGCCGACAACGGTTGGCTCTACTCCCCCAACGACGCCGGATACGACGTGGCACGGGCGTTGTTCCCCGACGACGTACTCGGGTGGCTGACCGAGACCCAGCCCGAAGAGCTTGCCAAGGTCGTCCAGACCGACTCTCCGCTCGACGTGCAGGTGAAGGCCTTCGATGGAGTGCTCGACCGGCTGGTGAAGGTGCTCGACGGTGACCTCAACACCTCAGGGGGGACCCTCAACGTGCTGAGGCGCGGCTTCGCGACCGGGCCGGCGACCTTCACGATGGCGCAGGCCAGACCTGCCGACTCGCTCAACCCGGCCACGCTGGCGCGCTATGCGAAGAACCGGTTGCGGGTGATGCGACAGGTCTACTACTCGCAGAACAACAGGCGCTCGATCGACCTGGTGTTCTTCCTCAACGGCCTGCCAGTCGCGACGGCCGAGCTCAAGACCGACTTCACCCAGTCCTCCGGCATCGCCGTGGAGCAATACAAGAAGGACCGCACGCCGCGCGACCCGTCGACCAAGAAGGTCGAGCCGCTGCTGCAATTCGGCAAACGCGCGCTCGTGCACTTCGCCGTGTCCAACACCGACGTGCAGATGACCACCCGGCTTGCCGGCGACGACACCCGATTCCTGCCGTTCAACCTCGGCCGCGACGGCGGCAAGGGCAACCCCGACAACCCTCACGGCTCGGCGACGTCATACCTGTGGGAACGGGTTTGGCAGCGTGACGCCTGGCTCAAGATCCTGCTGACGTTCATGCACTTGCATGTCGACAAGAAGATCAACCCCATCACCGGTGAAATGAGGCAGAACGAGACGCTGCTGTTCCCGCGGTACCACCAATGGGAAGTCGTCAGCCAACTCGTCGAATCTGCACGCACCGACGGACCCGGTCAGCGCTATCTGGTGCAGCACTCGGCCGGCTCTGGCAAAAGCAACTCGATCGCCTGGAGCGCGCACCAGTTGTCGACGCTGCACCGACAGGGGCAAAAGGCCTTTCGTTCGGTGATCGTCGTGACCGACCGTACGGTTCTGGACGCCCAGTTGCGCGAGACGATCAAGAAGATCGACCACAAGGCCGGGGTTGTCGTCGCCATCGGTGACGAGACCGCCAAAAGCGGCAAGTCCAAATCGCAGGAACTCACCGACGCACTCAACTCGGGTGCGGCGATCATCATCG
>JALYQD010000010.1 GCA_030856025.1 Actinomycetota bacterium
TGGGAACGCACAAAGTAGTCGACCACCGTGTAGTCGACAGCGTGGTCGTCGCTCGGACTCGGCTCAGGCCGGGACCACGGCGGTGGCTCGCTGGGCCCGGCGCGTCACGATCAGGCTGATGCCGCCCAGCGCCAAGGCGGGAAGCCAGGCCAGGGCAGCCTTCAGAGTGACGGCGGCCGCCGCGGCCAGCCACGGAATGCCCAGCGCGGTGAGGGCGATGACCAGGGCCGCGTCGCGCGGGCTGGCGCCGTGCGGGCCGGGTACGGTGCCGGCCAGCTGGCTGGCGCCGAACGCCCCCAGCAGCGCGAGCGGGGGAACCGGGTGGCCGGTGGCGGACACCGCCCCGAACAGGAGTGCGGCGATCGTCAGCTGATAACACGCAGAGAGCAGAAGCGCGTGGGCCAGCACCTTCGGCGGGGGCAGGGGGCGTCGTGGCAGCAGGTCGGGCTTCAGCCGACGCAGGATCAGCGCGGCGATGACAATTGCCACCGCGACGGCGAGGGCGACGACCAGCATACGAAGCGGAAGGGCCGCACCGGCGAAGACAACGAACGCCGCGAGTCCGATCCCACCCATCAGCCGATCCAGGCCGACGCTGGTCAGGGCATCGGCCCCACTCAGGCCGGTGCGGGTGAGGCGGCGGATCCGCCACAAGTCGGCACCGACATAGAAGGGGGTCAGAAGACCAAGCAGCTCGGCCTCGGCGTATGCGCGGATGTGCCACCAGCGGCTCAGGCCGGAACCGGTGAGGGCGTGCCAGCGCAGTGGGCACAACACGTACTTGCCGACGATCCACGGAACCAGGCCGAGCAGAACCGGCCAGAGGGTGAAATGAGGGAGTCGGGGGAGCGTCAGCGCCGGGACAGCCACGGCAATCGCCACGCCCAGGACCAGGATCACACGGGAATGCAGGAGGGTGCGTAGGTCCATCGTTTACCTTCCGACGGACCTGCTGACGGCACCGCGTGATCCATCAAGGTAAGCACGCGCTCCCAAATGGGCCCGGTTGCCCAAGCCTGGGTCACCGTGCTGATGGGGAGCGTGCTGAGGGGGAGCACCGCGGGTTGCTATTTGATGGTCAGTTTTCCGTAGAAGAAGTCCGACCCCTTCGTTCCCTTGGTGTTCAGCGCATACACGTAGACGACCTTCGGGAGCTTCCCGGCGGCGAACGTGCGGTAGGCGTACCAGCTGCCGATCAGCGGTCGGGTCGACGTCTGCTTGATGGTGCCCTTCGCACCCCGTGGCCCTCCCCACGAGACGATCATGATCGAAGCCCGGTCCGGCGAGCCCGGTTCGTCCCCGTAGGCGAACACCGTGACTTTCCCGTCCTGGTTCGTCACCGTCTTGAGGAATCCGCGGGGTGAGCCGTCAGACTGCGGGAATCGTAGGAACCCGCTCGGATATGGCGAGCCCCTGGAAATGGTGCGCCAGTCGAAGTCGCCGGTGAGGTTGTCCTCGGAGACAGTGATGCTGCCGTCCCCGTTGACCCGCTCGACCATCTTGACATGGCTGCGCGTCGATGAACCGCGGTGATAGGACCACCAGGCGACATCGCCGACCTTGGGGCTCGAATAGACGTGGATGCCTTCCTTCTCGGCGTTGATTCCCCATTCCGAGGCGTTTCCGAGATTGGAGGGGCGATAGACGAGGCGCCCGTTGTGCGACAGGCGGTACGCGACGTAGTTGGTGCAGTTGTGCCCGGGAGTGGCTCTCCAGAAGCTCTGTTGATAGACCGACTCGTAGCCGTATGTGGACAAGCCCGCCGTCTTGCACTTGGAGAACCCGATGCAGTGGAACTGGTAGTCCGCGGCGTTGGCGTTCGTGGTGACAACCGTCAGGCTCGCCGCGGCAAGGGCCGTCCCGGCAAGGCACACCGCCAATCGGCGGATGATGGATGACGGCTTCATTCATAAACAGATACGGGGCCAGCGTCAAATAACCGCCAAGTGCGCCGCCTACACGGGCCGGGTTGGTCCGGGACCGGTGCTCAGCCGTGGCTGCCGCCGTCGGTCGTCATGTGCGAAGGTCTAAGCCCGATGTCCGGCCTCCAGGGGTATCGACCAGCACGAAAGGTGAGCCCATGAACGAGTCAGATGTGGGTGGTCCGCTGCGCGTCGCGGTCATCTCCGACACCCACTCGCCCAGGTTCTGGACGTCCTGCCCGCCGTCCGTGGCGGCTCATTTGGAGAACGTGGACCTGATCCTCCATGCCGGCGACGTCTGCACCGTCGATGTGCTGCGTGAGCTGCAACAGTTCGCGCCTGTCCATGCCGTGCTCGGCAACAACGACGGCACTGACATCGCTGCGTGGGGAGCACCCGAGACCCTTCGAATGGAACTGGCCGGTGTGAAGGTCGCGATGATTCATGACAGCGGGCCCGCCACCGGGCGTCTGGGGAGGATGCGTCGGGCATTTCCGGACGCGGACCTCGTCATCTTCGGCCATTCGCACATCCCCATGGATCAGGAGTCCGAAGGGTTGCGCATCTTCAATCCCGGTTCACCGACGGACAAGCGCCGCCAGCCCGAAGGCACGATCGGCCTGCTCGAGCTCCATGAGGGCCGAATCGTTTCAGCAGTGATCGTCCCCGTCGCAAGGGCGCCTTACCGAAGATGAACACGGGCCGCCCTGACCGCAGTACGTTGTGGGCGTGTGTTTCTCACCCGAGGCGGACATCGTCTCCGGCGTGGCGATCGGGGCCCTGGCGGTGGATACTCTCCGTCATCACCCGGCCCGTGAGAATTTGCCGTTGGCCATGCTTCCCGCAGTTTTCGCCGCTCATGGCCTGATCGAAGCCTTCGTATGGTTTGCCGGACGCGGACAGGTGAGCGACACGATCGGCACACCGGCGACCTATGCGTATCTCACCATCGCTTTCGGAGTGCTTCCAACCCTCCTGCCGTATGCGGTCCGGGCACGCGAACCCTCAGGTGTGCGGCGCAACGCATTGACGCTGCTCCTGTTCATCGGTCTGGCCGTGTCGGCGACGCTCCTTTGGGCAACGTTCAATGGTCCGGTCACGGCGACGCTCCACGACCACTTCATCCGATACCGGGTCGGCATACCCGGTGTGACTCTCGTGACGGCCGCCTGTGCTCTCGCGACGTGCGCCGCCGCGCTGCTCTCGTCTTCGCGCGAGATCGTCGCCTTCGGAGTCCTCAACGTCGTCGCGGTGTCCCTGCTGGCATGGCTGAACGTCGGCGCGTTGACCTCGCTCTGGTGCGGGTGGGCCGCGATCGCCAGCCTGGCCATCGTGCTCATGGTGCGAAAGGACGGGAAGAAGGACTCGCCGCCGAGACGGGTGACCGTCGTTCGGCCTTGATCGGGTTCGCATGCATACGTTTCGCGCGGGCGGGTACACCTCTGGTTCACACCTACGAGAGGAAGAGCCATGGGTCTGGGAGACAAGATCGACAACGCGGCCGAGGGTGCCAAAGGCAAGGCCAAGGAAGCGGCGGGCAAGGCCAAGGATGACGAGTCGCTCGAAGCCGAAGGTCGCGCCGATCAGACGAAGGCCGATCTCAAGAAGGCCGGCGAAAAAGTCAAGGACGCCTTCAAGGACTAAGTGAGGGGGACGACGACGCCCGGCAAGAGCAGGTGAGTGATGCGCACATTCGGTGTCGAGGAGGAGTTCCTCGTCGTCGACCCGAAGACGGGCAGCCCTTTGCCCATCGGCGACATGATCGTGGCGTCGGACCAGGATCACGGAGCCGACGCCCGATTCGTCCTCACCACCGAGCTCCAGCGTGAACAAGTCGAGTCGGTGACAAAGGTCTGCGACTCATTGGACCAACTCGATTCCTCGCTCCTTGACGGCAGGCGTCGCGCGGACTCGCTGGCGCAAGAGTTCGGCGCCCGGATCGTCGCCCTCGGGACATCGCCGATGCCCGTCGAGCCGCACATCACGCCGTTGCCGCGCTACCGCGAGATCGGGACACGCTTCGGGATCATTTCGACCGAACAACTCACCTGCGGGTTTCACGTGCACGTCGGCGTCGCGTCCGACGACGAGGGCGTCGGCGCACTGGATCGCATCCGGGTCTGGCTGCCGGTGCTTCTCGCCCTGTCGGCGAATTCGCCCTTCTGGAACGGTCGGGAGACGGGGTATGCGAGTTATCGCCGAGCGATCTGGACGCGGTTGCCGATCACTGGTCCGGCGGACCTGTTCGGCACCGCCGAGGAGTATCACCGGACCGTTCGTGATCTGTTGGCCAGTGAAGTCGTCCTCGATGCGGGCATGGTCTATTTCGATGCCCGGCTTTCGCACGATCACCCAACCGTCGAGATCCGGGTGGCCGACGTATGCCTGGACGTCGAGGTCGCGCTTCTGATAGCCGCCTTGGCGCGCGCCCTCGTCGAGACCGCGGTGCGGGAGTGGTCCGACGGCAAATCGGCACCGGCGGTTCCCGTGCCGATGGTTCAGCTGGCGATGTGGCGGGCCAGCAGATCCGGCCTTCAGGGTGAATTGCTCGATCCGCACGACTGGCGACCCCGCAAAGCCATCGAAGTGGTCACGGCTCTCCTCGACCACGTCCGCACCGCGCTGGTCGACGCAGGAGACCTACACCGCGTCGTTGAATCGATCGAACACGGCCTCGGCCACGGCACCGGAGCCCATTTCCAGCGAGTGAACTATGCCATCACCGGAAGCCATTCGGCGGTTGTAGCCATGGCAGTCGAGCGAACCAACATGGTCGGCCGGTTGTGGTGACATACGCGGGGTACTGACACACATACCCGACAAGGTCTGCGAAACGTGACGGCGGTCCACCAAGCTGCGTGAGCAGGTGAACCGCCAGTTCCCCAAAGGGAGTCGCATGTGCCCTGTCAGACACACATACGCGAGTACTCCTCGTACTCCTTCACACCTGCCTAAATACCCCCCAGCTCACGGTTTATGCAATGGCTCAAAGGCGCTATTCAGATCCCGTTTACCGAGTCGTCACCGTCTAGTTCCTGCAGATCATCGGGATCGAGATCATCGTCCAGCTCGCGGGGATCGTCCTGGCTCAGCGCGTCGGGGTCGCGGTCGTCGGGTGCGTATTCGATGCCGTCGTCAAAAGGTGTGGTCATCACGCCTCCTTCTTGGTGGGCTTTGCCGCCGGCTTCTTCTTGGCCTTGGCTGACTTCTTGTTCTTGTCGACGCTCTTGCGAAGCGCTTCCATCAGGTCGATGACTTCGGCGTCCTCGGCCTCGGACTCCTCTTCGCCGAAGGTCGCCTCGGTGTCGACCGCGTCGCCCTTCTTGAGCTTCGCCTCGATGAGTTCGCGTAGGTGTTCCTGGTATTCATCGGTGAACTCGCTGGGGTCGAAGTCTTCGGAGAGCGACTCGACCAGCGATGCCGACATCTCCAGCTCCTTGGTCGAGATCTTGGTGCGTTCATCGAGGACCGGGAAGCTGGCCTGACGGAGCTCGTCGTCCCACAGCAGTCCCTGGATCGTCAGGACGTCGCCGCGCGCCCGCAACGCTCCCAGGCGAGTCTTCTGCCTGAGGGCGAACTGGACGATCGCGGTGCGGTCGGTCTCCTCCAGGGTCTTGCGGAGCAGGACATAGGCCTTGATCGACTTGGAGTCCGGCTCGAGGTAGTAGCTCTTCTCGAACCGCATGGGATCGATCTGGTCGTTGGGCACGAACTCGACGACGTCGATCTCGCGGCTCTTCTCCTCGGGCAAGGACTTGAAGTCCTCGTCGGTGAGGATGACCGTCTTGTCGCCCTCTTCGTAGGCCTTGTCGATATTCTCGTAGTCGACGACCTTGCCGCACACCTCGCAACGACGCTGATAGCGGATCCGGCCGCCGTCTTTGTCGTGCACCTGGTGCAGCCTGATGTCGTGATCCTCCGTCGCGCTGTAGACCTTGACCGGCACGTTGACCAGCCCAAAGGTGATGGCGCCCTTCCAGATTGACCTCATAGTCTAAGTAGACACTGCTTGCATCGATCCGCCAAGCACGGGAACTATGAGGGCATGGCATCCAGCGCGAAGACGCCCAATTCGAAGAGGCAGGCGGTAAGCGTGGAGGGCCACCGCATCACGCTGACCAATCTCGACAAGGTGCTTTATCCCGAAACCGGCACGACCAAAGGCGAGGTGCTGCGCTACTACGCCGAGATCGCCCCGTTCCTCATCCCGCACGCGGCCGACCGGCCCGCGACCCGCAAGCGCTGGGTCAACGGCGTCGGCACGGCCGGCAAGCCCGGTATGTCGTTCTTCAACAAGGACCTCGATGACAAAGCGCCGTCGTGGATCAGGCATCACCCGATCGAGCACTCCGACCACATCAACGACTACCCGCTCGTCAACGATCTCGCGACGCTGACGTGGTTCGCCCAGCTGGCCTCGCTCGAGATCCACGTACCTCAGTGGAAGTTCGGCAGGGGCGGCAAGCAGCTCAATCCGGATCGATTCGTGCTCGACCTCGATCCCGGTGAAGGCGCCGGCATGCCCGAATGCGTCGAAGTCGCCAAGCTCGCGCGGAGCATTCTCCGTGACATGGGGCTCGAGCCGATGCCCGTGACGAGCGGCAGCAAGGGCATCCACCTGTATGCCGCCCTCGACGGCAAGCAGACGTCGAAGGATGTGACCGATGTCGCGCACGAGCTCGCTCGCGCGCTGGAGGCGGACAACCCCGACCTTGTCGTGAGCGACATGAAGAAGTCGCTCCGCGGCGGCAAGGTGCTGGTCGACTGGAGCCAGAACAACGCGTCGAAGACGACCGTCGTGCCGTATTCGCTGCGCGGCCGCTCACATCCGATGGTGGCCGCACCGAGGACCTGGCGCGAACTGGATGCCAAGGACCTCGACCATCTCGATCTCGACCAGGTGCTCACCCGGATGAAGCGCCGCAAAGACCCGCTCGCGGTCCTGGTCGGTGATTCAGGTGGCAGCCTCGATGCTGGTGAGATCCCGGAGACGGACCGCTTGGCGAAGTACCGGGGGATGCGCGACCGGGCCAAGACCACCGAGCCGGTGCCTGCCGACCCGCCCACGGTCACCGACGGTCAGTCGTTTGTCATCCACGAGCACCATGCACGCCGACTCCATTGGGACTTCCGGCTCGAACGCGACGGCGTTCTCGTGTCGTGGGCGTTGCCCAGAGGTGTGCCCACCGATCCGAAGCAGAACCGGTTGGCGGTGCAGACCGAGGACCACCCGCTCGAATACGGCAAGTTCGAAGGGACGATCCCGAAGGGCGAATACGGCGCCGGAGAAATCATGATCTGGGACGCGGGGGAGTACGAGCTCGAGAAGTGGCGCGAAGGCGAAGAGGTCATCGTCACCGTTCACGGCATGAAGGACGGTGGCCTCGACGGCCCGCGCAAATACGCGCTGATCCATACCGGGGGAGAGGGCAAGGAGAACGCCCACTGGCTGATGCACCTCATGGACGGCGGCAAGGCGAAGAAGCCCAGGCCCGAGCCGGACAAGAAGCCCACGTCGCGGCGTTTCAAGGCGATCGCGCCGATGCTGGCGACGCTCGGCGACGAGGCCGATCTCGACACCGGCGACGACTGGGCCTACGAGATGAAATGGGACGGGATCCGCGCCGTGGTCTACATCGATGGCACTGACGTCCGCCTCCTGAGCCGCAACGGCAATGACATGACCGCGACCTACCCGGACCTGGTCGAGAAGCTCCCCGATGCGATCGATGCCGACTCCGCGATCCTCGACGGTGAAATCGTCGCGCTGGGCAAGGGGTCCCGACCGGACTTCGGCCTGCTCCAGCGCCGTATGGGCCTGATCAAGGAGCACGACATCGCCCACGCGGTGAAGGACGTGCCGGTCCATCTGATGCTGTTCGACGTGCTGGACATCGACGGCAAGTCCCAGCTGAAGGAGCCGTACGAGAAGCGTCGCAAAGCCCTCTTGACGCTCGTACCCGATCGCAACAGGGGGAAGGTGCAGGTGCCACCGGCCTTCGACGGCGGATTCGACGCGGCCCTCAAGAGCAGCAGCGATCTCGGACTGGAGGGAATCGTCGCCAAGAAGGTCGACAGCGCCTACAGCACCGGCCGGCGGTCACGTGCCTGGATCAAGATCAAGCACAGCCGCATGCAGGAAGTCGTCATCGGGGGCTGGCGCCCGGGCAAGGGCCGCCGCTCGAACGGCGTCGGATCACTGCTGATGGGGATACCGGGCGACGACGGCGCGCTCCACTATGTCGGCCGCGTCGGCACGGGTTTCGGGGAGAAGGAGCTCGAGGCGTTGAAGACCAAGCTGGGCCGGATCGAACGCAAGACGAGCCCCTTCGATAATGTGCCGAAGCCTGATGCGTCGGACGCCCACTGGGTCAGTCCGAGGCTGGTCGGCGAGGTCGAGTTCGCCGAGTGCACCGCGACGGACCGTCTCCGCCAGCCGGCCTGGCGCGGCTGGCGCCCTGACAAGGCGGCCAAGGACGTGCGCAGGGAATAGCAGGGCTCAGGAACTTCAGGGCTCAGCGGAAAGCGTCAGCGAGTGATTCCTGCACATACTTCATGGCGGCGAGGTTGACCGGATCGGCAGCCGCGGCGTCGAGATCGGAGGGATCGACGTCCCGCGAATGCGACTGCAGCCACCAGATGTTGCCGAAGGGATCGCGAATGCGGCCGACCTCATCGCCCCAGAACAAGTAGGTGACCTCCGTGACGGACGCGGCCCCGGCCTTCAAGGCCCGGTCGAACGCGGCATGGGCGTCGTCCACGATCAGGCGGAGAAAATTGGGCGGAGCTGCATCGCCAATGCCGTCGAACATCAGGATCACGGATCCGTTGATGATCGCCTCGGCATGGCCGATGGATCCGTCCTGATTGAGTACTCGGCTCGTTTCCTGGGCATCGAAGGCTTCCCTGGCGAAGTCGAGAAACGCGCTCGTGTCCTTCGAGATGATCCACGGCATTACCGATGCGTAGCCCTCGGGCAGGTTGGGGATGGACTCTGCGATTGCCATGACTCTTGCCTTTCCGAGGGTTTGTTTCCGACCCTACGTCGCGTCCCTGACAACCCAAGACGTGTCATGAGCTCAGCGACTGACGCGGTCCTGCTGGCAGGTCATGCAGAGAGTAGCCCGGGGGAGCGCCATCAGACGGTCCTTCGCGATCGGGGCTCGACAATCCTCACAGGTTCCGTAGGTCTTCGTCCTGATGCGCTCGAGGGCGCGTTCACACTGGGTGAGGATGTCGATCTCGTTGCTGGCGACTGTCGATCCCTCGCGCAGTTCGACCATCAGCGAGCCCACGTCCACGACCTCGTCACCGGTGCCGTCAAGAATGTCTCCCAGGTTCGAGCCATACTCCCTGGACGCGACGGCGATGTCTGCCTTCAACCTTGCGACTTCGAGCTCGAGTGACTTGCGCACCTTTCTCAGCTCGGCGGCGGTCCACCCGTCCTTGCGGGGTTCATCCGGGGAACTCTGCTCCATTGTGCTCATGGGCTCTCCTCAGGTCGGTGCCGTTTGGCTGTCGCCGTCGCGCAGTCGCAAAAGGTCGCGCAGTGCAAAAGGTCGCGCAGTGCAAAAGCGAGGGATGAGTACCCAATTTTCGGGTCGTCAATCGGAGCAATTGGTGAGCAGGCCAGAAACAGTTCCGGCCATGTCGTGATCGCTGACCAAAGCCGTGGAGACCTCGGCGAAGGCCTGTGCTGCGGTGATGGGGGTCAAGGGGATCAGTCTCCGCTCACGTTGAAGTTCGAGAAGTCTATTCGGCGTTGTATGGTGTCGGCCGCGATCGACAACAGGTCGGTGTTGTGTGCGAATGTATGCGCGCGCAACAAGGCAAGCGCATCGTCCGGAGCAATCGCCAACTGGGCGACGACCATACCGACGGCCTGATTGATCGGTGCCCGTGAGGACCAGGATCCTCCGCCTGCCTCGTCGACATCGGTCTGGGACTGCGGATCGCGGAGGAGTGTAGCCCCGACCGCGTCGCCGAGGAACTGGACGGAATGTGGTGTGGCATCGAGCGGCACGAGCTCTGTTTTGTAGACGGTGAGGACCCCGAGCACAGAGTTGTTCGGTCGCATCGGCACCGCGAAGATCGCCAGCTGCCCGAATGCTTCCTCGGCAGCGGCAGTGAACCCCGGCCACCGGTCTTGTGCTGCGTCATCGAGGTGGGTGGACACGATGGTGCCCGTCGTGAACGCATCGGCTCCCGGTCCTTCGCCGAGGACGTCCTGGAGATCCTCGAGTCGTTCGGAGATGTCGTCAGTCGCGGCCACGGTGACGCGGCTGCGCGAGGTGTAGTCGAAGGTGATCGCCCCGCCGTCACAACCGAGAATTACGCGCGCGGACTCACAGATGCGCCATGTGAGGGGGCGGCCGGGATCGAGCGAGGCCAGTGTCGTCGCCAACTTGGCCAGCACCTGTGCCCGGTCGGTCATCGGCATGAAGTTCCCTACCAAAAGTTCTTGCTCCCCACCGCCGAGTCTTTCACGTGGAGGGCTCGTCGGGCAGGGCCCGCCCTGACACCATTTTCCTCACGACGGCTTGCTTCGGTCACGGCAGAAAGGGCCCAGCACTCTCGGAGTGCCGGGCCCTTCACTGGATGGTGCCGGCTAGCGCAGTACGGGGAACTTCGTGGCCACCGGGCTGGCAGACCACTGGCGACCAAAGCCCCAGGTGTTGCCCGCCATGGTCAGCGAGAGCACCGCGATCGAGATGGCGCCGAGGATGTGGTTGTCGATCACCGGGTTGTTCTCCGGCGGCAGGGCCACGGTCCACATCATCACGTAGATGACAGTTCCACCGATACCGGCGAGACGCATGCCGATGCCAAGTGTGAGGGCGACGCCGATGGCGAGGAGAGCGGCCATGAAGAGAACATTCGTCCAGGTCTCGCCGGCGATCGAGTTGTAGAAGCCCTTGAACGGGCCCTTGGCGCCGAACTTCAGGAAGCCCTCGGTGGGGCTGCCCCCATTGAGCCACGAATCGCCTGACTTGGTCGCGAAGCCGAAGCCGAACAGCTTGTCGACGAATGCCCAGAGGAAGGTCAGGCCGAAAGCGATGCGGAGGACTGCGAGCCCTTGGCGGGCGGTCGTGCTCAGCGCGTATGACGTCGCAGCGTCCTCGCGGACCGTCACCGATCCGTCGGGGCTGTTTGTGTGGCTGCCGTGCGGACGGGCGAGGATGCTCATCAGGGACCTTCTCTCATTTGGTGGTCATCCCCATCCTTGTCGCAGGGACGCACCCGATTCAGTATCGAAAGGCCTGACTCACAGGTACTGAAGTCCCTCGCGGGACGGACCACCGTGGTCGGAGAGAGCCAGTTGTCGGCGGGCGTGTGCGATGGCGGCGGGCGTGTCGGGGAAGATCAATCCCCTTCTGCGGAGACTGTCGGTGAGGCCGAGCGAGGACAGTACGTCCTCATGGCCCGGTGCAATTCCCGAAAGCATGACGGTGATGCCTCGGCGCTCCAGCTTGGCGATGGCGTCACCGAGTACGTTTGCGCCGGTTGCGTCCAGCGTTGTCACCCTGGACATACGAAGGATGACGACCTGCACGTCGGCGATGTCCGGCAGCTCGAGAAGCAGCCTGTGCGCGGCGGCGAAGAACAGCGGCCCATCGAGGCGATAGGCAACAATTCGTTCGCTGAGCAGTGCGTGCTCCTCTGCCGTGTGGTCTCCGGCTTCGAGAGGGACCTGGTCTATATGTGCGCTGCGTGCGACGGCACGCAAGGCAAGAACGATCGCGACGCCCACGCCGACCCCGACGGCGGTGACGAGATCGACGGCCACGGTCACGGCGAAGGTCAGGACAACGATGATGGCGTCGGAGCGGGTTGCGCGCATCAGGGCGCGAATCGATCCGACCTCGACCATCCTCACGCATGTCGCGAACAACACGCCTGCAAGAGCTGCCAGCGGAATTTTTGAGACGAGTGGCGCCGCCGTGAAGATCACCGTTTTGAACGAGACATCCCGGGCGATCTGGTCCACATGGACGTAAAGAAACTCGGCAAGATTCACGACGGCGGCGGCTGGAAAGCCCACGGCCGGCAGATGGGAAGACCCTCGGCGGTCAAGAAGGCCCGGATCGGGTTCGACTACGTCCATTCCCTCGTCGACGACCACTCCCGGTTGGCCTATTCCGAAATCCTGCTCGACGAAAAGGGCCCGACCTGCGCGGCGTTCCTGCTCCGGGCCGCGGACCATTTCGCCAGCTACGGCATCCACGAGATCCGCCAGGTGATGACCGACAACCACTGGTCCTACGCCCGATCCTTCGAAATGGGCGAAGCTATCGACGCCCTCCGAGCCGAACACGTCTTCATCCGCCCGCACTGCCCCTGGCAAAACGGCAAGGTCGAACGCCTCAACCGCACCCTGCAAACCGAATGGGCCTACCGACAGATCTTCTACTCCAACGACGAACGCACAGCAGCATTTGCGCCCTGGCTCGAGCACTACCAACAATCAGAGACGCCACTCAGCACTTGGAGGACGTCCCCCGATCAGCCGACTGTCACCAACCTGACAGCCGAGTACAACTAGGGTCCACCGTCGTGCCCTGCCGGACCGTTTCCCAACCTCGGGACCAACGGCCCTCGACAGTCGCGTCTATGACGCGGATAGTTGCTCATACGTGCGCTTGGAGGTTCACATGAGTAAGAACGTCCGGGTTTTTCTGCTGGATGACCACGAGGTGGTGCGCAGAGGACTGCGCGAACTCCTTGAAAGCGAAGGGGACATCGAAGTCGTCGGTGAGGCCGGCACAGCCGCCGCGGCGACGGCGCGCATCCCGGCGTTGCGCCCCGATGTCGCCATCCTCGACGCCCGGCTCCCCGACGGCAATGGCATCGAGGTATGCCGGCAGGTCAGGTCTGTCGACCCCAACATCCGCGCCATCATCCTGACGTCATTCGACGACGATGAAGCGCTGTTCTCTGCGATCATGGCCGGCGCATCAGGCTACGTCCTGAAACAAGTGACCGGTCAGGATCTTCTGTCAGCCGTGCGGCTGGTTGCCTCGGGGGCCTCGCTCCTCGACCCCCACGTGACCGAGCGGGTCATGCAGAAATTGCGCGACGGCACGTCGAACGAACCCGACGAGCTGAAGGACCTCACCGCTCAGGAGCGTCGAATCCTCGAGCTCGTCGCCGAGGGCCTCACCAACCGGCAGATCGGCGAACGCCTGTTCCTCGCCGAGAAGACCATCAAGAACTACATGTCGAGCATCCTGTCCAAGCTCGGGCTCGAACGACGCACTCAGGCCGCGGTATTCGCTTCGCGTCTGTTGCACTGAGGCCATCGTGACAACTGATGGGACGACCGACAACCCGATCACCGTTGGATTCGACGGTTCCCCGGCCGGCCTTTCCGCCCTCCGGTGGGCGGTCGCGTTCGCTCAGTCGACAGGCTCAGAGCTGCAAGTCGTCACGGCGTACGCGTCGAAGGGCGGCGAGTCGATCAACGTCGCCCGGATGAATGCAGAGGCAGTCGTCAATCTTGCGACCCACGAAGGAGCCGACGACACGGATCTGGTCAGACTGGCCATCCCCGGCGAGCCGACCGAGGTGCTTCTCAAGTGCTCGGAGGACTCCCGCCTGCTGGTCGTCGGCCGGCACGGGACGAGCGGGATGATTCACAGCTCATTGGGCTCAGTCGGCGACGCGTGCGCGCGCTTGGCGAGCTGCCCCGTGGTGATCGTCCCACCGGTGGCCTCAGTCACCGCTTAGACCGGTATGGACCAGGCGAGGTGCGTCCCCTGCGGCTTCGCATCCTGCACGACGAAGGTGCCGCCGCGTTTGGTCGCCCGCTCGAGAAGGTTGGCGAGGCCGCTGCGGAGGGCTTGCGCACCGAACCCATTCCCGTCATCGATCACGTCGATGCTCAGCTGGCCATCGGCGGCGGCGACAGTCACCGTGACGTTGCTTGCTTTCGCATGGCGAACGATGTTGGCCAGGGCTTCGGTGACGACGGCTGCCGCATCATCGGTGACTTCCCGGTCTGACATGAGATCTACCGGACCCAGGAACCGCACGCTTGCCGAGGCCGGCAACTGATCGGACACGCGATCGATGATCTCCCGGAGCCGCGACCGCAGTCCACCCGTCGGGTTACGCGAGTCGGTCTTGAGGGCAAAGATGCTTTCGCGGATCTGTGCGATGGTCCCGTCGATGCTCTCGATCTGTTCGGTGATCCGGCGGGACGGCTCGCCGGGACCGAGGCCACTGGCCACGGCCTGCAGCGTGAGGCCGGCCGCGAAGAGGCGCTGGATCACGTGATCGTGGAGATCGCGGGCAATGCGGCTCCGGTCCTCGAGGAGCTCGACCCGTTGCTGGCTGGCGCGCGAGCCGGCCCGCTGGACGGCGAGGGTCACCTGGTCGGCGAACGATGAAGCCATTTCAAGGTCGCGATCGCGGAAATCGGGTCGGTCCTGGCTTCGCGCGACGACAAGGATCCCCTGCTGATGAGCATTCACGTCGAAGGGGACCAGAATTGCCTGCTCCATCGTCGTCCTGTGCAGGAAACCGTCGACCGGATCGCCCTCGGACTGGTCCAGGATCTTTGCTTTGCCTTCGGTCATCACCGACTGAACGACGCTGCCCTCAAGGGGGAAAATCATGTCCAACAGCTGGTCGGCGCCCTGACCGATCGCGCGGTCCACGACGAGGGTGTTGCGTTCGGGAACGGCGAGGATGACGCAGACCACATCGGCTTCGGCCAGTTCTTGCATACGCTCGATCAGGATCTGCAGTGCGCCCTCTTCCTCGTTGGCAAGCATGTGTCGATTGGTTTCGGCCAGGGCCGTGGACCAGCGCTCGCGGTAGCGGGATTCCTCGAACAATCTGGCATTGGCGATCGCGATGCCGGCCGACGCAGCCAACGCCTCCGCAATGGCCTCATCGTCGGCGGTGAACTCCCCGTTCTTCTGATTGGTGAGGTAGAGGTTGCCGTAGACCTCGTCGCGAACGCGGATCGGGACGCCGAGAAAGCTTTCCATCGGTGGATGCCCGGTCGGGAAGCCGCTGGACCGCTGATCGTCGGAGAGCGTGTGGAGCCGCACCGGTTGGGGGTCCTCGATGAGAGCGCCGAGGAGACCCTTGCCCTCGGGGAGATGGTCGATCTTCGCGACCACCTCGTCGGCCATGCCGACGTGGATGAACCGCTCGAGGTGACCGTCGGAAGCGGTGACTCCCATCGCTGCATATTCGGCACCGAGGAGTCGTCTGGCGACTTCGGCGATACGGGTCAGCACAGTCGAAAGATCGAGATCGCTCACGATGGTGTTGCTCGCAGTGATGAGGTCGCGGAGACGGGCTTGAGTGGCCATAACCTCGTGCGCGCGCTCGATCAGCTGGCTGAGCAGCATCTCGAATTCGAGCTTCGGTGCCTCGGTGAGCCGTATTCGTTTCGATCGCTCGTCCATTTGCGTACCGCGGTCGAGGTCGGGACAACGCGCGGTGAATCCCCTCTTACCCAACCATCCCACGCCCACTTCACATGCCAAGGCGTGCGGGCCGCGATCGGGGGACGTTGGTCCCGCCCGAAACAGCCCATCGGCCATGTTGTGCAAGCGCGTTCCGCGACACGGTGGAGGAGTAGACGAACCGAGGAGACACACGAACCGAGGAGACACCATGAAGAGCAAGCGCTCGAACCGCCCGATCGTTGTCGGCGTGGAAGACAAACAGCATGCCGCGTTGCGGTACGCGCTCAGCGAGGCTGACTCGCAGGGCTGCGGCATTCGCCTTGTGCATGCCTATTCGCTTTCGGCCTCGGGACCGGCCTTGCTCGGAGACGATGCCTTGGAGGCGAGCGCGGAGGCCGCCTACGCGATCCTGGACAACGCCCGCGACTTCATCGACGCGCAGGACATCAAGGTCCCGGTCGAGTATGCGGTGGAGTTCGGCGCGCCGACTCAGATCCTCGAGGCGGAGGCACGGAACGCCCGGGCGCTCGTCCTTGGACCGGAGAATGCCGCGTGGTACGAGCGCATTCTCGCCGGCGAGGTCGGGAGCTGGCTGGCCACACGCGCGGAGTGCCCGGTGATCGTCGTGCCGGAGTATTGGTACCCGCATCAGGTTCGCCGTGGCGGAGTTGTCGTCACCATCGACGGGGCCACCGACGCCCACGGGCCTTTGACCTTCGCCTTCAGGACCGCCGACCGACTCGATCAGGAGCTCCACGTGCTCCATGTCATTCCTCCGGCGACCTCTGTGGCCGATGAAGAAGAACATCGGCTCAACATCGCACAGGTCCTCGCCGGGTGGGCCGACAAGTTCCCGCTCGTCCCGGTATTCCGGTCCCTGGTCTTCGGCCAGGTCGACGAGGCGTGCATCGGCTCCACGAGCCTCGCCAATCTTGTCGTCGTCGGACGGCCACGTGGTCACGGGCGGCCTTTCTCGCTGCTGCGGCCGGTCGCGGTTTCTGTCATCAAGGAAGCCAACTGCCCGGTCGCAGTCCTTCCCCCGAACTACGACGGGTAGGTGGCAAAGATGACGAATGTGAAGCCTCATACCGTTCTGATCGCGGTCGCGAGCCGCCATGGCTCAACGGCTGAGATCGCCGGGCGGATCGGTCGCAGACTCCGTGAAGAACTCCCCGCCCCCACGTGGCATGTCCAAGTGGAAGATGCTGACGCGATCGACACGATCGAGGGCTACGACGCAGTTGTCCTCGGGAGCGCGGTCTATGTCGGCCGCTGGCTCAAGTCGGCCAGGACCCTCCTTCGAAACGCCGAGGTTGCCCCGCCGGCGGGTTTGTGGCTGTTCAGCAGCGGGCCCACGTCAGACGACCCTCCAAAGGATGTACCCGCAGCGGCATCGGTCCGCGCGGCAGAGCGACTCGGTGCCAGGGATCTCGTGAGTTTTTCAGGCCGGATCGAGGTGGGTTCCCTCGGTCCCGCCGAGCGCTTGTTGACCAATGCGATGCGCGTGGCCGGTGGAGATTTCCGTGACTGGGATGCGGTGGACGCCTGGGCGAGGGGCATTGCACGTGTCTTGTCGAACACTGCGCTCGAGGATCGGCCATCGGGCGCTGCGCAGCAATCCTGAGCACCGCGAACGCACCGACCGAATTCACAAACCGCAACGGAGGAATCATGTCCACAGCCCAGGCGACACACACAACGGAAGGCACCGTTCCCGACGAACGGATGGGTCTGTCGCAGTCAACCGCTCTGATCGTCGGAAGCATCATCGGTGTGGGCATCTTCAGCCTGCCGTACGCACTGGCCTCGTATGGCCCCATCAGCCTCGTCGCGATGGCCCTGGCCAGCGTCGGCGCGATCGCGTTCGCCCTTCTCTTTGCTGCGTTGACCCGCAGAATCCCCGCCGACGGCGGTCCCTATGCGTATGCGCGCACGGCATTCGGCAACGGCGTCGGCTTCGGCAACGCCTGGTCCTACTGGATCACCGCGTGGGCCGGCAACGCAGCCATTGCCGTCGGCTGGGTCTACTACGTAGAAAACTTCGTCAACCGCGATGGGAGCAGGTCGTGGTCGATCCTCATCGCGCTCGTCGGCCTGTGGATCCCCGCCGCCGTCAACCTGTCCGGACTACGCAATGTCGGCTCATTCCAGCTGGTCACGACGGTGCTCAAATTCATCCCGCTGTTCCTCATGGCGACGTTGGGGCTGTTCTTCATCCAGGCCGGCAACTTCACGCCGTGGAACACGAGCGGCGACACCAACTTGGCCGCGATCGGCGGCGCAATGGCGATCTGCCTCTTCAGCTACCTCGGCGTCGAGACCGCCGCGGTCGCGGCCGCCAAGGTTCGCGATCCGCAGCGCAATGTTCCGCTGGCAACCGTCTACGGGACCCTTGCCAGTGCAGTTGTCTACATGCTTTCGCTGATCGCCGTATTCGGCATCATCCCCGCCGACGCTCTTGCCCTCGACGATAACAAGGCGTCCTACTCTGTCGCCGCCAACCTCGTCGTCGGACAAGGCAACTGGGCGGGAGACCTGGTGGCCATCGTCGTCATCATCTCGGGTCTCGGTGCCCTCAACGGCTGGACCATGATCTGCGCCGAGATGCCACTCGCCGCGGCCAAGGACGGATTGTTCCCTCGTCGATTCGGCCAGTTGTCCTCCAGGCGGGTGCCCGCCTTCGGCATTGTCGCCTCGACCACACTGGCCTCGGTTGCCGTGGTGATCAGCTATCTGGGTACCAGCGGCGCCACAGTGTTCACCACGCTTGTCCTCATGACCGGGATCACCGCGGCGGTTCCGTTCGGGTTCTCGGCTCTGGCCCAGATTGTCTGGCGGCTCAGGGACGGCGAAGGAAACACCCCCGCATTGTTCATCCGGGACATCGTCGTGGCGACGGTTTCGTTCGTGGCTTCGCTTGCCTTCATCTACTACTCGCGCAACAGCGGCGGCAACTGGTACGTCACCTGGGGCCCGTTCCTCATGACCGGAGGGGCTTTCCTCATCGGGATCCCCATCTATCTCGCCCAGCGCGCGCACATGACCGAACCGTCGGCAGTGCCGGCCTACAACTCCTCGACGAAAGATTCTGACTCATGACATTCCATGTTGACTCAGAAGTCGGCCGGCTGCGCGAAGTGATCGTGCACCGCCCCGGAAGCGAGCTGTCGAGGCTGACGCCGGCGAACATCGCCGGTCTCCTCTTCGAGGACGTGATGTGGGCCGAGAAGGCCCGCGAAGAGCACGACGCCTTCGTTCGCCAACTCACCGACCAAGGCGTCCTGGTTCACCATTTCGCCCAGCTTTTGGCCGAAGCGCTCGACCAGCCCGGTGCGCGGGAATTCCTGCAAGACCGCCTGACCACCGCCACACAGTTCGGTCCGGCCCTGGACGCTCCATTGGACGCGCTCATGGCCAACACCCCTGCCGCCGACCTTGCCGACATGCTCATCGGCGGCGTCCTCAAACGGGAGATCGCTCCGCTGCTCCATACCTCGAGTCTGCTGATGGAGTATCTCGACGATGAGGACTTTGTGCTCGCGCCGTTGCCCAATCACTTGTTCCAGAGAGACAACGCGGCTTGGATCTATTCGGGGCTGTCCATCAACCCGATGGCAAAGACGGCCCGCAAACGCGAAACGATCAACTCGCGCGTCGTCTACAACTTCCACCCGATGTTCAAGGACGCCGGCATCCCGTTCCTCTACGGCAATGATTCCGTGCCGCACGAACCGGCCACCATCGAAGGCGGCGACATCACGGTCATCGGCAATGGGACGGTCATGATCGGTATGGGGGAGCGGACGAGTCCCCAAGGTGTCGAAGTCGTGTCGCGCCGGCTGTTCGAGACCGCGACAGCGAAGCGCATCATCGTCGTCGAGATCCCCAGGACCCGCGCATTCATGCACCTCGACACGGCCATGACCATGGTCGACAAGGATGCCTTCTGCGTCTACCCGTTCCTGCCCGACGAGCTGAGATCATTCAGCCTCACGCCCGCCGGCGAGTCAGGGGACTACGAGGTCGAGGAGAATGAGGACCTGTTCCGGACGGTTGCCGACGCACTCGAGCTGGACAAGGTCCGCGTGCTTCGGGCGCCGACCACCAGGATGGCGGCAGAGCGCGAACAATGGGACGACGGCAACAACGTCCTGGCCGTCTCGCCCGGCGTGGTGCTGGGCTATGAACGCAACACGACGACCATGAACATGCTTGTCGACAACGGCATCGACGTCATCCCCGTGGTGGGCTCGGAGCTTGGCCGTGGACGCGGCGGGCCCCGTTGCATGACGTGCCCCATCGTCCGGGACGCGGTGGCTTCATGACACTCCTCGATCAGAACGACACGCTGTCCCAATCAGGTCGCCTTGGAATGCGGGGCATGAGCGTGACCAAAGAATTCGACCTGGACATCGGTCAATGGCATGGCCTGCTCGAGCTGTCTGCCGCGCTCAAGGCCGAAAAACGCGCCCGGGTCGAGGTGCAACGGTTGAAGGGCTTGAACATCGCCTTGGTGTTCGGCAAGAACTCGACCCGCACTCGGTGCGCATTCGAGGTGGCCGCACACGATCAGGGCGCTCACGTGACGTACCTCGATCCCACCGGTTCCCAGCTCGGCCACAAGGAATCGGTGAAAGACACCGGCAGGGTGCTGGGACGTATGTTCGACGGCATCGAGTACCGGGGCTTCGCGCAATCGAGTGTCGAAGAGCTCGCGAGCTCCAGTGGCGTTCCCGTGTGGAACGGTCTGAGCGATCAATGGCATCCGACCCAGTCGCTGTGCGACATGTTGACGATGATCGAGCACGCCGACAAGCCGGCCGATCAGATCTCGTTCGCCTATGTCGGCGACGCCCGCAACAACGTGGCCAACTCGCTTGTGGTTGCCGGCGCGATGATGGGCATGGACGTCCGTATGGTCGGGCCGTCGTCGTTGACGGCACCGGAGTCGGTGCTGAATCCGTCGATGGCCATTGCCGAGCAGACCGGCGCCAGGATCATCCAGACCGATGACGTTGCGCGCGGCGTCCTTGGAGTCGACTTCATCTACACCGATGTGTGGGTGTCGATGGGCGAGGCCGAAAAGGTCTGGGACGACCGGGTCGCGTTGCTGTCGGACTACCAGGTCAACCAGGAACTCCTCGATGCGACCGGCAACCCCGATGTGAAATTCATGCACTGCCTGCCGGCTTTCCACGACCGGCGCACCGAGCTCGGCGAGAAGCTCTTTCAACGCACCGGCCGCAGTTGCCTCGAAGTGACCGATGACGTCTTCGAGTCGACGCATTCGATCGTCTTCGATCAGGCCGAGAACCGCCTTCATACGATCAAGGCGTTGCTCGTCGCGACGCTCGGCTTCTGATGCGCGTCGTTGTCGCCCTGGGCGGAAACGCGATCCTGCGCCGGGGCGAACCGATGACTGTCGCCAACCAACGGGCGTCGATCTCGGCGGCGTGCATTCCGCTGGCCGAGCTTGCTGCCGGCAACGATCTTGTCGTGTCACATGGCAACGGTCCCCAGGTCGGTTTGCTCGCCTTGCAGGCGGCGGCATACGACGAGGTGAGCAGTTATCCCTTCGACGTGCTTGGAGCGCAGACCGAGGGCATGATCGGTTACCTGATCGAGCAGGAGCTCGGAAATCAGCTCGGGAATGACCGGACCCTTGCGACGGTCCTGACCCGTACCGAGGTCCTCGCCGACGACCCGGCATTCGAGCACCCGACCAAGTTCGTCGGACCGGTCTACGACCGTGCACGCGCGTTCGACCTCGCGGCTGAGCGCGGTTGGACGGTCAGGCAGGACGGGAACTTCTTCCGTCGGGTCGTCCCGTCTCCGATGCCGCAGCGGATCCTTCACCTCGAGCCCATTGAATGGCTGCTAGACCAACGCTGTGTGGTGATCTGTGCGGGTGGCGGAGGCATTCCCACGACCCGCGATGCCCGCACGGGCAGAGTCGCGGGAGTGGAAGCTGTCATCGACAAGGACCTTGCCAGCGGCGTGCTGGCCCGCGACATCGGTGCCGATGTGCTCATCATCGCGACCGATGTTCCCGGCGTCTTCGTCGACTGGGGTTTGCCCACACAGCGGCTCATCGTGAACGCACACCCCGACGCGCTGGAAGCGATGGACTTCGCGGCCGGATCGATGGGTCCAAAGGTGAAGGCGGCGGCAGCGTTCGCTCGCGAAGGCTACGGAGATGCCTACATCGGCGCTCTCGACGACTTCGCCAACATGGCGCATGGCAAATCCGGCACCCGCGTGTCGCGAAGCGTCGTCGGGATCGAGTACGCCTGAACCAGGAGTGCTCTCGATGGCCGCGCTGGCGGCCGGTTGGGCACTGTTGGTCGGTGCTCAACGCTACCGTGATGGACATGCTTGATCATTTGGCGATCCAGGCCGCTGACGTCGATGCGGCCGCAGCTTTCTATCTCGACGTGTTCTCACCGCTGGGTTTCCGCGAAGCGATGCGATACGAAGGTGGGGAGGGCGCCGTGGTCGGATTTTCCGGCGTCGACGGCTTCCCGCATTTCTGGCTTGGACCTCAAGTCGATCCAGGCACACGGCCGATACATCTCGCTTTCACCGCGCCGTCACGCGAAGCGGTCGACCAGGTCCATGCCAAAGCCATCGAACGCGGCGCCGAGATCCTCCACGAAGCACGGGTCTGGCCGGAGTATCACGACCGCTACTACGGAGTGTTCTTCCGCGATCCCGACGGCAACAACGTCGAAGCGGTCTGCCACATCTGACTGACGACCCTCGCACCGCCGCATAGGTGCCGCGGAATGGGGTATTGGCCGATTGCGTGTCCTTGCGACTCAGGGACACCACGGCGTCGCCGTCGGGATCCCTCTGTGCAACTTCCCGAGTAAGCGCGGCTCTCGGGATTGGGGTCGGTCTGCTCGTCCACGCGGCAGACCGCTCTCATTCCGGCCGATGAGAACCAGGATGTGAGGAGGCCATTTGTGAGCGCAACGGCGATCGATCTGGGCAAACCGGAATCGGGAGACGTCGTCGAATTGATCCTCGCCGACCACCGCAGGTTCGAAGAGCTGCTCCGGGCCCTCAGGGACAGCAGTTCGGATCGTGATCGAGTGCGGGAGGCGTTTGCCACCCTGCACGTTGCTCATGCCGAGGCCGAAGAGCAGTGTGTCTACCACGTGCTCCGGCGCAAGCGCGCCATCACCGAAGGCGAAGTGGATCACGGCGAGGAGGAACGCCGAGGGCAACGCCGCCCTGCTTGCAATGCTCGAACTGGTCGGCACCGACATACAGGCCTTCGAGGCCAGCTTTTCGGCCGAACGGAACCGCCAGATCGACGCCGATTGCGGGCAGATCGACAACGTCAAGAGGCTGGTGAACGCGGCGAAGAAGAAGGGACTGGTCGAGGACAACTGAGCGTGCACTGTTGCGTCTTGGAGCCAGTTGTGTTTTTGTATATGGGTGGTTGAGTAGTAGCCGCGGAAGTTCTCCGAGAGGGATTTCTGTGAACACTGCAACGAGCGATTACGGCGTCATCGAGCAATCAGAAGCACTTCTCCGCCTGGCTGACAACTCGCCAGCGCCGGAAAAGCGGGCAATCCACGACCAGGTCATCGAGATGAATCTCGGCCTGGCCCGATCGCTCGCAGCACGCTACGTAGGCAAGGGCCCCGACTTCGACGATCTCCTTCAGGTCGCATCGATGGGTCTTGTCAAAGCAGTTCAGCGCTACGACGTCAACAAGGGCCACTTCGCCTCGTATGCGGTCCCCACGATTCTCGGTGAGCTCAAACGGTATTTCCGCGATCGCGCCTGGATGGTCAGACCGCCAAGGCGACTGCAGGAGCTCCAATCGGTGATCTCCTCGGCGAGCGCCGAGCTGTCCCAGTCGTTTCAGGGAAGCGTCGACGCCAAAATTCTTGCCGAGCACATTGGTGCGGACCCCGGGGACATACGCGAAGCGATGGCGGCGAGTGGTTGCTTTGCGCCGACATCATTGGATGCCGACTCGACAACGGCCGGAAGGCTCTGGGCCGCCAGAGCAGTGAGCATCGAAGAGCCCGGATATGAACTGGCCGAGCGGCTGGCAACTGTTGCCGAGCATTGCCGCAACCTCTCAGAAGACGATCGACGGCTTCTTGCTCTGCGCTTCTTCGAAGACAAGACACAGCAGGAGATCGCCGAAGAGGTCGGCATGAGTCAGATGCAGGTCTCGCGTCACCTCAAACGGATCCTGTCGTTCCTGCACGATTCGGTCATGGCTGATGCAGCTTGACGGTCGTCGTCTCGCCGTCCTCATTGACACTCACCGAATGCTGATCGAATTGCGGACCGATGAACACCGATAGTTCGCGGGCGACCACCTCTGCGAGGTCGGCCGCAAGGAGTGGGTGGCCGGTTCCGCCAGGGAACTCTTCCGCGCCATCGTGATCGACCGATGGCGTCTCGATGGGCGGGTGCCACAAGAGCGTCACGTGGTGCTGCTCGCCGCATTGCGAGCAGACCGCAGCCAGGTCTTCCACAGCCGCGACCGATTCGGGTTCCTGGCACGTGCATACGATGCGCGAGGACCGCACATCCTGTTGGGCGAGATCGCGGAGAGCTTCAACGCCTGCCTGTGTATCGAGTCGGGCGACGACCAGGTCCGATGACGTGAGCCAGCCCGTGGCGGTGGTGACGAGATGGGTGCTGGAGCCATGACTGTCGAAGACGGCGGCAAGCGCCCGATCCATCTCCTGACCGTCTCCGAAGATCGTCACCATCGACGGGGCTGCCCGCTCTTCCTGAGTTTGTGTCTCGGCCATACGAATGCAGTACCCGACGACGTGGCACCCTAATCACGTTGGCCAGAACGCAATGCCTGGTCCACGCGGCGGGCCTATCATGGAACTGTGCTCCGTCCCGAGGCCAATCACACAGGGAGCGATGTGAACGAATCTCAATCTGTATTCTTCGCCGAAATGGCGTTGGACCTCCACGCGGAGCCCACTGCGGAACGCACCGTCAACCGCATTGCCGAGTACGCCAAAATCGCCATCAGCTGCAATGAGTCGGGCATCATGCTCGTGCACGCCCGAAACCGCATCGAGACTGCCGCAGCCACCTCCAAACGGGTCGGCGAGTCGCACAACCTTCAGATCTTCCACGACGAAGGCCCGTGCCTCGATGCCATCGAGCAACCAGGCTCGTTCCTCGTCAACAACACCGCGACCGACGCCCGTTGGCCCAAATGGGGACCTGCCGTAGCCGAGCTCGGCCTTCTCAGTGCACTTTGCATCCGGCTCGAGACCAAGGACCGGCGCTACGGTTCGCTCAACCTGTATGCCGATCACGTGGACGCCTTCGACGCCGATGCCCTTGCCGTCGCCGAGATCTTTGCACGCCATGCTTCTGTTGCCCTTGCGGCCGCCCACAGTGAGGAAGGTCTGCAGCTCGCAGTCGATGCGCGCAAGTTGATCGGCCAGGCACAGGGAATTCTGATGGAGCGATTCGACATCGATCCTGAGCGTGCCTTTGACGTCCTGCGCCGCTTTTCACAGGCCCACAACGTCAAGCTCCGCGAGGTCGCGCGGCAGGTCGTCGAGAACCGGCAATTGCCGGCAATCGCTTCCGCCGAGACCGAAATGGCACTCTGACCGCTACTGTTTGAGGTCAACAGCGGCGGGTACTCAGTCCCGCCAATGACGGACGACCGTCCGCCATGGTTCATGAGAGGGAGTCAGCTATGTGGGACACGATTCTGTGGGTTGCGGCCGTCATCATCGGTATCTTCGGCGTTCTTCGCCTCGTCCGGGGCGACATCATGATGGGCGTCGTTCTGATCGTCGTGGCCCTTCTGGTCGGACCGGGTGGCGTCAGCTTACTTACCTGACGACCCTCGCTCAGCAACGTCCAAGCCGAGTACACCTAGTGGGTTGACACAAGCAAGTGCAGCACCTGGCGTTCGACCGTCGGGCTGAGGCATGCGCCCGGCGCCACCAGGCGTTTCGGCCGGTCGATCACGATGCCGTCCTCGAAGAGGTCGACGATGCGTGGGTCCACGTAGGCAGACTTCGCAACCGCCGGCGTGTTACCGAGATGGTCCGCCGCAACGCAGATTGCCTCGGTGACAGCCGACTTCCGGGCGCTCTTGCTGTGAGCATCGGCGGCAGCGAGCGCAGCCGCCGCCGCGACGGTGCCGCGCCAGGTCCGGAAGTCCTTCGCCGATGCCGGTTCGCCCATCAATTGCTTGATGTAGGAGTTGGCCTGATCGGCGTCGAGGTTTCTCCAGAGCCGGCCGTCCTTGTAGGCGAGGAGTCGATCGCTGCCGCCGCGACGCGACCGCAGGAGGCGTATGGCGTCGCAGGCACGCGCGTCGGTGATCTCGACCTCGACTTCCTGGGACGACTTGCCCGGGTAGGAGATTTCGATGCCGCTGCGATTGAGAAGCGTGTGCTCCTTGTCGATCGTCGTGAGACCGTAGCTCCCGTTGTCGTCGAGATAGCGCTCCGATCCGATCCGGAAGACACCGTGATCCAGCATCACGAAGGCGAGGGCGCTGGCGAAGTCCTGCGACGGTTCGGATCCGTCGAGGTGACGGTGCGCGCGCCTGCGGGCTGCTGGGAGCGCGGCAGCAAAAGTCTCCATCTGGAGGAACTTCTCCGCGTCGCGCTTGATGCGCCAGTCCGGGTGGTAGAGGTATTGCCTGCGCCCGGCATCATCGGTCCCGACAGCTTGCAGATGACCCTGGGGGAGTGGGCAGATCCATACGCCGGTCCACGCCGGCGGAATCACCAGCGCCTCGCAACGCTCGCGATCAGTGCCATGGAGAGTCCTGCCGTCAGCACCGACATACGTGAACCCGCGACCTTGCCGGCGCCGAGACCATCCCGGCATCGATGACGTGACCTGGCGAAGTCTCATACGTCCTCTTCCGTTGCAGATGGACGGTACCCGTTTGAGCGCCGTCGAATCGGGGAACGAAATCTGGCGAGAAATTGAACCTCCACCGATAGCCTGTGGATTATGAATCCCGACCCCGCAACGCAGTTGGCAGCCGGAGTCGTTGTGGCTGATCGCTATCGGCTCGTCAGCCGCGTCGCCGGCGGGGGCATGGGTGACGTCTGGACCGCGGTCGACGACGTGCTGGGCCGGACCATTGCGGTCAAGTTCCTTCGGGCGGAGTTTGCCGACGACACGTCGTTCCGCGAACGCCTGCGACGCGAGGCCCGGGCGGCGGGTTCCATCAGCCACGCAGGCGTCGTGCCGGTCTACGACTATGGGGAAATCACCCTGGACGACGCGCCCTACCTGGCATTCATCGTCATGGAATACGTGGACGGCCCGTCGCTGTCAGCCGAGCTGAGCGAGCTCGGGCCGCTGGGCGCGGAGCGCACGCTGTTGATCATCGAACAGACTGCCGCGGCCCTTCAGGCCGCCCACGATGCCGGCGTCGTGCACCGCGACATCAAGCCCGGCAACATCCTGGTCACCCCGACCGGCGATGTGAAGATCGCCGACTTCGGGATCTCGCGTGCGGCCGACGCTTCGCCCATCACGCGCACCGGAGTCATGACCGGCACAGCCAAGTACCTCAGCCCCGAACAAGCCGGCGGCAAGTCGGCCACACCCGCGTCGGACATCTATTCACTTGGAGTCGTGGCGTATGCGTGCCTGACCGGAGACGTGCCGTTCGGCGAGGGCAATGAGGTGTCGATCGCGATCGCACACCTTCACGAGCAGCCGCCCGAGCTGCCGGCCGAGGTTCCGGCCGGGCTGCGCGAGCTCATCATGTCGATGCTGCAGAAGAGTCCGCGCCATCGTCCGGCGAGCGCCGGTGCCGTTGCCGCAGCGGCGGCTCAGCTGAGGCATGGGGACGCCACACTGACCGGCCTGCACCCGTTCCCGGTGGCGACGCCGGCCAGCGACGTACAGCGTGCCGACCCGACGAGCCAGACGCCGACGTTCGATGCCGCAACGGCGGGCATCGCCGCCGACGCGGTGCTGACGACGGAAACGGCCAACGATGCGACTTCGACGTTCCCGGTCATGGAGACCGAGGTTGTGCCGCAGGTTGCCGATGAGGTGGTTCAACCCGACGAGGGGGAACCCCCCAGCAATCGCGGGCGCAATGCGCGCCGGGGTGCATTGGCGCTGGTGTTGCTTGCTGCCGGGATCGGGTTGTTCCTGTGGTTCCAGTCCGGTGGGACTCAGGTCCCGGATGTCGTCGGCAAGACGCAGGGCCAGGCCCAGACGCTCTTGGAGGATGCAGGTTTCACAGTGGATTTCGAGACCATTGATGAGCCGCGCACCAGGAAAGGCATCGTCGTCGAGCAGAGTGAGGAAGGAACGGCCGACGAGGGCTCCACCATCACACTGCAGGTTGCCTCGGGAACGGTGGATGTACCGACCGATGATCTCATCGGGGCGACTTACGAGGATGCTGTGTCGACCCTTGCCGAGCTGGGGCTCAAAGCGAGCAGACGGACGGCGTCCTCGCCGAAGGATCCGGGCACCGTGATCACCGTCAGTCCTGACGACCGGGCCGAGGTGGGGAGCACGGTGAGACTTACCGTCTCAGAGGAGCCGGAGGCGACCACCCCGACCGAAGGGCCGAGCGATGAGGACGGGGGCAACGAGACGACCGAGCCGACAACACCGCCGCCAACACCGCCGACGACGGCCCCGACAACGCCGCCAACCACCGAACCGACCGAGGAGGGCGACGGCGGCTAATGGCTATTTGGACTGACGAACTTCTTCGCGTGTGACGTCGAGCAGCATCAGGCCCATCGCGACGATTCCGCCGGCGACGATGCCGGTCACGAGGCCCATACGGAAGCTTCCGAAGAACAATCCGAACAAGAGCGTGAGCGCAAGACAGATCCCGGAAACGAGTCCGGGAATGGATTTGGCGAGAGAAGTAGCTGCGGTCACGCGCCTACGTTACGTAGGCCAACACCCAAACGAAAATCCGCAGAGTGTGCGCTTGATCACAGCAGCCAGATCGCTGCCGCGACCGGCGGAAAGAGGGCCAACGGCGTCCAGATCGGGGACAAGATCCGGTGCCCGAGGATGCCGCGAATGCCACACGTCATGAGCAAGGCCAGGACGCCGGACATGAACACCAGGCCGTAGGCGTCGCCTTCACGGCCCTGGTTCTGGATGACTTTGCCGACCGCGATCAAGGCAAACACGCAGTGATAGGCGATCGAGAACACGATGATGGCCGCGGTGCGTTGCTGGACCTTCTTCAGGTCGTGATCGGCCTTTGCCTTGGCGGCTGCGTGCGTGTCCTGGGTGAGCGAGTTGGGCATACGTGTTCCTAGGGTGTGGATGCGGTCGGTGTGGTTGCGGGGCTGTCGAGCGCCTCTCGGGCTGCGGCGATGACCTTGGTCAGGGTCGTATGGAGCGTGAGCAGATCCTCGACCGGAAGGCCGAGCCTGGAGACGATGGCGCCGGGGACCTTCTCGGCCTCTGCTCGCAGGGCCTTGCCTTCGTCGGTCAGGCTGATGGCCAACGCCCGCTCATCACGCACGTCGCGTTCGCGGCGCAGCAGGCGGGCGGACTCGAGTCGCTTGATCAACGGCGACAAAGTGCCCGGATCGAGCTGGAGCATCTCGCTCAGGTCTTTGATTGACACGGGGGCAAACTGCCACAAGGCGAGCATTACAAGGTATTGCGGATGAGTCAGCCCCAGAGGCTCCAGAACGGGCCGATAGACCGCGATGACGGTCCGCGAGGCAACGGACAGTGCGAAACAGACCTGCTGGTCGAGCGCCAGGAAATCGGTCGCTTGGTGCGTGCTGTTGGCGTTCGCGATGTTCGTGTTCTCGGTGTTCTGCATCCCCTTATCGTACAAATGATTGGTGCACAAACTAAATGCTGAACGGGTGACTTTCCGCACACCGGCCCGGCTGTTCAGGCCGGCAGGAGCCGGGTGATGAACCGGGTCAGCTGGTCGACGTTGCAGCATTCATACATCTGGACGACTTCGGCGTACTCAGTGGCCACCGAGTCGCCGAGACCCCAGCGCATCGCATTCTCGGGATTGAGCCAGAACGTCCGCTTCGCACGTTGGGCGATCTCGTGAAGCGCCCCGAAATTCGGGTCCTGGTTGTTGTTGCGGGCGTCTCCGAGGATCAGGACGGCCGTGCGTGGGCCGATCGACTGCAGGTGATCGGCCGCGAAGTCGCCGAAGGCCTCGCCGTAGTCACTGCTCGTGTGCCACTTGGTGATCCGTGCCTCGCGGGAAATGCGACCGGACAGGTCGTCGTCGCCCTCTTTGACGAGGTCGGTGACGTCGGCCATGGCGTTGATGAAGGCGAACACCTTGATCTTGCTGAACTGATCGCTCAGCGCCTGCACCAACAGCATCGTGAAGTTGGAGAATCCCGCGACCGATCCCGATACGTCGCACAACAGCACCAGCTCGGGGCGGCTCGGGTGCGGGTTGGCATACATGGGCCGCATCGGCACGCCGCCGGTCGACATCGATCGGCGCAGCGTGCGCCGTATGTCGATCTTGCCGCGGTTCTTGCGTTTGCGCTTCGCGGCCAACCGGGTCGCGAGCTTGCGGGAAAGCGGGCGGACAGTGAGCCGGAGCTGCTGCAGCTGCTGCTGATTGGCGCTCAGGAAGTCGATGCGGTCGCCGCTGGGTCGCACCGCGTGTCGGGTGACCTTCTCCCGGCCGCGCAATTCAGCGGTCCGCCGGCGGGCTTCGCTGCCGACCATGGCGCGCAGACGCTCGATGTTCTGCCGGACTTCGTCGCGTTCGAGCCGGTCGGCGAACTCGCCGCCCTGGCCCTGGCCTCCGCCCGAGCCTCCGCCTTGCCTGACCGCGAGGGCCTGGACGAGGAGGGTTTGGGGCTGGAGGCGTTCGAGCGTTTGGTAGGCCGACCACCCGCCGGTCGTGCTGCCGCCGTCGCCGACCTGGCCCAGACTGTCGACGGCGATCTCGGCGACCTGCTCGAGCGCGCGGGAATCGTCATCGGCAAGAGCCATGGCCAACAGGTCGCGAAGATCCTGGAGGTCGAAATCCTCATCGGCGTCCCGGGCAGCCTGCGGCGCGCCGGCCCCGGCCGGGAAGTAGATGTCGAAGGCCTGGTCGAAGACATCGCGCTGCCCGCCACGCCGCACGAAGGCCGACGCCAGGCCCTCTCGCAGTTGCGTCCGCTGGCTCATACCGAGGACTTCGATGATGGCCGCGGCATCGACGGTCTCGCTCGTGCCGGCGGGTATGCCCTTGCTGCGCAAGGCTCCGACGAACTCGACGAGCCGTGCGGGGAGGCCTGAGCCTTCAGCCCCACCCGCTCCCTGAGCCTGACGAACGGTCATGACGTCTTCAGGACCTCGTCCAGATCGAGCTTGGCGCGTGCCTTGAGCAGATCGTCCTGGTGTTTGAGGATGACGCCGAGGCTGTCGTTGACCGTCTCGGCATCGAGGGTGTCGGCGCCGAGGGCGACGAGCGTGCGGGCCCAGTCGATCGACTCCGAAACCGACGGCGCCTTGCGAAGCGGCATGGCGCGCAAGGCGTTGATGACGCGGATGACCGAGCCGGCGAGGACCGAGTCGAGCTCGGGCACCTTGAGCCGGACGATCTGCTCCTCGAGCCCGGGCTCGGGGAAGTCGACATGGAGGTAGAGGCAGCGCCGACGCAGTGCCTCGGACAACTCACGGGTCGCGTTGGAGGTCAGCACGACGAACGGTCGGCGGGTCGCGGTGATGGTGCCGAGCTCGGGAACGGTGATCTGGAAGTCGCCGAGGACTTCGAGCAGGAGGCCCTCGATCTCGACGTCGGCCTTGTCCGTCTCGTCGATGAGCAGCACCGTGGGACCGGTGTTGCGGATCGCGGTGAGCAACGGCCGCTGCAACAGGAACTCCTCGCTGAAGATGTCGTCGCGCGCTTCGTCCCACGTCTCGCCGTTGCCGGCTGTGATCCGGAGGAGCTGCTTGGCGTGGTTCCACTCATACAGCGCGCGGGCTTCGTCGACGCCTTCGTAGCACTGCAGGCGTACGAGTTCGGCGTCGCTGGCGTGGGCAACGGCATGGGAAAGCTCGGTCTTGCCGACGCCTGCGGGTCCCTCGATGAGAAGAGGTTTGCCGAGCTCGCTCGCCAGGTACACCGTCGTGGCGATCGCGTCCGACGCAAGATAGTCGGCGGCGGCGAGTCGCGTTTTGACGTCTTCGACCGACGTGAAGTTCATGGTGCGCATCGGGACTCTTTCATCGGATGGCCATTTTCGGCGGGCGAGGGGCCCGTTGCCTCCCTAGTATCGTGCCGTGGCCTTGATCGAGATCGTCCGGGATGTCCGCTTCTCGCAGGACGAGGCGTGGAACCGGTTGATCGATTGGCGGCGACACGGCGATTTCGTGCCACTGACGTCGATCCGCCTGACCGACGACGGATTCGTCGCACGTACCGGTGTCGGGCCCGTCGCGTTCGACGACCCGATGGAGATCGTCACGTTGGAAGCACCGTCGTTCTGCCGGCTGGAGAAGCGTGGCCGGGTCGTCACGGGATGGGCCGAGCTTCGGGTTACACCCTTCGGTGACCTGACTCGGGTCGTATGGCGTGAGGACATCCACGTGACCGGCACTCCGCGGTTCGCCGACGGACTGACGAAGGCGTCATCCCGGAAGCTGTTCGGCCGCGTGATCGACGGTTTGCTGGCGCCGACTGCGACGTAGTATCGCCGTATGGGATACCTGCCGGAAGCCGAAGTCCTCCAGATCTGTCAGGATCTGATCCGCATCGACACATCGAACTTCGGTGACGACTCAGGCCCCGGCGAACGCAAGGCCGCCGAGTATGTGGCCGCATCGCTCGCCGAAGTCGGCATCGAATCGGAGATCTTCGAGTCCGAGTCGGGCCGGGCCAGTCTGGTGGCGCGCTGGGGCAACCAGCAATCCGATCGTCCCGGTCTCCTGATCCACGGACACCTCGACGTCGTGCCGGCGCAGGCCGCCGATTGGCGAGTCGACCCCTTCGCCGCGGAGGTCGTCGACGGTTACTTGTTCGGCCGTGGCGCCGTGGACATGAAGGACTTCGACGCCATGCTCTTGTCGGTCGTACGCGGTCGCCAGCGCGCAGGCGTCATACCGGATCGGCCGATAACCCTCGTCTTCACCGCCGATGAGGAGGCCGGGGGAGTCAAGGGCGCACATTGGCTCGTCGACAACCATCCCGAGGTCTTCGAAGGCTGTACCGAGGCCATCGGCGAAGTCGGTGGATTCTCGACCGAAGTCGGCGGCAAACGCCTCTACCTGATCGAGTCGGGGGAGAAGGGCATCGCCTGGATGCGGCTGCAGGCGGCCGGCACCGCCGGTCACGGATCGATGAAGAACCCCGACAACGCAGTCACCCACCTCGCACGGGCGCTGGTGGCGCTCGGCGAGCACGAGTGGCCCGTCTCGGCCGGGCCGTCGATGATGCTGTTGCTGGAGAAGGTCCGCGAGCTCACCGGAAGCGACTCCACCAACCCGGACGAGCTCCTCGAACACTTCGGCTCTGCCGTGCGCATGATCGGTTCGGGCATCCGCAACACCACCAACGCGACAATGCTCGAGGGCGGCTACAAGCACAACGTGATCCCCGGCCACGCCACCGCGTATGTCGACGGTCGCTACCTTCCCGGCCACCGGGACACGTTTTTGCCCGAGGTGCAGCGGATCGTCGGCGATCGTGTGACAGTCGAGCCCTACATCACCGACACGGCGCTGGAATACGCGTTCGAGGGCGACATCGTCGACGCGATGACCGTGGCCCTGCACAGTCAGGACCCCGACGCGCACATCGCACCGTTCCTGATGTCCGGCGGCACCGATGCGAAGGCATGGAGCAGGCTCGGCATCACCTCATACGGGTTCACGCCGCTCCGGCTCCCGGCCGACCTCGACTTCACCGCGCTGTTCCACGGCGTGGACGAACGCGTCCCGGTCGATGCCCTCGAATTCGGATCCCGCGTTTTTGACGAGTTCTTGAACCAGATCTAGCCCGAACCAGATCTGGCCTCAACCAGAGGCCAAAAGATCGGCCAACGCTTCGTCGATGTCAGTGAAGCGAAATTCGAATCCTGCGTCGGTCAGGCGCTTGGGCACGCACCGGCGTCCCGTCAACGCGAGGCTGGCGTCCGTCCGCAGGATCGGAGCGCCGATCCTGACTGCAAATCGCGGCGTCGGCGGCGCCCATGACGGTCGATGGCAGGCGCGGCGGAGTGCGGCCATCAGCTCGGAGTTGCGTACGGGTTCGGGCGAACACACATGCACCACGCCCTCGAGGCCACGGGCAACGCCGCCCTCGTCGCTGAGTGCATCGACCGCGGCCAGGAAGTCGTCGATGTGCATCCAGGTGGTCCACTGTCGGCCGCCGGCGATCGCGCCGCCTAGACCCCAGCGGGTCACGGAGGTCAGCCGGTTGAGTGCGGGCGAGTCCTTCTGCAGCACCACGCCGGTGCGCAGGATGGCCAGGCTTGACAATCCGGCAGCCGGCGCCGCGGTTTCTTCCCAGGGAATGGCGACATCGGTCATCTGCGGTGGACCATCGGCGACCGGATGTTCTTCGACGATGACGTCGTCGCCGGCGTCTCCATAGATCGCCGCGGTGCTCATCTGCAGCCATCTCACGGGAGTGTGCGTCTTGGCGGCCTCGATCAGGGCAGCCGTCGGCTCAACCCGCGAGCTGATGAGTCGCGCGATGGCCTTCCTTGTCGGCCGTTGGTCGACGAGCTCGCCGGCGAGATTGAGCAGCACAGCCCCTTCGAGCTCGGAAGCCCATGGGCCGACGGCCCTGCCGTCCCAGACAACGGTGCGGTGACCGGCTTCTGGGCGTGGCCGCCGCGAGAGGATGACGACATCGTCGCCGCGTTCGGCTCGATGGTCGGCAACGGCTTGCCCCAGTGAACCGGATCCACCGGCGATGACGAACTTCATGGGCCGAGCCTAGTCACGGCCGGTAGCGTCATGGGCAGCGAGCGCTACCGGCCTCGTTCGTTATGACGTGACCGAGGTGGGCGTATGGACGCGGAGTTCTGGCAGGCGCGTTATCAGCAGAGCCAAAGGATCTGGAGCGGTGCGCCCAATCCCCAGCTTGCCGCCGAGGCTTCGGGCCTGGGACCCGGCAAGGCCATCGATGTCGGCTGTGGCGAAGGCGCCGACGCGATCTGGCTTGCCAACAGGGGGTGGATGGTCACCGCCGTGGACTTCGCTCAGGCCGCGCTGGACAAGGGCGAAGCCGAGGCACAGCGGCAGGGACTCAGCGACAACATCGCGTGGATCTGCGAAGACCTCGCTTCCTGGCAACCGCCGCGCGAATACACGCTGGCTTCGGCGCAGTTCTTCCACCTCGAGCCAACGCTTCGTGATGCGGCGCTGCGCCACCTGGCCGCCTCGGTGGTCACCGGTGGGACATTGCTCGTCGTCGGCCACAACCGACAGGACTTGAAGACCCATACGGGACATGAACGCCACGCCGACGTGTTGTTCGACGCCGGAGACATCGAGTCGCTCCTCGATCACGACGAGTGGAAGATCGTCCTCAGCGAGGCGCGCGAACGCGTCATCACCGACGACGAGGGCAAGCCCTTCATCTACATCGACAGCGTGATGCGCGCGGTGCGGATCTAGAGCGTTGCGCGCATACGGATGATCTTGCGGCGCAGGGTGACCGTGCGGTTGCCGGTCGGGTCCTTGCGCCACCGGGCGAGCTCCCAACCCTGGTATTCGGCGGCGTCGGTGAGCAGCCGGCACACCGCGTTGCGCGATTGTGTCCGGTCAAGTGTCAGGCGCCAGAACTCATATTCGATCACCGGTGTGCCTCCGAAACATCATCAAGGGCCTGCACGATTTCTTCGGGTATTTCGACGTCTTCGGATCCCAACGTCTGCCGAAGCTGATGGGCGGTACGAGCGCCGACGATCGCCGACGCGACGGCGGGCCGATCCCGCAACCAGGCCAGAGCAACGTGCGAGATCTCCACGCCAAGGCCTTCGGCCGCCCGAGCCACGGCCTCGACGATCGGAGCGCACTCCGGTGTCAGGTAGGGCTCGACGAATTGATCGATTCCTGACGTCGCTGCCCGCGAGTCTGCCGGAATCCCGTTGCGATATTTGCCGGTGAGCACGCCACGGCCCAGGGGCGACCAGGCGAGGATGCCCATACCGAACGCCAGTGCGGCAGGCACGACTTCGGCCTCGACGTCGCGGTTGACGAGGGAGTACTCGACCTGGCTGCTCGCGAGCGGCAGCGCATCGGCGCGTGCGACGAGCCAGGCGTGCGCGTATGCCGTCTGCCAACCCGCGTAATTGGAGATGCCGACGTAACGGGTGCGACCGGTGCGGACGGCGTGCTCGAGAGTGGCAAGCGTCTCTTCGACGGGCACGCTGTCGTCCCAGATGTGGACTTGCCACAAGTCGAGGTGATCGGTGCCGAGCCGATCGAGCGACTCGTCGAGCTGTCGGAGCATGGAACGCCGTGAGGTGTCGCGCCGCGAGCCAGTGGGAAGTTGTCGGAGGCCGGCCTTGGAGGCCAGGACGATCCGATCGCGGCAATCGTTTTTGGAGATCACCGCGCCGAGGGTGCTTTCGCTGGCTCCGATGGAGTAGTTGGCGGCCGTGTCGATGAAAGTGCCACCCGCATCGAGGAAAGCCTTCAGCTGCTCGTTGGCTTCGTGCTCGTCGACCACGGCGCCCCATTGCATCGTGCCAAGCCCCAGCCGGGAGACTTCGAGCCCGGTGCGTCCCAGCCGTCGATACCGCATGAGCAAAGGCTAATAGGAGTCCACGAACCTCGCCGGTAGGCTCGCACGGTGGATTTATTCGTAGACCTGTCCAAGGCAGTCTTCCTGGGCGTTCTCCAGGGCCTGACCGAGTTCCTTCCCATCTCCAGCAGCGCACACTTGGCGATCTTTCCGAAGTTCCTCGGATGGAACGATCCGGGGGCCGCTTTCACCGCGGTCATCCAGATCGGTACCGAGCTGGCCGTGCTCATCTATTTCCGCAAGGACATCTGGTCCATCGGATCGGGATGGGTGCGCGGCGTCTTCAACAAGGCCGCCCGCACCACACAGGAATGGCGGATGGGGTGGTTCGTCATCATCGGATCGGTCCCCATCGTGCTGCTCGGCCTGGCGCTGCAGAGCCTCATCGACAAGAACTTCCGCAACCTCTGGGTCATCGGTTCGACCCTGATCGTCCTCGGCATCGTCCTCGGCGTCGCCGAGCGGGTCGGCCGCAAGGACACAGCGATCGAGAACCTCACCCTCAGCCACGCGATCCTGTTCGGCCTCGCCCAGGCCGGGGCACTCGTGCCCGGCGTGTCCCGTTCGGGCGCGACGATCAGCATGGGGCTCTTCCTCGGCTACGAGCGTGCCGCCGCGACGCGGTATGCGTTCCTCCTGGCGATCCCGGCTGTGGTCGGCGCCGGCGTGTTCAAGCTGAAGGACATCGGGGGTGCGAACGAGTACGGCATGGTGCCGACCCTCGTCGCGACGATCGTGTCGTTCGTCGTCGGCCTCGCCGTCATTCATTGGCTGCTCGAATACGTGAGCACCAAGTCCTACATGCCGTTCGTGTTCTATCGCATCGCCCTCGGCGCGGTCGTTCTCCTCCTGGTCGCCACCAGCGTCATCGCCGCCGGGACAACGGTGGGCTAGGTGTACTGACCAGGCACGTTGGTCGAGATCGTGTGACGACACGGTCTGAATGTTCTTGATGGGTGAAGGCCTCCGGGCGTGAAGTGGAGCTGTCTAGAAACCGCTTCACTGACCTGGAGGCCT